>NZ_JBPZEY010000011.1:0-129927 GCF_052061695.1 Alkalicoccus luteus
CTAAAGATTCCTGTATTTCAAAAATTGACAGAGAATGATTCATTCTCTTTCCTTCTTCTTGTCTTTTGTTTAGTTTTCAAAGGGCCGTGTTGCTCGGCGTCGCTCGTTTTGGCGACTTTATTAATTTACCACAGAGACACATGACCGTCAACAGAAAAAGTTAATTTTCTTCAAGTCTGCCGGGCGTTTGAGCGCCTGCTGTCTCAGCGACGATTATTAATATATCATAATAATTTCATCACGCGCAACAGCTTTTCTATAAAAAGATAAACTTTTTTAAAAGTGGCTTTTTTCTTCTATATAAGGGGAACCTGCAGGAAGGGTCAAATGCAGTGAAGCAGCCTGTGCAGCAATTCCCCTTCCTGTCAAAACCCATCAAATTGAATCTGCCTTAGGAAGCGCCGGCCGGTAAAGCCGGTGCTGAATGGCCCCGCCTTTCGTCTTCCCAAACTGGACGGATACAAGTCCTTTTCTAACGAGATATTCCAGCAGCATGCTTAAATCCAGCGAGTATTCATGAAATGTCAGCCGCTCTTTTAACTCGTCTACGCTCCAAGCTTCCTGTTTTTCCTCCATAATAGACAGAAGGTGCGCACTGCCAAGCCTCATCTTAGTAGCAAGCTCAAATTCGTTTGCTAAAAGGAGCAGCTCCAACCGCTTTTCCAATGGTTCGGTACCGTTAACGAGCTCAGAGTACAATTTATGCACTTCAGGTTCAATTCGCCTGACCTGTTCCCAAACGGTCACTTCAGGATAATATCCTTTCTCAATCACAGAAAGACGGGCGAGGTGATGCAGCGCATGTACAATCTGATTAAACGAGTCAAGGTAATGCTTTTCCTGATACAGTGATTTTCCATCTGCAAAGCGCCTGACCAATTTTGCAAACTCCAGCCCTATCCGGGAATATCTGTCTGATTCAGGGAAATGAAGCATTCGCTCTCTAAACCTGTGCATGAATTCATTTCTGTCAAAAATGACTCTCCCATTGATGAGCCATTCCACGACACGGCGATTTGTACTTAGACGAACCCACTCCATTAACTGTTCACTGCTGACGAGATGCATCGCAGCCTTCATCCCGCGATACTCATAGTGCTTTATTTCCCACTGCCTGCTATCATCAGTAACGATGAGAATCACACCGTCAAAATAATCCGTTGCAGCATCCTCCAGCTTTTTCCCCTCCATCATGACGACAGCTAGCGTCTCGGGATCACTGGTACGGTCCTGATAAAGTTCGCGCAGAAATTCTCTCATGATAGAGCCTTCCTCCTATTCAATAAAACCTGCCTTCAAACTCCTGGTCAGGCTAGTATTCGACAACAACCGCCAGATTCCTCTTTCCCATCTCGTGTTCACGACTTTTTTATATTTTCAGGGCCTTCTCTATGATATACTAGCGGTGAAGAAAGGCGTGATAGTTCAATGCTTACATTTACAAACAAAATAAACAAAATCCGCACGTTTGCTCTAGTGCTCATTTTTGCAGGTATCGTGATTATGTACGGTGGTTTATTCTTTCAGGCGAATCCGCTTGTGATGACAATCTTCATGCTGATCGGATTTCTTGCGATCATCGCCAGCACCGTCATTTATTTTTGGATTGGCATGCTTTCGTCAAAAGCGGTGCAGGTCACCTGTCCGGAGTGCAGCAAACCAACAAAAATGCTTGGCCGTGTTGATGCGTGCATGCATTGCAATGAGCCGTTGACACTTGATCCGACACTTGAAGGAAAAGAGTTTGACGAATCGTATAACTCCAAACGAAAAAGCAGGAAGTAGACAAGCGTCTACTTCCTGCTTTTTTAGTTAATGCTTTTGCCTGCAGTCTGGACAAGTCCCGTACACTTCCATACGGTGACTTCTAACGCGGAAACCGGCAACATGCTCTGCCAATGCCTCCACTTCATTTAATCCAGGATAATGAAAGTCAACAATTTTACCGCAGTCATCGCAGATCACATGATAATGATGGCTTGTGTTGCTGTCAAAGCGGCTGGAGGAATCTCCATACGTCAGCTCTCGAACCAGGCCGGCCTCTTTAAAGACTCTCAGGTTATTATAAACCGTCGCAACACTCATATTCGGGAATTTGTCTTCGAGCGCCTTGTAAATCTCATCAGCGGTCGGATGACTCTCACAATCGAACAGAAACTCCAAAATCGCGTGCCGCTGCGGCGTCATGCGAACCTTGGTTGATTTTAATGATTGAAGCGCTTCTTTTAGTTCGGCATTTTCCAACTTGCTCACCTCACAATTCGTGCATCTCTCTCTCTATTCAGGTGATGAAAACGGCATTGATTGGATGATGGATCAGCTGCATCTAGAGATTCTTACATAATAATGGTTATAAACAGTATACCGAATGCATCACTTCGGTGTCAATTTTGACCCTTTAGAAAGGGAAGACTGTCGCGGGCATCAATCATAAAAGATATATATCGGTTGTGTTCCGGATTAGGTCTTCCACGCTTTTCTTCATAGCGGAGGCAGATATCTTTCATTAAGCTGTGTACCTGATTCACATCTTCCTCGGCAACCCCGATTAAAAATGTGGTGCTTCCTTTTCTCAGGAAGCCTCCGCTGCTTGCAAACTCCGTCATGCGGTAATCCGCCAGCTTAAGTCCTTCCTCCAGTACATCCCGATATCGATTTTGAACGATACAGACCATCAGCTTCACAGCTCGCACCCCTTTCAATATCCCCGATCAGGATCCACTTGGTTTATATATTCCCCATTCCCGTGAAGAAAAACAGTAAGATTCTTTTCAAAAATATCCATCGCTCGCGGTTGATACATCGGCGAGATGCCTGACAAATGAGGAGTTACTGTAATAGCAGGGTGTGCCCAAAATGGGTGCTCCTTTGGAAGCGGCTCTTCATTGAACACATCCAGACAAGCATGCCGGAATTCGCCCTCATCGAGAGCAATAATGATTTCCTGCTCATTAACAGCATTCCCACGGCCCATGTTAATGAAAACAGCGCTTTGTTTCATCTGACGGAATTGTTCCAGGCTGAAGAAATTCTTCGTTTCGGCAGTTTTTGGAAGTATAGACAGGACATAATCGGCTGTATGTAAGGCTTCAGGAAGTTTGGAGACGTGCAGCAATTCATCAAAATAAGGACTCTCGCCACCACTTCTGTTTATACCGGTTACATGCATGCCGAACGCTTTAGCAAGCTTAGCCGTACGTGTTCCGATCGCTCCGGCTCCCGCAATCAGCAAAGATGATCCGTACAGCTCATGCATGACCGGCTCTCTGCTCCATCGGTGTTCTTTTTCCTGCTGCTGCACAATCGCTGTTTTCCGGGCAACGTGAAGCATCATGTGCATGCTGTATTCAGCCATTGGAATAGCATGAATGCCTTTCGCATTCGTCACAAGTATGTTTTTAGCTGCCACCTGCCTGAATGGCATTTCATCCATGCCGGCCGATACGATCATAATCCATTTAAGACGAGATGCGGATTCGACATGCCAAGGCTCCATATCTTCTCCATAAGTAATAAAAACATCTGCATCTTTTAAATCAGCTTCCGCCTGTGACATATTTTCGTGCCAGCGGAACTCATGTTCTTGAAACCGCTCCTCTAAGCGAGAGGTAATATCATGATGAATATTTCCTGACGATACAATTTTCACCTGTGGCCACAACCTTCCTGACTTATTCCTCCAGCATTAAGCTAAATTGATACTGACTCGATCTGGTTTCGCCCTCTTCTCTCCAATTAACGAGCATACGTGCTTCGATCTGCGAAGCCGAACTGCAGACGCTGCACGCTTCGCGGTGAATGAGCTCATCTTCAAATGAATCCATCTCTAAATCCTGAAAATAAAAGCTAACATTTGAACTGTCGACGAATACCTCCAGCATGTCGATCGAATCCGGCTCGAACTCACTGTCTTCAGCAGGACTAAGTCTGAAGCCGATCTCCGCTTCATCACCTTCCCTTTCGACAAACAAAACCGCATCCCAGTATGCATCTGAGGCATCACTTCGGTGATCCGGATCGAAAGGACCTTCATAATCATCCTGCAGAAAATATAATAGAGCTCCGACAACAGCGGAAATCAGTATAAACGGAAGCACCTGCTTCATCCGGATCCCACCTTTCCTACTTACTATAGTAGCAGACTCCTGCATGGAATTCAGCCGCAAAGCAGGAACCGCCCTCCGCAGTCTGTTCAAATGATACAATGACAGAAATAATCGTTTCCGTTAAGGGGTTGGCATCTATGAAGAAAATGTTCATACTGGCTCTTCTATGGCTTACAGCCTGCTCAGCCGAAGAAGCATACGAAGGCCGCACAGCTGGTCCCTCCGACGGGTTTGGACGAATTCTTTTTACCGCAGGCGATACATTCGGACCGGCTATTCAGGAAGACCGCTCCAGACATCCGCTTGAAGGATATGAGGCTGAGGCATTTCACCTGATGCAAGGAGAGGAAACAGCGATATATGATGCTGTTACAGGAGAAGAAGTTGACTCTGATACATTCATGCCGAATCAACGGCTGAGCATCTATCCGCCGCCGGAGAAAGCTGGACACAAAACTCCCCTCCAACGCTATTTAACCTACCAGCCACGATTCCTTCCAGCCTATATCCCGGAAGAGATTGCTGTTCATCCGCTTGAAGAAGAAGATGTAACGACTTTTTACCAGCCTGTACGGGACGGAGACTTCCGCTTGATCGGCCGCGGATTAAGTGAAGAAGAGCTTTTATATCAGCTGCAGGGCATCCCTTCTATGCTTCAGGAAAGGGAGCGCTTTTCTGCCGAACTGCTCGAACAGCAGCAGGCTGCCCAGCTCGAGTACAACTGGGTGCTGCTGACATCAGACGGCCTGGCGGCTCAGGTTGACAGTCCGATGGACATCATTGGTTTTTTCGAAGAAAGAGCGGAGGAGGATGACACATGAAGCTGATTATTGCGCTCGCTGCACTGCTTCTTTTCCTTTCCGGTTGCAGTCAGGATGAAGAGCAGACGCTCGAGGGCCGTTACATGTTCACTCTTTCCATGGAAGGCAGTTTCCAACTATTTGTTGAGGATTCGTATACCGGGTCTTCCTACCGTTACTTAAACGGGCTGCAGACTTCACTCCCGGTCATGTATGAGGCTGAATCGTATTTGATTCATACGACGGAGGAGACTGTTTTTACTGATCTCGACACCGGTGAATCTGCCCTGATGAGCGAGATTGATTTTCCGCTCCACTGGCCGAATCAGCACCTGGAAATCCTCGTTTCAGAAGAGATTGAGCCCTTTACCCGAACACTGGAAAGACCCGTTACAGAAGAATCCCGCCTGTTCCCGATTTATACTGCTGAAGAAATTAAAGCCCATCCATACACATCCGAAGATTTTATTGAAGTGCATACACCGGTTGAAGACGATCATTATATGCTGTTTTTATTTGATGAAAATTTCAATAGAGAATACTTGCTCATTTTAGATGAGTTCGGCTCGCAGGCCGGCGAACGCTACGGGGTCTACATCGACGTTAACTATTATGCACCGGATTATTTTGAGACCTTTATGGAAATCGACGATACGCCGTCCTATCTCGTTCTTTCCTCCGCAGGCGAAGCGATTCGTACGTCGGACTGGGAAGAGATACGCAGCTGGTTTTCAACGGAAGCCGGAATTGGCATGCCGAGAGAGGGAGATCCTGCTTGGAGAGAGCTGCTCTATTAGTACGCGTCGACACGAATGAGTGTGCATGATACAATCTTTCCGACAGATACGAGTGTAATGGAAGGAGAACATCATGCATACATACGAACAATCTGAAAAGCTTTTTCATGAAGCAAAGCAAGTCATTCTTGGAGGAGTTAACAGTCCTTCGAGAGCCTATAAAGGCGTAGGCGGCGGTACGCCTGTGTTTATGAATCGCGGAGAGGGCGCTTATTTCTGGGATGAAGACGGCACCCGCTACATTGATTACCTGGCTGCCTACGGACCAATAATTGCTGGACACGCCCATCCGCACATCACCCAGGCAGTTAAGGACGCTGCAGAAGACGGCCTGCTTTACGGAACTCCAACCAGACACGAAAACATCTTTGCGTCCATGCTGAAAGAAGCGATGCCGGCACTGGATCGTGTTCGATTCGTCAATTCCGGCACAGAAGCTGTTATGACAACAATCCGCGTGGCGAGAGCATTTACTAACAGAACGAAAATCATTAAATTTGCCGGCTGCTATCACGGTCATTCCGATCCGGTTCTTGTGGCAGCCGGTTCGGGACCATCGACGACCGGCCATCCTGATTCTGCTGGTGTTACGGCCGCAACAGCTGCGGAGATGATCACAGTTCCCTTTAACGATGCAGATGCTTTAGAGCAGGCCCTGCATCGGTTTGGTGAAGATATTGCAGCTGTCCTTGTCGAGCCGATTGTTGGCAACTTCGGAATTGTCGAACCGCATCCCGGTTTTCTCGAACAGGTTAATCACCTTGCTAAAGGAAATGGCTCGCTGGTGATTTACGATGAGGTTATCACAGCGTTCCGCTTTATGTACGGCGGGGCTCAAGATAAGCTGAACGTCTATCCGGATTTAACTGCTATGGGCAAAATAATTGGCGGCGGTCTTCCGATCGGAGCATATGGAGGCAGACGCGACATTATGGAGCAGGTTTCTCCGATGGGAGCCGCCTACCAGGCTGGCACGATGGCTGGAAATCCAGCTTCTATGCGAGCAGGAATTGCTTGTTTGGAAGTGCTGCAGGAGCCAGGACTTTATGACAGGCTTGACCGCCTGGGAGCAAGACTGGAACAAGGGCTCACGGCCGCTGTCGCAGAAGCAGGCATCCATGCGTGTATAAACAGGCTTGGCGGTGCGCTTACAATCTACTTCGGGGTCAACCGTGTGACGAACTATGAGGAAGCAGATGCTTCTGATACGGACATGTTTGCAGCTTTCTTTAAATTGATGCTGAAGGAGCGCATCAACCTTGCTCCCTCTAAATTTGAAGCTCTCTTTTTAACGGCAGCCCATACGGAAGCCGATATCGACGAAACAATCAGCGCTGCGAGAAGAGCATTTCAAGCGATGAGCTGAGCCTTTCTTGTCAATGACAGGAAGCGGGTGTATGATGAATAGAAAGGAAGGCGACCCGGAGCATGTGCAGCCGGGTCCTTTTTGCAAGCAGCTTTCCAGCTGACTTCAACACGAAAAAGAAAGGAAGTACACATCTTATGAGGCTCGGAGCCCGGATGTTTAAAACTGGTCTGGCAGTGACACTGGCCCTTTATGCGGCGATGTGGCTGGATTTTACAACTCCTGCCTTTGCCGCACTTGCGGCTTTTTTTGCTGTTCAGCCATCTCTGTATAAAAGCATCACCTTAATTTGGGATCAAATTCAAGCCAACATTATCAGCGCAGTGCTGGCAGTCACGTTCGTGCTCGCATTTGGTCCGGAGCCGTTCGTGATCGGTGTCGTAGTCGTCCTGATCATTGCCATTCATATTCGCTGGAGACGTGAGGCGATCATTCCTCTCGCCGTTGTGACCGCAGTTATTATCATGGGCAGTCCTACTGACGACTTTCTTCCTTTCGCACTGGATCGGTTTCTGCTCATTATGATCGGCGTCTTTGCTGCATCTGCGGTTAACATGATTTTTCTACCGCCTAACCATGAAAACCAGCTTTATCACAAGCTGACAGCAGCGAATGATGAAATTATTCAATGGATCCGGCTCATCCTTCATCATGAAATTGACTACAGCACCCTTAAACAGGATCAGGATAAAATTCGCACGTCGATTCAAAAACTTGATACGCTCTTTGATCTGTACCGTCAGGAACGCAGTCTGTTCCGAAAAAAAGAGTACTCCCGTATGCGCAAAATTGTCCTGTTTCGTCAAATGATCCGCACGACGTCGAAAGCAGAAAATATTCTTGAAAGTCTTGCGAGACATGATCATGTGACACATCAGCTCCCCCCTGAAGTAGAAGAAGTGATTCAGCATCAGCTGGATGCGCTGACAAATTATCACGAGCGGATTATGCTCAAATATATGGGCAAGGTTCGGCCACAGTCGTTTACGATGGATCTGGAAGAAGTAACGGAGGGACGAGCCACGCTCGTAGAGATATTTATGAATTCGGAAAAACACGTCGAATTCAAACATGAAACGTGGATTCATTTTCTTCCCGTAATCGCGCTGATCATTGAATACTCCGAAGAGCTTGAACATCTCGATAAGCTGGTAGACGGATTTTTCACGTATCATACGGAAGATAACGAAGTAGATATTGCAGCAAAAGAACTGTAGGACTGGAAGCCTTCACGCGATACGAAAGCCGAATTCAGATCTTCGGAACATTTAATTGAAGCGTACATCGTGGACTTGGTATGTCATCCCAATGTTAAGCAGCAGGAATACATGAGCGAAGTGGAACACGCATGCTCACAGCGAAGAAACTCTTGCCGTCATCCACCCCTGATGTATCTTCCAGCCGAAAAATCATTTTGGGTAAACGTTTATTCATTTCTCAGTCCTTTTTCGCTTATCTAATCTGCCGCGGGCTTGCTATAAGCTCTATTCAGAATTCTTTGCCCGGATCGGAATGGCACGGCTTAAGCCTTTTAGGCTTCGTTCGATTTGCCGGTGAAGTACCAGACCGGTAAAGAATTTTGAGACTGCTTGTTGTGCCTCTGGCGAACGCTGTAAAACACTGGCATGACGATTGTGTTTCATTGTTGCGCGGGAAAGGGTCAAACACTCGCAGCTGGCTCGATCCAAAATGAAATCAGGCGTTTCATCTGTCCGGTCAACGTCCGAAGCCGGAAGGACCCGGCTCAAACAGGGAGAAGATCCGGCGGACAAGAAAGAAAAGCCGCGCCCGTGCTCTCCGGAGAGCGAGTGACCGCAGCTGCAGGAATTAGTCATTCAGACAGACTTTATCGACGCACATACAAAAACGAGCCGGTGCCGGCTCGTTTTTTGTATGCAGCTATTTGCACCCAATTGCCGGTAGTATCACGACTCTTTTTTTGAAACAGCAATGGCCCGCGAAATACCTTGACGGAAAGAGAATTTCCCGTACATGAGTACGCCGCCTTTGTATACCCTTGCTGCTGCCAGGTTGATTAATACGGCACTCGTGATCAGCAGGAAGATGATAAGCGCAATTTCCCAGGCAGGTACTGTTTCCATGCCAATTCTCAGAAACAGGAGCTGTGGTGTAAAAAACGGCACGTAGGACAGGATACGAAACACCGTTAATTCCGGTGCATTCAATGCAACGATCGAGATAAAAAATGCAATCATCGCCAGGAAAATAATTGGCTGCATTGCCTGATTAGCCTCCTCCGCACGGCTGACAAGCGCACCTGTCATCGCTGCGAGCCCTCCGTACAGGACATAACCTAACGCGATAAAAAGAAGGGCGTAGCCTAAAAGGGAATAGTCAAGTACCTCATTGAGAATAAATGAGACCGTCTCTTCCCCGCTCAGCCAGGCCCCTGCCGCAGCTGCAGCAGCCACAGCAGATAGATTGACCAAGCCGGCTAATCCAATCCCCGCAAGCTTGCCAAACATTTGGGTCACAGGAGACACGCTGGATACAATCAGCTCCATCACTCTTGACGATTTTTCTGCAGCTACCTCTGTCGCAATCATTGATCCAAAGGATACGACGATTAAATAGATAATAAACACGAGCCCGTAGACCATCCAATACGATCCAGAAAAGGCCTCGGGCCGCTCCTCCGCTCCGGGAAGCGGTGATTGACTGACATCTACTCCTCCATAAAGCGGGGCTGCTTCCGACTCATCAAGCTCCAGCACCTGCTCTGCATAAAGAGTAGCCTGAACACGGTCCAGAACGTCAGCCGTCGTCTGAGCGAGGATCGCCTGCTCGCCACTAACGAGAAGATCTGCTTGAAGTGCCGCTGCCTCTCCCGAGATGATCAGCGCCGCACCATTTCCTTCTTCCGCCCGTCGTTCCGCTTCGTCCGCTGATGAAACGAGCTCCGCTTCCATTGCCTGCTGCTCCTGAAACCGTTCTGCAGCCGCTCCACCCCACACCGACTCATCCGCAACGTAAACTGTAGTCCCTTCATCGGAAGCCGCCGTTTGAAGCAGAGCCGGGATAAGAAAGAACGCCATGATTAAAAAGGCCATGACAGCAGTAGATATTAAAAAAGATTTTGACGTAATTCGTCTGACTGCAGTGTGACTGACCGTAATCCAAAAGCTACGCATGTTCTTCGCCCCCCATCTGATCGACGAAGATTTCATGCAGGGATGGCTCCTGCAAATCAAATTTTTTCAGCCATGTCGCCTCCGAGCAGCGGCGAAAAACACGTTCAGCTGCTTCCGCTCCGCTAACCTGTACAATCGTTTCAAGCTTGCTTTTATAAACCTGAAGCACGCCGGGAAGTCCTTCAAGTTCGGGTAAATCATCTGCGCCTCTGACGGCAATGCGTTTAACAGGATAAGCAGCCTTAATATCAGTCAGCTTGCCTTTTAAAATAACGTTTCCTTTTTTAAGCATCATCAATTCGTCACAAAGCTCTTCTACATTATGCATTTGGTGACTGGAGAACAGAATGGTCGTACCTTCTTTCTGCAAATCTAACACAGCTTGCTTCAGCATGTCTGAATTCACAGGATCCAGTCCGCTGAACGGTTCATCTAAAATAAGCAGCTCTGGTTTATGCAGTACAGAAGCCATGAACTGTATTTTTTGCTGATTCCCTTTGGACAGCTCCTCTACCCGGCGGTTCTCATATTCTTCAATTTGAAAGCGCGCAAGCCAGCGGCGCATTTCCTCAAAAAACGTTTTTTTCGGCATACCTTTGAGCTTCATAAAATAATGAAGCTGCTGTTTAACGGTCAGCTTCGGGTAAAGGCCTCTTTCTTCGGGAAGATAGCCGACCAGTCTGGTGCGCCGATAGTCTAGCCGTTCTCCATGCCATTCAGCCTTGCCTGCAGATGGATCAATTAATCCTAATATCATGCGAAATGTAGTCGTTTTACCGGCACCATTTGATCCAAGCATGCCGAAAATGGTTCCTGCTTGAATTTCAGCCGAGAGCGCGTGAACAGCCGTTTCTTCTTGAAAGGTCTTTGTTAATTGACTGAGCTTGAGTCCCATTCCGGCAGCTCCTTTCTTTCTGCAGTTTGCTTGCTGTTTCCATTAACCAAGCTTCTGAATTGAGAATAGCTTTTTGTACCGCCCGTCGAGCTTCATAAGTTCATCATGTGTACCTGTTTCTGCGACCTGGCCATTCTCCATCACAATGATCTTGTCCGCATGTGTCACAGTGGACAGACGGTGGGCAACGAGAAAGGTTGTCCGGTTTTCGGCAAGCCTTAAAATAGAGTCTTGAATCAGCTTTTCACTTTCGAGATCAAGGGCAGAAGTCGCTTCATCAAATATTAAAATGCTCGGGTTTTTCAAAAACACTCGTGCGATTGCCACGCGCTGCTTTTGTCCTCCTGATAGTTTGACACCGCGCTCCCCGATTTTCGTTTCATAGCCGTCCGGCATTTCCTGAATAAATCCGTCGGCATTTGCAGCCCGGGCAGCTTCATACACCTGTTCGTCAGTTGCTTCAGGATTTCCCATGCGAATGTTGAACATGATCGAATCGCTGAAAATAATGTTATCCTGCAGGACCATACCGATTCTGTCGCGAAGGGTTCTTACTTGATAATCTTTGACGTTCACTCCGTCTATCTTTACAGCACCTTCATTGGCATCATAAAATCGCGGAATCAAGCTCATAATAGTACTTTTTCCGCCGCCGCTCATGCCAACAACCGCAATGGTTTCTCCTGCTTCGGCACGGAAGCTAACTTCATGCAGCACTTCTTCTTCGTCATAACCAAACGAAACACGGTCAAAAATCACTTCACCGTTACCGCTTTTATATGGCTTTGCCTGCTCGTGATCTTTAATATCATACTTCTCATCAACCAGTTCAAACATCCGGTCCATCGACGCGATTGATTGAACGAGTGTTGTCGAGGAGTTAACCAGCCTTCTGAGCGGATTATATAACCGATCCATATAAGCGGTAAAGGCAACGAGCGTACCGACGGTCAGATCGGCTTGAATAACCAGCACTGCAGCAGTGAAGATGACGATAAGCGGAGCGATATCCGTGATGGTGTTCACGACCGCAAAGGTTTTGGCGTTCCACTTCGTATGATCTACAGCACGGTTTAAAAAATTGTTGTTTTGCTTGCCGAACTCTTCCTGCTCATGGTTTTCAAGGGCAAAGCTTTTAATGACGCTGATTCCCTGCAGCCGTTCATGCAGGTGTCCCTGCACGTCGGCCAGCGCCTGCGACCGCTTTCTCGTTAAATCACGCAGTCTGGCATAAAAAAACTTGATCGACAGCGCGTAAAACGGCAGCAGCGCTACAGCTGCAAGCGTCAAGAGCGGATCCAGTGTCAGCATGATAGCAATTGCAACGATGATCGTAAACATGTCGAGCCAAATGTTCATCATGCCCGTCATGATAAACGTCTTCGTCTGCTCGACGTCATTGATCACCCTCGAAATGATTTCACCTGATTTGCGGTTGGCGTAAAACTTTAAGCTCAGCTTTTGCAGGTGGCTGAATAACTGATCCCGAATATCATATAAAATTTTATTCCCGGTCCACTGGGCAAAGTACTGTCTGTAGTACTCGACCGGGGGCCGGATAATTAAAAAGATAAATAACGCCCCGCCCATCAGCCAATAAAGCATGGTCATCTGTTCAGCGACTGCAAGACCTTCTCCGCCAATGATATCATCGATAACGAATTTCAAAATCAGCGGCGTTAAGAGCGGAATTCCAAATTTCAGCATACCGATAAAAACGGTAATCAATATTTCCTTCCAGTAAGGACGAATAAACTGCATATAACGTTTAATACTATCCAAGCAAAGTGCCTCCTATCTTCAGCAGTCCGGACGGTCTAAAGGCGCCATAACGGACACATGCCGTCATGACGCCTTTCACAAGCTCCGGCTGGATGATCAGCGGTGCTGAAGAAATCGTTCATACCAGTACTCAATAAATCCGGGTTCAAATGGTCCTTTTTGCGAGCTGATCCAGGACACGAGCTCATCAACTGCACGATGCAGGATAGGCTCTACTTCCTTAGGATAGTTCATTTGCTTTTTGTGGATATCAAATTCATCCTCGTCCAGCAGCTTATAGGTCATATCCGGAAATACTTTAATATCCAAATCGTAATCAATATACTTTAACGCTTCCGAATCATACGTAAATGGAGTCCCTAAATTACAATAGTAATAAATGCCGTCATTACGAATCATGCCGATGACGTTAAACCAGCTGTTCGCAGTAAAATAGCAAATGGCAGGCTCTCTCGTCCGCCAGTGTCTGCCATCCGATTCATAGACGAGTATCCGGTCGTTTCCACCAATTACTTCCTGACTCGTGCTTTTTAAAATCACCGTCTCTTCCCAGACGCGGTGAAGACTTCCATCGTGCTTGTAGCTTTGAACTTCGATCGTACTTCCAACTGTCGGAAAATCCACGCGGCCTCTCCTTCCTGTCATCTGGCCGCCGGTTTTCGGTGGGTCACCATCCTGTCCTCCGGATGCAGATAAAGGTCAAACGGTGGTTCCTCACGCAGGTAATTTTTCAATTTGAAATAGCTGATCGGACTAGTCTGATCGCTGCCCTTAAGCGGCAGCTCTCCGGTTTCAAGAAAATATTGGTCGCATGCAATCTGAGCATGATCGATCAATCTCGGCGTATCCGGTTCTTCAAACAGCTCGAATGTCTCTTTAGACATGTAAAAAGGGCGGTCCGGTAAGCCGTTCAAATAAGGAATAAGCAGCTCCGCATCCAGTTTGTTACCGGATGTGACGAGCGTTCGCAGTGAAATTCCCGGTCCGGCAGACTCAGCAAACGCGTTAACTGCCTGCCGAACCTCCTCCAGTGAGCAGGAGATGACTTCCGGCTCCTGCTGTGCTTTATCTCGGCCCTGCTTTTTCTGCTTCCGTCTGAACATGACGCCCTCTCCTTTAGCAGTGATTACCTGTTTCGATAAACCGGCGGATAAACATCATAGTATCGGTTCCTGAATATTCCCTTTTATTATACTATTGTTTGGCGCCGGATGCACAGAAGAATCACCGTTTACGCCAGAAGCGATATTCCGCCGTCGACGATGATCGTTTGTCCTCTTACCATATACGCTTCATCGGAGACGAGAAATTTCACAGCAGCTGCCAGATCCTGCGGTTCTGTAATACGGCCTGCAGGCGTCCGGGATGCTGCATCGCCAAGCAGTTCATCACGATTTGGGAAATGCGTCAGCGCATCAGTGTCCACTGCTCCACCGGACACTGCATTCACACGAATTCCTTTCGGAGCCAGTTCAACTGCCATGTAGCGGGTAAGTGCTTCAACAGCAGCTTTGGAGACTCCAACTGTTGTATAATTGGGCAGGTAGCGGATCGATCCGAGCGAGCTCAGGCTGACGATCGCTCCGCCATCCTTCATGCGTTCCGCTGCTTTTTGACTTACGAACAGCATCGCTCTGCTGTTGATGTTCATCGTCCAGTCCCAGTGGCTTTCTTCGAGCTCCATCAATGGACGAAGGACGCCGGAGGCTGCATTATTGATCAATACATCAATGCTGCCGACCTTCTCATCAATCTCCTGAAACATCTCATCAAGCTTTTCGGTTTTTGCGATATTTGCCTTGATTGCAAACGCTCTGCGGCCCTTAGCCTCAATTTCTTTTACCGTTTCATCCGCCTTTGCCCGGCTTCTCGCATAATTAACGATGATATCGTATCCGGCATCTGCCAGGGTCAGTGCAATTTCTTTGCCAATGCCGCGGCTGCTTCCAGTAATCAGTGCTGTTTTTCGATTTTCCATTTCAGATCAATCCTCCAAAATAAACGGTCTCTCCGCTATTGTTCCTCAGTTGCATCATTTTGTCCAGATGAGAATAGATCAGGATAGAAAAACAGCGCCATACAGCAAAGCTGCGGCAATAACGAACGCTGGATGTACCTTGCGGATTTCGAGCAGGTAGTAACTGGCTCCCAGCAAGAAAACCGTCTGCAGCCAGCCGCTGTCCGTATAGGACGTTTCTAAAAATCGGAACGTCATGACGCCGAGCAGAACCGCTATTGTCGGCCTTACAATAGCTGATAACTTTTTCACTTTCGGTGAATCTTTAAAGCGGAGCAGAATGCTTAGCAAAATGATCATCAAAATAAGCGATGGTGCGACGGTGGCAAACAAGGCGATCCCTGCCCCTAAAATACCGCCTTCCACGAAACCGATATACCCTGCCATTTTTGTCGCGATTGGTCCGGGCAGCGCATTGCCTAATGCAAGCACCTCGCCAAACTCCTCTACCCCCATCCATTCATAGCGGTGCACTACCTCGTACTCAATCAGCGGAATTGTTGCTGGCCCGCCGCCATAACCGACAATACCAGGAATGAAAAACGCCAGAAATATTTCCCAGTAGATCATGTGCGGTCACCTGCCTTTTTTACCGGTTTTACTAGTACAAAGAGAATAAGCGCGGCAATGACGATCGCTGGATGAACTCCAGCCAATTCTGTAAGGGCTACAGAAGCTACCGTCAGCAGAATAACTACTTTCCACCCAAGATCTCCTTTTGCTTTCGTTAAAAACCCCCACGTCAATACACCGAGCATGACTGCTACAACGGGCATCACACCTTGCGTCATCCCTTGCACCCAGGCATATTCCCGGAACGAAGCCAGCGACACGAGCAGCGCGATCATTAAGATAACCGTCGGAACGATGGAAGCAACGATGGCATTTAAAAGTCCGGCAGTTCCTGCGACCCGGTATCCGATATAACCTGCCATCTTTGTGGCGATCGGACCTGGCAGCGTATTCCCAATTGCCAGAATATCCGAGAACTCTTCATCGTTCATCCATTCGTAGGTTTCAACAGCTTCCTTTTGAATAAGGGGAATGGAAGCTGGTCCGCCTCCATATCCGAGCATTCCGACTCTGAAAAAAGCCATGAACAGCTCTTTTTGTACTCCCATTCGATTTCACCTCACTACATTGAACTAAGACTTACTGTAACAGCTATTAACCTGCCGCGGTTTTCAGAACCGTTCCATTTCACAGTTACCATGATTTTGCGCACAGCCGTGCGAAAAGAAGAAGCCGTCCAACTGTACAAATTGGACGGCGGTTACGAGCTTGAAGGCAGAAGGTCTCTGTGATCAGTAAGCGGCTACGCTTCCATCTGTTCTGGGCTCCGTTCCACCTTGCAGTACGCCTGTTTTCGGATCTTTCCAAATGATCTGGCCTCGTCCGAACATACCTGAATCATGCGTCAGCTGCACTTCATGGCCTCTTGCAGCAAGTGCTTGAGCAATATGGTTTGGCACGCTGTGCTCCAGTACAACTTTCTTACCGCTCATCCACTGCCATCTTGGTGCATCGAGAGAAGCCTGTGGATTGAGACCGAAATCGATCGTATTCATGATCATCTGCATATGCCCCTGCGGCTGCATAAAGCCTCCCATTACGCCGAATGGACCGATAGCCTCCCCATTTTTCGTAAGGAAACCCGGAATAATAGTGTGGAATGTTTTCTTTCCGGGCTGCAGCGCATTATCATGGTTTGGATCAAGACTGAAGTTATGGCCGCGGTTTTGCAGTGCAATACCGGTCCCTGGGACAACGGCTCCTGAACCAAAGCCCATGTAGTTACTCTGTATAAAGGACACCATATTGCCATCGCCATCTGCTGCTGCGAGGTAGACAGTGCCTGAAGCAGAAGGATCTCCAGCTTCCGGCGTCAGTGCCTCGTCACCGATCAGGCTGCGGCGCTCAGCAGCATACTCTTTTGATAAAAGCGCCTCAACGCTTCTGCTCATATGCTTTTCTTCAGTGATATAGGTTTCTCCATCTGCAAATGCCAGCTTCATCGCTTCTATTTGATGATGATACGTAGCTTCATCTTCCCGGGCGGCGAATGAATCTTCCTTCAGCATGTTCAGGGCCATCAGCGCGACGAGCCCCTGGCCGTTGGGTGGTATTTCCCACACATCGTAGCCCTTGTAGCGGACTGATATCGGCTTAACCCACTCCGGCTTAAACGCTTCCAGATCCGACTTTCGAATATAGCCTCCGTGCTTCCGTGAAAAGGAGTCCAGCTTTTCGGCAAGCGAGCCGCTGTAAAAAGAGGCAGCCTTTGTTGAAGCAATTTCTTCAAGTGTCCTTGCATGATCCTCGGAGTGCCACATCTCTCCTGCCTGCGGCGCCTTGCCGTCAGGCGTAAAGATTCGATACCATTCGTTAAATTCTTCCCCCTGCCAAGCCTTTTGGTAAGCAACAGCTGCTTTATTCCAGTACTTCGCCAAAGTAGGGCTGAGCGGGAATCCTTCACGGGCAAGCTTCACAGCTGGAGCCAGCGTTTCTTCAAGAGTCAGCTTCCCAAACTTCTCTGAGAGTTCCGCCCATGCAGCCGGTGCTCCTGGAACGGTGACAGGTGTCAGCCCGAACTTAGGTATCTCTTCCACTCCTGCTGCTTTAAGCGTTTCAATAGACAGCTTTTCCGGGGCCTGGCCGCTGGCATTTAATCCATGCAGTTCATCCTTCATCCAAACGAGCGCAAATGCGTCGCCGCCAATCCCGTTCGATGTCGGCTCTACAACTGTAAGAGCTGCTGCTGCTGCCACCGCCGCATCAACGGCGTTGCCTCCCTGCTTTAATATATCAAGTCCAGCCTGTGCAGCCAGCGGCTGGGATGTTGCGACCATCCCATTTTTTGCAAACGTTACATTTCGGGTTGATGCGTAGGGATACGTATGTGCCTGATCTGTATTCATGAATGAACCATCTCCTCACATTGCTTTTATCTTACTGTATCACATCCGAGCGCAAAAATTAACACAATGTTAATATATATCAATAAAAAATAACTAATTGTCAAGTAAATACCGCAATTAATATTCTTTTATGTCACAACCTCATGAGCAGGAGACTCATCATGAGAACGAAAGTTTCCGTTCTAGATATGAATTAGAAATTGGATCGCGATTGACCGCCGTCTACATTCAGTGTAGCTCCAACGATCCATGAAGCTCTCTCTGAGCAGAGAAAAACAGCCGTATCCGCTACTTCTTCCACAGTTCCAAATCGGCCCGCGGGAATTTCCTGCTCGACAAATCGGTTTATCTTTTCCGGATTTTCATCGAGCCGCTTCTGCCAATTGCCAGTCGGATGCAGGATGGAGCCCGGCGCGATTCCGTTTACGCGGATCCCGTCTTGTATTACCTCATCAGCGAGTGATTTTGTCATGCTGATCATGGCAGCCTTGGCGCTGTTATAGCTCGGCTTCCCGCCGGACTCCCGTCCAAAGATGGATGAAATATTGAGGATGGCTCCGCCGCCATGCTGCTTCATTTCAGCGCAGGCAAGCTGGGCATAATGCAGCGCTGAAAAATAGTTCAGCTCCATCGCTCCGCGAAACGTATCGACCGGTGTATCAAGGTGCGTGCTCCCGGCGGATCCTCCGGCATTGTTAACAAGAATATCAATGCCGCCGAGTAAACGCAGAGCTTCATTAAAGCTCTTTTCGCGCTCCGCCTCGTTCGATACGTCCGCCTGAATCGTTTGTAGTCCAGAAAGCTCAGAAGCGGCCTGCTTTAAAGCGTCTCCTCCTCTCGCAATAACAGCTGTCCTGGCACCTTCTTTTATAAATGCCTCTGCAATACCGTAGCCGATTCCTTTTGATCCGCCTGTAATAAGTACTCGTTTATTAGCAAGGTTCAATTCCATCATGATTCCTCCAGTAAGGCTATTATTTTTTGGTGCGACACAGGAAACGCTTTTTGCTTCAATTCATCAACCGTTAGCAGCTGCTGTGCCTTCTCAAGCTTTTGTACATCGTGTACGGTTTGGTATACATCCATTTCCCAAACAAGATGGGAAAAAACGTGTCTGATTTGGGTGAGGTTTTCCCAGCTGCTTTCATCGACAGCCGGCAGCCCGTCTATCCCCTCTTCAGAATGTGGAAATTGCCACATGCCTGCAAGCAGGCCGGTATCGGGACGCTTTTCTACCAGGTAGCGGCCCCTGCTGTCCCGAACAACACCTACTGCAAGTTGAACAGAACGCGGAGCTTTTTTCTTAGCTTTTACTGGCAGAAATTCCTGTACGCCTTCCTTTCTGGCCGAGCAGTGCTCTGCGACTGGACAAAGCAGGCAGGCAGGCTTTCGCGGAAGACATACGACAGCACCCAGCTCCATCAAAGCCTGTGTGTAATCGCCCGCTCTATTTTCCGGCAGTAAATCACGCGTAATCGCTTCAAACTTTTTTCGGGAAGCCGGCTTTGCAATATCGTCATAAATGGAAAAGATCCGGGACAGCACCCGCATGACGTTTCCATCTACCGCTGGAGCCGGAACGTTGTATGCGATCGACAAAACAGCTCCGGCCGTATACGGTCCGACACCCTTCAGCGCAGCGATCTCCTTTTCTGTAGAGGGCACGATGCCGTTGTAGTCATCTCTAACCTCTTTCACAGCTTGATGAAGGTTTCGCGCTCTCGAATAGTAGCCAAGCCCTTCCCATGCTTTCAGTACGTCTTCTTCGTCTGCATCGGCAAGAGCTTCAAGCGTAGGGAATTTTGTCAAAAAGCGTTCGTAATAGGGAATAACCGTATCCACTTTTGTTTGCTGAAGCATGATTTCGGATACCCAGATCCGGTAGGGATCTCTTTCCCTTCTCCAAGGGAGGTCACGCTTTTCGTTATCGTACCAGTCCAGCAGATCGGACTGGAATTTTTTCGTATCTATAATTTGCACGTTGAAAACTCCTCTTTTGAAACAGTAGAAAAAAGGGTACACTTATGTATACTTACAGGATCTGCTGATGGAGGGAACCTTATGGATACAGCAACTCATGTCGTCATGGGAGTAGCAATCGGCGGGCTCGCTACCCTGGACCCGGTCGTATCCCAAAACCCCGCAATGACTCAGGCAGTTATGATCGGAGCCATCGTCGGATCTCAGGCTCCGGATTTTGATACTGTATTAAAATTAAAAAATAACGCCGTTTATATTAAAAACCATCGGGGCGTTACGCACTCTGTTCCCTTCTGGTTTATTTGGCCGACGCTCATTACGATCATGCTGTTTATGATCATGCCGCCTCTGAATTTGTATCATGTGTGGATGTGGACCTTTTTTGCCGTGTTTCTTCATGTATTTATTGATATCTTTAACGCGTATGGAACAAAGGCTTTTTCCCCGATCTACCGCAAATGGCTCGCACTCGGCGTCATCAATATTTTCGATCCATTTATTTTTATCATGCATATTGCCGCGATTGTAGCCTGGAGATTCGGGGCTCACCCGGGCTGGACCTTCCTCGCCATGTTTGTCGTGATAGCCGGCTACTACGTGTGGAGAATAAGGGAGCAGCGCAAGGTTTATAAAGCTGTCCACCTGGAGCACCCGGACGCTACGCACATTTTTACGTCACCGACATTCCGCTGGTCAAGGTGGCATATCGTAGTCCGCACGGATCATCTCATGTTTGTAGCAGAATGGCGCAGGCAAAAGCTTACCTATTTTGAAACGTATCCGTTTGAACCAATTCCAGAAGATCCAGTTATCGATGCGGCCAGGCACGATGATAACCTGCAGGCATTTCTGTCGTTTTCTCCGGCATACCGGTGGGCAGTCTCTATCGAACCACACGGCTACTCTGTTAAATTCGTTGACCTCAGGTACCGAAGTAAAGGGTATTATCCGTTTGTCGCCATTGTCAGACTGGATGAGAACCTGGAGCCGCTCAGCTCCTATACCGGCTGGATTTACAACACTGATTCGCTTAAACGAAAGCTGCATTATGCTTCCTGAAAAGCGTCCCGCACCAGCAGGCGGGGCGTTTTTTTTAAAGTGGAAGTCCGGCAGTGACTTTTCGCAGGGTACGTTTACGGATTTGCAACATAATCAGTGAAAAAATCGCTTTTGATCGAACCACTTCTGATAGCGCGGATTGTTTTTTAATACTTCATGAAGCTCTGAACCATAATTATCAATCCATTGAATCAGCACTTTTTCCGTCATCTCTCTGCCTTTATATGAATGGCCTGCTTTAGCATATGTTGCTTCGAAGTCCTCCCATAAAAGCTCCACCCATGTCCTCGCTTCAGAATAGGAGAGCTGTTCGTTCTGCTCCAGCAGCCGATTGATGAGCCTCTCCAAAGAGTCCTGCATCAGTTATAACCCCCTATCTTCTCTCGTTAAAACAGAAATAGGCACCGCTTCCAGACCGCTGTTACCATCTCTCCAGCCCCAGGCGAATACCCCATTCATATACTTAATCATAAACGATTCTCCTCCGCTGTTTGCAATCGGATACGTTTCCCCGGAGCGAAATGTATCAGGATCCAGCATGTATGCTTCTGCCATCAGAATCTTGCGTTCATGAACAGCGTATTCATTAATCATTCCTTTCGCTTCGGCCTTTTGCGCAGCGACCCGGAGTTCTTTAATCTCCGCCTCAAGTTCTTCACGGGACATTTTACTGTATTGTTTGCTCACGGTCATCAATCTCCTTTCCCGATACTATCAGTATACGTGTATGACAAGCTGTCATAAAGAATCTGAGCTTTCTATTTCTTCGAGAAAAATCTCGATATGTTCCGACGGGAACCCTTTTTGATAAAGGCCCTGCTTGACTCGCTGCTTTCGTTCCCAATCCGCTTTAGACTGATGCTTGCGCCACAGCTTCTCCCCCTGCGCTCTGACAGCTGCCAGCTCCTCTTCCTCATCCGACTCAATATCTGCCTGCTGGAGAGCTTTCGATGCGGTCTCCATGGAATACCCCTTTTGCAGCAGAAACTGCATCAGCTTCTGTTCTTTTCGGCGGCGTGATTCACGCTTGTAGGATTTCTGCTTTTTTTCAATCAGTTCAACCGCGAGCTCCACTGCTTCTTCCTCACCATACTGTTCCATCGCATTCTCCATCTCCTTTTCAGATATCCCTTTTTGCTTGAGTTCCTGTCTGATCGTGCGCGGGCCTTTTTTGGACTGATCCTTTCTCGTGCGGACGAATGCTTCAGCAAAACGTCCGTCGTTCACAAAATCAAGCTTGCGCAGCCGTTGAATCATTTCGAAAGCATCTTCTTCTTCCACATGCTCGTGGCCAAGAATATAGTCCTTCAACTCTTTCTCTGAACGCATCCGGTAAGACAAATAATTTAACGCACGCTGATACACTTTTTCTATTTCGTCTCGTGATTTGAGCCGGGAAATATCTTCTTCTGTCAGTTCTTTTCCTTTCATCAAGTCTTCCGAAACAATCATATCTTCTGAGACGGAGAACGCATACTCTTCTTTCCCGTTCTTTTCTAAATGAATGTGGTATCGCTGCTTCGTTTTTTTAGCAGCCGTTATCTTTGCGATTTTAGGCACAACCGTTCCCTCCGTTCCTACGTTTCAACTGAGTGAGATTAAGGAATACTATACATAACCTTAAACCAGGAGGGGTTGTAATGAAAGTAGCAATCGCAGGCGGCTCCGGGCTGCTCGGCAAAGAACTTACCAAAAAATTGTTATATAAAGGGCATGACGTATACATCCTCACCCGTAACCCGCATAATAAAAAACCGTCTGACGGTATTTTTTATGTAGAATGGCTAACTGCTTCAGCAGAACCTGAAAAACAGCTGGAAGGGATCGATGCGTTTGTTAACCTTGCAGGAGAAAACTTAAATTCCGGACGTTGGACAGAAGATAAAAAACAAGAAATTCTTGACAGTCGAATTGACGCAACCCGTGAAACCATCCGTATTTTATCGGCATTGGAGCAAAAACCTGAAGTGCTGGTCAACGGATCAGCCGTCGGATATTACGGCACATCTTTTACAGAAACGTTTACCGAGGCCGACACCGAGCCTGGGGATGATTTCCTGGCTGATGTTGTCGTACGGTGGGAAGAAGAAGCAGAAGCAGCACCGGAAAACGTGCGCGTTGTTAAAACCAGATTCGGCGTCATCCTGTCCGGAGAAGGCGGTGCTCTCAAAAAAATGCTCCCTGCATTCAAGCTCGGCGGAGGCGGCCGAATCGGCACCGGTCAGCAGTGGATGTCATGGATCCACATTGAAGACGCTGCCCGCGCCATCCTCCACTGCATCGAAAATAAAGCATTTTCCGGACCGGTAAACGTCACCGCGCCGTCACCTGAAAAAAATGAAGTATTTGGAAAAACCTTGGCTGATGTTTTAAACCGGCCGTTTTGGGCTCCTGTCCCGTCCAACCTTGTCAAACTTGCCCTCGGTGATATGAGTGTGCTCATTTTAGAAGGTCAGCAGGCTGTTCCGCAAAAGCTGCTGGATCATGAGTTCGAATTCTCATTCCCCGTTCTTGACGAAGCCCTTTATGATCTAATCGGCCACTGATCTCTCATCGCCGAAAAGCCGCCCGTATGTGCATCTGCGGGTGGCTTTCTTTGTTTATTTTCAACGTCTTGAGCGGTTAGCCTGCTTGAACAAGCATTCAGTAAAAATACATGATTCCGGTACATCCTTTTCAGATAAACGTCCTAAAATCCGCTTGTCTCAATGTTTCAGCCGGATTTTCAGCGGGATGTTCTGCTCGATCTCATACGTACCCCTGCATATTTCTGGCAGACTATCCTACACATAAGCCTGCAGGTCAGGTAAGATAGAGAGAGAACGTGAAACTGACAGTTTCTGAAGGGAGAGATGTACATGCCAGCCCTGCCTCCAAGCTTTTTAGGAAAAAAAGTTTACATGGACGGTGAAAAGAAACAATATTACGTCGTAAAATACGAAGATAAGAAAGGAAAACGGTCTGTCGACGTGTTGTTATTTGAACATGAAAATCCGGTGATTTTTGGGTCACTCGATTACAACGGACGTTTTTTAGACTCCTTCTATCTCTCCAACCGTACGACGAAAGCTTCAGGTGAAGCGGTCGAACAGTTCCGGGTGATGCAGTCCAGGAGAAAGCAGCACCGGATGACACAAGATGATTTAAAGGACGCATTGAAAAGTGAAGAGGATGCAAAGAAGAAAAACAAAAAAATTGTGAAGCTTCTTCTCGACGAGCATCTCGAAGACATTAAAAATGGATGGCCGTCAAGATTAATCGCACTTCAACGCGAAGAGGACGGCGCACCGGATTCACTTATTATGAATACGCTGCTCGAAGCGACCGGGACAGCTAACCCGAAAAAAACGTATGAATACCTAAAGATGCACCGCCTGGATGATCTTGTGCCGACACTCGGTTTTTATACAGATCAACATCCCGAGCTGATTGAGAAAGTGTCTGCTGATTACTTTGCTGTGAAGCAGGGAGCTGTATTGGAGGCCTTTTTGCAGGAGACAGCCGGGGTTGTTCCTATGGAGAACGAAAAAGAAATGGAGCAGCTTCTCGTCACAGCTGAACAAATTGATCGCCGTTACGGCCGGAGCACGCTGAAAAATCTCCTTCGTATCTTATCCAGACGCGTCAAGCAGGAAAAAGATCAGTCAATGAAGGAATGGCTGTATACCATTACCGTAGATAAAAAGCTGAAGCAGGCGATTGTCCAATCATTGAAAAAATAGCTTCACTGCAAGCTTTAGACCGGTCCGCATTTTTGCGGCCGGTCTTTTTGCTGATCATCAACCGCCGGCAGACCGAACGTGCGCAATAACGTAACACCTAACAAAAAACCATGCCAGGCTGTTGAAAAAGTCTTTCAACTTACATGTTTATTCGTTTGGTTGTACTTCCCCTCTGCTTAACGAACCTGACGCGGGCTTTCCTTCAGCTATTTCTCAGGGTGCCCCCCTGTATAGAGGGAGAACGGCGCGGCTTCCACGGGCACGCTGCACACATCGGGGAAACGGCTCTGCTTCTTGGAGAACAACGTCTCAACCGGCAGACGCGACTGCTTTTTTTACGTTTACCATGAATTTGATGAAGGACGGACACCCCGATTCAACATCAAAACGTCTCCTCGGGAAGGTTCGATCTGTATGAAGCCGATCGTGCAGGCCTAACCATGTACGTGAGACGGACTGCCAGCTGCCGACATCGGAGGACCTCGGTTCAGAACGAGGCGAAGAGCCGGCGGACAGCAGAAGGAAAAGCCGAGCCCCTTCCTTCCAGAAAGCGAGTGTTTGCAGTTACAGGCAGATGCAACGTGATGCACCTGAAATGACTATATCAACACTCTGAGCATTCTTTTTCCGTCATTAACAAGCCAAAAAGGGGCTGTCCCATCGATAATATCGACTTATGGGACAGCCCCTTTCGTCGTCAGTCGTCCTTTTTCGTCTCCCGATAAACGGGGTAGCTAACGAACAGCGAACCTGCTGCAATCAGCGCGTTTGCAATGTCCGTGATGTTCTCTAGCATGGTGTTCCTTCCGTTGTTGGTAGCCACCAGCCTACCTGATCGGGAAGCCGGAAGCAAGTCAGCGTCCAAAAACATGCTGAGTTACCCTCTATTCTCTTCTAATAATACCCCTTTTATCGCTCGTGGACGGTTAGTTCGATCATCGCCCTGGGCTGTTCATCAATCGTAATCTGCGAGAAAGCAGGAACCATGAATAAATCGACTTCTCGGCTTCGTTATCATGCTTTTGTTCTTCTTGCGAAGTCGACGAATTTGAACTTATCCGGCCGGTGTCTCGACTCTGTATATTGAAACAGACTGGCATCATCAAAATAGACGAAGTTCTTCACCACTACTACGGTATCGTAGCCTTCCAAATCAAGATAACCTCTATCTTCCTCCGTTGGGGCTTCCACGGTGATTTCTTTTCGTGCAAAGCTGATCGCCATGCCAAGCTCTTTTTCAATATATTCATAAATGGAACCGCGGCAAATGTCTTCTGTTAACTGCTCAACGTACATCTTTTTAAAGAAGTCTTTATCAAAAATAATGCGCTCTCCGTCGATTTCACGAATTCGGTGAACCTCCCAGACTTCGGATTCCGGCGAAGCCTGCAGCGCACCCTGCAAGCTTTTATCCGGATGAATCAGCTCCAGCTTTTTCACCTCGGTCACTGCGTTCCCGCCAAGCATACCGGCAAGCTCTGTAAAGCTGACGAGTCCGGAAACAGGGAAGTCAAACTTCCTTGCATCCAGTACAATCGATCCTTTGCCCTGCACTTTTTGAATGAAGCCGTTTTGAGCGAGCTGGTTCAGTGCTTTGCGAATGGTCTCTCTCGATGTTTGGAACTGCTCAACAAGATCATGCTCAGACGGAAGCTTGCTGCCAGCTTCAAAGCCTCCGCCTTGAATTTGATCCGCTATCTCCTTATAAATCTGCAGATATTTATTCTGCATGGCGTCCACCTGCCCTACCTGGTCAAAATAAAAGCGGCTGTTTCGTATGGCTTAAGCCGGATCGTATCGTTCCAGCTGGTACGTTCGTAGTTGCCAATCAGCCGCTCAGCCTGCGCTGGTTGAAACTCTTCCGGAACCGGGAACAACACGTCCTCGCCATAAAAGTTGTTCAATACAATCAGGGCTTCTTCTTGATAGCGCCTTACGTAGGCAAACACATTCTGATCATCCGGGCTGAGCAGTTCATAGCTTCCGTACGTAATAATATCATATTCTTTACGCAGCTGAATCAGCTGCTTATAAAAGTAGAAGATTGAATTCGGATCCTGCAGTGCTGCTTCTGCATTAATGGTTTCATAGTTGGCCGCAGCAGGTATCCACGGTGTTCCTGTAGTAAAGCCGCCGTGCCGCTCTGCATTCCATTGAACCGGCGTTCTGGAATTGTCACGGGATTTTGCACGAATAACAGGCATCACTTCATCGTCCGTTTTTCCTTCCGCTTTTTTTGCCTGGTAATAGTTTAATGTTTCTACGTCTCGATAGCTCTCAATGCTTTCAAATCCAGGATCGGTCATGCCAAATTCTTCTCCCTGATAAATATACGGGGTTCCCTGCATCAGATGCATACAGGCTGCGAGCATTTTGGCAGACTCGCGATGGTAGCGTCCATCATCGCCATAGCGCGTAACAACACGCGGCTGATCGTGGTTGCACCAGAACAGGGCATTCCAGCCGCCGCCTTCATGCATGCGAACTTGCCATTCTGATAAAATCTGTTTTAAAGCATAAAAATCAAAATCGGCGAGCGCCCATTTTTCTCCATTCGGATAGTCCACCTTCAGATGGTGGAAATTAAACGTCATGCTGAGCTCATTCCGGTCCGGCCGTGTATAGTTGATGCAGTGATCTATCGTCGTGGAGCTCATTTCTCCAACTGTCATTGCGTCATAATGGGAGAAGACCTCCCGATTCATTTCCTGCATAAACTCGTGCACACGGGGGCCATCTGTATAAAACTTTCTGCCGTCCCCTGGTGCTGTTAAGCCATCATCATTGGGAAAGCGCTGATCTTTGGATATTAAATTAATCACGTCCAGCCGGAAGCCGTCTACTCCCTTTTTAAACCAGAAGTGCATCATATCATAAACGTCCCGTCTCAGCTGTTCATTTTCCCAATTTAGGTCCGCCTGGGTTACATCAAACAAATGCAGATAATACTGACCTGTTTTTTCATCAAACTGCCAGGCGTTGCCGCCAAATTTAGACTGCCAGTTCGTCGGCTCTGCCCCGTTTATCGGGTCTTTCCAGATATAATAGTTTCGATAGGCGCTGTCCTTAGACGAGGCTGCGTCTCGAAACCATTCGTGTTCCGTAGACGTATGATTTACAACAATATCCATAATCAGCTTAATATCACGGGAATGTGCTTCTTCAAGCAGCCGGTCAAAATCTTCCATGCTTCCGTATTCCTCATGTATACTGAAATAATCACTTATGTCATAC
This sequence comes from Alkalicoccus luteus, assembly GCF_052061695.1. NCBI lineage: Bacteria > Bacillati > Bacillota > Bacilli > Caryophanales > Bacillaceae > Alkalicoccus > Alkalicoccus luteus. The sequence goes on from NZ_JBPZEY010000011.1 coordinate 27,829, forward strand.
CCGTTGTCGCGCTGCGGGGATTTGTACGGAGGTGTCAGCCATATGACATCCACTCCAAGCGTTTGTAAATAATCGAGCTTCTCAATGATCCCCTGCAAGTCTCCCGTACCGTTTCCTGTAGTATCATTAAAGCTTTTCGGATAAATTTGATAGACGACGGCTCTGCGCCACCATTCCTGCATTGTATTCATGTGTCAGCCTCCTCATATCGGTATCTGCCTGCATTATAACTTGTATATACAAGATAGTAAAGCTGCACCTCTGCTACGATTCCTTTCCCTCTGCCGGCTGCAGACAAGCGTCTTTTTTGGAACGACTTCCAGCTTTATTTCTATAAGCCGCTGCTATCAGGTTTCACAAATGAGTCCCTTTACCGCGGATACCGCGAACTCGTTTTTAGTCACAGAAACAGGACAGCGTTCAAGCGGCTCAACTTGCATACTTGGACCGTTTCTTTCCATGAGAAAAAACCATCCGAGTCGCCCGGATGGTTTTCATCTTATGTGGTAACGCCGCTTTCTGCCTGCTTTAAAGCTTCTGCTGCCAGATCGACGATGTGGACCGCTTTCACGCTGTCAGCCAGTCCCTCTCGTTCAATCCCTGCTTTCATCTGCAGCAGACAGCCTGGATTCGATGTCACGATTACGCTGGCCTGAACATGACGAACATCTGCCATCTTTTTGTCTAAAATTTTCATTGCCATTCTCGGCTGCACCAGGTTGTAAATACCAGCCGAGCCGCAGCACTGTTCCTTATCTGGCATAGCTGCATAGGTAACGCCTTCTATGCGCCGCAGCAATGCTTCCACGTTTCCCTTCTCCTTCATCACGTTTTCCAAGTGACAGGACGGCTGATACGTTACCAGCTCAGCGTCCAGCTTCATCGGCGGAAGCTCCAGCTCTGCAAGCAGCGTACTGATGTCGCCCACTTTCTCAGAGAAAACTTTTGCCCGTTCACACCATTCGGGCTCCTCCTTCAGTAAAAAAGGATATTCCTTTAATCCTGCCCCGCAGCCGCCTGCATTGGTAACAATAAAGTCAGCCTCAGTTTGTTCAAAGGCTTCGATGTTCGTTTTAGCAAGTTTTTTTGCTCCATCCGCCTCACCAGCATGAGCATGCAGGGCTCCGCAGCACTGCTGCGTATCAGGAACAACTACTTCACATCCGCTTTTCTCAAGCAAATAGAGCGTATTCTGATTCGTTTCTGTGAACATCGTACTCATTAAGCATCCGTCAAAAAAGGCCACTTTTTTTAGAGGTTGCTGCTGCCGCACTGCCAGTACCGGCGGACGAAGAGCCTGCTTTGGAGGAGCTGCTTCAGGCATGATTCGCTCCATCAGCGCTGCTTCTCCCGGCAGCAGGCGAAACGCTCCGCTTTTTTGCATCAGCTTTTGCACGGGGGTCTTTTCATACATCCACCTCATTCGGTGAACCGTTTCCATTCTGCGCCGATCTAAAAAGAGCCACTGAAACACTGTCTTTCGCAGGACACGAACCGGGACCGAGTAGCGTTTATGCTCCTGAATAACGGCTCTGGCCTGCTCCAGAATATGACCATAATTGACGCCTGACGGACACGCAGGTTCGCAAGCTCGACAGCCCAGACACTCATTCAGCTGAGCCTCCACTTCCTCGTCCGGCTCCTTTTTACCATCTGCAACAGCCTTCATCAACGCAATTCTTCCACGCGGAGAGCTTGCCTCATTTCCGCCGGTTTTTATATATGTCGGGCAAGAGGGCAGACAAAATCCACATCTCGTGCAGTTCATCAGTTCCTCATAATCAATACGGCTCTGAAATTCTTGTTGAAGCGATGTCTTACTCACGTGTTCCGCCTCCCAGCACAATACGTTTTTTCGTATCCTTTGCAAATATTTTTCCAGGATTTAAAATATTGTCCGGATCAAGCGCCTGCTTTACTGCTTTCATCGCATCCACCCCAGCCTGACCGAGCTTCCATTCCAGGTAAGGCGCTTTCATTTCGCCGACGCCGTGTTCACCGGTAATCGTTCCTCCGAGATCCACTGCTTTTGCAAAAATAGCCGCAAAAGCCTCTTCTACTCGCTCCATCTCAGCATGATTTCGAACATCCGTCATACACGTAGGATGAAGATTCCCATCCCCGGCATGACCAAACGTACAAATTTCCACCTCATAGGCAGCTGCTGTCTCTTCGATAAAGCGGACCATTTCGGCGAGCTTGGAGCGCGGAACTGTGGCATCCTCCAGCAGCGTCGTCGGCCTTCTTCGCGCGAGCGCTGTTAGAGCGGATCGTCTCGCCTCGGTTAATGCTAGTGCTTCTTCTTCATTCTGAGCAAGGCGGACTGAAATCGCTCCATACTTTTTGCATAACTGCTGCATGGCTTCCATATGCCGGTTTACCACTTCCGGGTCGCCGTCCTGCTCCATTAAGAGAACCGCTCCTGCATCTACAGGCAGGCCGATTTCAGCAAAATCTTCTACCGCTTGAAGCGTTGGCTGGTCTACGAATTCGAGGGTTGCAGGAATGATTTTATCGGCAATGATCGCAGAAACTGATTCTGCCGCCTGTTCCATGTTAGGAAAAAGGGCCAGCGCCGTTTTTTTCGTTTCCGGTTTTGGCACGAGCTTTAAAATAGCCTCTGTCACGATACCGAGCGTTCCTTCTGCTCCCGTCAAAAGTTTTGTAAAATCATATCCTGCCGTATCCTTCGCGAGCTTGCCCCCTGTACGTATAACTTCACCGTTTGCGAGCACCGCTTCCAGACCAAGTACATAGTCCTTCGTTACTCCATACTTTAATCCTCTGAGGCCGCCGGAATTCTCATTAATATTGCCAGCGATCGTAGATATTTTCATCGAGCTCGGATCCGGTGGATAAAACAGCCCTTCCGCCTCCGCCCGTTTGGTAATATCAAGTGTGATGACTCCCGGCTGAACGGTCATCGTCAAGTTTTCCTTATCGACCTCCAAAATTCGATTCATGTGCATGAATACCATGACGATCCCACCTTGTGACGGCACCGTACCGGCACACAGGTTCGTTCCCGAGCCGCGCGGAATGATAGGGATATGGTGCTCTCGGCAGACGTTTATAATCGCTTGTACTTCCTGAACCGATGCAGGTCTGATTACACCGTCAGGCTCGGACTGGAAACCAGGCGTTGCGTCATAAGAATAGACGAGCCTCTGTTCATGTGTATCTGAGAAACGTTCCACCCCTGTAATAGCCGTCAGTTGATCCTTAACTGTTTGATCCAGCATAAAAAATCCCCTCTCTGCGCTGTTTATACTTGAGTATACGCAAAGAAGGGAGAAAATGGTATATCACTTCTGCTAATTACAGGTAATATTTTTATTGTTTTTTTGGCTGATTTAACAATTTCACGGCGATTACAAGCACTGCCAAGTCTTCTCCCCGTTTCCACGAAAGTCCAGTAAGATCTTCCAGTTTGGCAAGTCTGTACTGAACGGTGTTCACGTGCACGTCGAGCACGGCTGCTGTGCGTTTTAACGAATAGCCCTCTTGTATGAACGCCTCGACCGTCCTGCGAAGAGCTGTATCATTACTCAGGGCAGTGTCCTCCATCAGCTTCTTCTTCGTCCGATCAGTCAAATCGTGCAGCAAGAGTTCCAGCGACAGCATTTGATAGATAATTAATTCTCCAGATGAATGCTGCGCTGCTGTTTCTGCTTCTTCAAGCATATTTGCAAAATCCATCCCTGGCCGTGAAAGTCCGGCACGTTCCACTACTGCATCATGCTTGTCCAAATAATTCATGAACTGACTGGAAAGCTGCTCCGCCTGGTCACTTGCCCATATACAAACGTACTGATCATAGCGCCATTTTGTTAAAAAGCCGGCAAACTGCTCCGGATAGGGGATCTCTTCTGGTTCGGGCTGTACCATTTGAACGATGAGTACGCTGTAGAAATCGTCATCATTAAGCCCGATCCGGCTGGCAATCCGCTTTTGCTCCTCAGAGTTTTCCTTTGCTGCAAGCAGCCCGTGCAACAGCCTTTCTCCTGCATACCAGCGAAGCCGGAGCGCTTCTGCACTAAACAGCTTTTCGATAAGTAATTCCGTCATTTTTTGAAGAAGTGCACCATACGTAGCAGTCTTTTCCCTGCTCCCTGTTATACCGAGGACTCCGATGATGCTTCCACGAAACCCAAGCGGAAGCACTGTTCCCGCTCTCACCGAAGGATCCGTTTGCGCCTCCGATTCACTGACCGTTTTCGCTTTTCCGGTGATCATCACTTCCCGTCCCGGAAGATGCCGGGTCCCGATTCTGCCGGAGTCTGTAGCTGCGGTAATATAGCCATCTTTATCAATCACAATGATTTCTTCTTCAATGACGTCGGATGCTTCGGCTACGATTCTCGCAGCGAGATCGTCGGAGATAACCAGATCATTCACCGCCTTCCCGTTTTACATCGTTCTAATTACTCGCTTTCCTGAAGACTGACAACCGCAGGTGAGGCTAAGTATGCGGCAACAAGAGCAACGGCCAGCAGCACGAGAGATGCTCCGCTGTCTGCGTTTACAACTTCTCCAATAAGATAAGCTGCACCGACCGATCCAATCAGCAGCAAGCCCTGCATTCTTCTCGATTTTGTCGTAGGGACTAGCTTCTTACTGCAGGCTTTGCAAACTGTACTGCGATTGATTTGCAGCAAGTCGCTGTAAGACAGCTCTGCATAACAGGCTGGGCATTTTTTCATCTGATCCACCTCTTTCACGGATTTAGTATAGCATATCCCTGCGTACCTAAAAAAAGCGCACCGGTTTGTTTACCGGAGCGCTTTCGGCGTGCGTTATAAGTGGTCAATCCTTCACTTACTTAATCACTTGCTTTTCAGATGGATACGTGACATCTTTGGTTCGGTAGCGGTCGAATCGTCTGCGGAGATCTTCTCCCAGAAGGGCTGCCGGAACCATAATCATACCGGATACCATAAGCGCTGTGATCAGCCAGACGGCATAGGCGAACTGCATGATAGGGAAGACAACGACAGCGTGCATCAGAACAACAGTAAGCGGGAGAGCCAGCAGCGTTATATATTGATTTCGAATCAAAAAGCCTGCTCCAAACCCAACAAACAGACTGATAACCGGCATTACAAAAAGGACAAGCTGAGTGGTAGTCATGGTGTTCTCCTCCTTGCACAATGATGTACAGTCAAGGACTGATAACCACCTATACCCGTTTTCAGAATTTTCAATCACTTATCTATTGAGACGAAGGTCCGAATTTTCCCTGCCTATAATCCATCATCGCCTGCTCGAGCTCTTCTTCTGTATTCATAACGAATGGACCGCCTGCAGCTACCGGCTCCTGAATTGGTTTACCAGAGTAAAACAGCATTCGCATTCTTGAAGCTGCCTTTATGCGCACCCCCGTTTCACCTTCCCCAGGCGTTTCATAAACCGCTGTGCCGGAGCGCTCCATCTGCGCTTCAGACTCTCCAGCCTTCACGGAGCCAGCCAGCACGTAGCTGAACACAAATTCGTCTCCGGGAAATGGGATCGTGTATTCCGCGCCCTCTTCCAGATAAAGCTCTGCCATTCGAAATGGATACACGCTTTCAGCCGGCCCTTTTACGCCGTTAAATTCTCCACTGTAAATACGCAAATGTCCGCCCTGGATATCGACGAGCGGTGCGTCTTCAAGACGAATGTTTTGATAAAAAGTGTCCGAAAACTTCTCTTGTTTCGGAAGGTTCAGCCACAGCTGCAGCGTATGAATTAAATCATCGTTGTATGCTTCCTCAGCATGTCTCGCTGCACCACCTGCATTCATATACTGTACGTCGCCAGCATCCAGAATGGAGTAACCTCCTGCATTGTCACTATGCTCCAGTCTTCCGTCTATGACGTAGGTGATCGTTTGAAATCCCCGGTGAGGATGATCGGAGAATACTCCGCGTTTAAACCAGTCTTCTGCCATTAATAAAAACGGATCTACTTCCGTCATTTTCTCCGGTGGCAGCACGAATCCTTGCTGCATATGCGGAAGTCCCGGATTTCGATATTGCACGTGCCAAAAATCTTTCACTGTTCGTAAATTCATCGATGAACGGCTCCTTTCTTTAACATCACTGTTTTACCTTTATACCACATCTATCTTCAACTTACAAAAAGTAAGCCTATTGATTTTCACCTTCCTTGTGAGCATATAGTGACGCTTCTCCATTTCGTGCTATACTAATAAAAAGCGTGTGAATCCATCGCAGGAGGTTCAGTGGATGTGAAAATATATTTGATTTCACTTCAGCTGCTGTACGGGGCAGCAATTCCCGCTTGGGTGATTGTTTGGCTTATTGCACTTATGACGCTTGATGCTGGCTTTCACTTATGGAACGTCATGTTTTTTAGCCTGACTACCCTCTTCCCTGTTGTAGCAGGATTGTGCGCCGTTTATGCATGGAAGTCACTGGAGCATCCGCGCCGCGCTGCCATGATTAATGCTTTACCTCTTTTATGGACTGCCCTCATTTTTTATTACGCGTCCTATATGTAATTCGTCTTCGCCGGAAGAAGTTTTTATTCCGGTATTTTTTGTGGCTTGCCGCCAATCTGCACGTTTTTTATGAAGGAGCTGACAAGATGAAATTAACCGTTACAGCTGCTATCTTATTTGCGGCTGCTCTGATCACATCGATTATTTTTTATCAGACTTACATAGCAGACTATGCACACCCTGTCGAAACAGTCATGGCTATTGCAACCGCAGCACTTGCCGCCATGTTTTTAGCACTAGCGATATTCATCCCACGCCGTTTAAAGCTTGTGACAGGCATCTCCATCACGCTCTTTTTTGCTGTCATTCTTGTAGGCGTAACCTTTTGGCTTGTTCGTCCGTACCAGCTGATTTATACGGAGCTGCCGGAGCGGGAGGCTGCTCTTTCCTCCCATTTGGAAGAGGAATATCCGGAAAGGGAATGGGAAATGAATAGAAGCCAAGTAGAGACGCATCCGATCTTCATGTTCGAAGTTGTGTTTGACGACGAGCCTGACCGTCCTTATTTGTATTTAATGGATCAGGATACGATGGACGGTGAATCCGAAATCGAACCACACGTACCTGAAGAGTAAGCGCTCCTGTACTTGACAACAAAAAAAGACCCGGCCCCCTCTTATGAAAGGGACCGGGTCTTTTTTGACAGGTTCGTGGTTGTCCAGAATCTGTTTTATGACGTTTCTGTCTCCAACAGCTCAAGCGTTTCGGCTGGAGCCTCCATCATCGTCGGGTAGCTGACGAACACATACAGCATAATAAACACCGCAGCAAGAATGAGGATGACAGCTATGGTTCGCCTGCCCCTCGTCTCACTGTTCATTCGAAGGGCGTATAAAACAGCAGCACCTGCTGCTGCAAGCAATACCACACTTGACCCGGCTGCTCTTTCCAGCTCATCAGCCTGCGCCATCGCCAGAACGGTCAGGAATTCACTCGTTTCATCTGCATTTGCTGTATTTATGGTGAACCGCTCCGGCTGAAAAACACCTTGCTCAAACTGTACTTCCTCTCCCTGCTCTTCATACTGCACCGTTCCAGGGTATACTCCCCCTGTATGAATCAGAAGCAGCGCCACAGCGGCAGCACCGATCAATCCACCGGACAGGATTAAATACAGGCGCCTGCTTTTCAACATCATTCCATTCTTCCCCCCTGCATCAATTAAACATCCTTCGTTACCTTATCACGGTTAAGGCTTTTTACGCCAGTCTCCAAACAGCATCCACAAGAGCAGGAAAGCTGCAGCTGCTGTTGCTTCCATGCCGATAATGTGCCACGGCTGTCCTCCGAATAAATCAAGCAGGCTGGTACCATCCGGTCTGTCCATAATAAACCAGTAGTTCCCCCCAGTTGCTCTGTTAATGATCCATATAAATGGAAGAAGCACATTAAGCAGCAGCAGTGTCAGCCAGACGGAGCGGAATGAAAGAGAATAGCGGTGCACCCAGAGAAAGTAAAAGCCTGTTATGATGACGGCACCATGTGTCAGGAAAAAATGAAAAAAACGGGCGTGAGGCAGTCCAAACGAGAGCACCGGTGTTAAAAAGGCCATTAAAGCACTCGCAATTCCAGCCATAAATACTACTTCAAAGACGAATTGATTTCTTGTGAGCAGGAGGATAATTGTACATATAACCATGATGTTGCTCAGTTCAAGTGGAAGGGCATGGTGGACTTCCCACCTTTCGGTCATCAGCAGCCAGAGCTGATACCAGACCTCCATTCCGGCAAGCAGCAGGGCGGCCGTCCATTCCAGCCTTCTATTTGGTGAACGATTCTGATTTAACCGCACGAATAGGATGGCACCGATAAGCAGTGCCAGAGCGGATATATGCTGCCAGTCGAACATGGTGAACGGGGCTTCTGAAGCATCTCCGCCAAAAAACACTGGAATCCCTCCTGTTTTTTCTATCCAGACGTTTACAATCGCAAAAAGCCGGTTATAGTCGTACTAGTTACCTATCTTTAAGTCAACTTAGAAAGGAGTGGTCATTCTTGGATAAGCAATATTCCCTGATTGTGCTCGATGCAGAAGGTGAGACTCAGCACATTATGGATCCTAGAAACGGTCAGGCATTGGAGGAGCTTTCAGCAGGTGATCTTCAGTCTGCACGTGTTTTTTACGATGAACTGAAAGAGGCTTATAAAGATTTTTCCGTTAAAATGCTGTTAAAATAAGCTGCACTTTGTCTGGTGCTGGACGAATGATCAGCTGTAAAAGCCATTTTACAAGCTGTGGACTTAGCAGATGCACGTATTTTTGTATATGATTATCTGACAGCCGTTAACCCGATTACTGCCATTATACATGTATAAATTGGACATGAAGACAGGGATGAAGCAGACGCTTATTTCTGTCTTTTTAGTTGCTGTCGTAAACAATCATCGTATCAATCACAGCCCTCGGCTGTCCTTCAAGTTCTTCCCGCTCGATGATCCATACGTTTACTTCCATGCCCCTTCGGATTGAAGAAATGGAAAGCGGTTCTTCTTCTGACGATAAGATGACTGAATCCAAATGTTCAATCAGCCATACCAGCTGCTGGTCTTCTTCATCATTGATACGTATTTGAATACGCCCTTGTCCATGCTGATGGTCGACAACCGTTCCAGAGAGCTGCGGAGGTTCTTCAGGCACTGAGGAATGCAGGCACCCTGGCAGAAACAGACTGCTGAGCAAAAGTGTGACAGCTGCCATCCTGATCATCGCAGTCCCCTCCCCTAATAGCATGTTAAGTACCAACCTATTCCCAGCCCTCACAAGCTTCAAACCGTACTTCTGACTCTCACCCATTCCATTTAGTCTAAAATAGACAAATCTTGCAGGAATCCGGACGTTCGTATGGAATTGGTCTAGGATGATGCAGTTAACTCTTAAAGGAGGAATCAACGATGCAGCAAATCAAATGGGGAATACTCAGTACAGCAGGAATTGCACGCAAGCAGATGGTTCCGGCTATTAAAGAGGCCGGAAATGCAATGCTATACGCCGTTGCAAGCGGAAGCGGCAAAGCTGCTGCTACAGCCGCAGAATGGGGAGCCGCAGTCCATCATGATTCCTACGAAGCGCTTCTGAATGATCCTGAAGTAGACGCTGTCTATATTCCCCTCCCAAATGCCCTTCATAAGGAATGGGTCATAAAAGCCATGCATCACGGCAAGCATGTGCTGGTAGAAAAACCTGCAGCCGTTACTTCTGACGATATCCGTGAGATCCGTGAGGCAGGAAAAGAAACCGGTATGACGTGGATGGAAGGATTTATGTATCAGTTTCATCCGCAGCACAGCTATGTAAAGGAACAGATCGCTATAGGGACGATCGGTACGATTCAAAAAATGCGTGCCTCCTTTTCATTCCCGTTGGATCTGACCAGCTCGAACATTCGGCTGAATTCTTCCTTAGGCGGCGGCAGCCTTTATGATGTTGGCTGTTACTGCGTACATGCCTGCCGGCACATTATCGATCAGGAGCCGGAGGCGGTTGTCGGTACAGGGCGCAGGCAGAGTGAAACAGGAGTAGATATTTCTACCTCTGCGATTCTAACGTTTCCGGAAATTGATGCCGTTATCGACTGCAGCTTTAACGAGTCTGCTTTGAACCGGTATGAAGTGTCCGGAACGAAAGGCCGGATAGAAGTCCCCTATGCGTTCCGCCCGGATCAGAATCCAGATAACGGCGAAGGCCTGGTCATCATAAAAGATGAAAATGGTAAGGAAATAGAGCGCAGATCGTTTGCAGGCAATCAGTTCACCCTCCAGGTGGAGCATTTTTCCCAGTGTCTGCTCGATGGTACGGAGCCGGTCTACACACCGGAGAGTACACATAACAACATGAAGGTGATTGAAGCAGTATATGCATCTCAAGAACAAGGCTGATCATCAACACGGTTTCTTGGCCGGACGTGTGCTGCATAGGGACCATTCAATCAATCTGTTTTTTCATCCTCCTCCATTCTGTGTTTCAAACGAAACATAGTCAAAAGCAGGAAAGCCCGGACCTGTAATCAGTCCGGGCTTCCAGAGCGTGGATAAAGTCAATTAAAGTGAATATCATTGCATCTGCCTGTAGCTGCGGAATTTCGCTTCCTGAAGGGAACGAGCTCGGCTTTCCCTCCTGCTGTCCGCCGGATCTTCGCCTCGTTCTGAGCCGAGATCCTTCGATGCCGGCAGCTGATCATACGTTTCACGAGCCTGGTTATGAAGGCACGATCGGCTTCCATACGGATAGAGCTTCCCATGAGACGTTTCGAAGTTAAATAGGGATGCCAGGCCTTCATCGAATTCATGATAAATGGAAAAAAAGCAGTCGCGTCCGCCTGTTATGACGTTGTTCTTCAACAAGCAGAGTCATTTCGCTTACACATGTAAGTTGAAAGACTTCTTCAACAGTCTGAAAGCCTGTTTTTACATAGGTTTCTGTACAGTGAAGTCGAGCTTTTCCAGCTCCTGAAGCCGATGAATCTCTGCATCTGCGTTGTGAGGAACCTTATGATGCTCCGGATTAAACCAGACCGTCTTTATTCCCGCACGAAAGCCACCTTCAATGTCGGCTGCCAGGCTGTCGCCGATGATAGCAGTCTGACTGCGGTCTGGCTGATCGAGTACTGCAAAAACGTGATCAAAGAAATGATTGGACGGTTTCGCACTGCCAATATCACCGGATATGAAAAGCTGATCAAACTGGTCTATGAGGCCTGCTTTTTTAAGCCTGCGCCTCTGTGTATCGCCTATCCCGTTTGTCACCGCACAGATCACTGCATGATACGACAGATAATCCAGTATTTGTTCGGCACCGTCGACTAAGTATACATGTTCTTCCAGCCCCTGACGGAACATCCGGTCTGCCCGTTCCCCGGATCCTTTTTTCCCAAAGGCAGCGAAGGTTCGGTTGAACCGCTCGGTAATCACATACTCTTTTTTTACTTTTCCTTGTTCATATTGCTCCCATAAGGAACGATTCGTTTTCTGATAGTAATCACGAACGTCCTGATTAAACGGTAATCCATATGCGTGAAAAACCTGATGAAGCGACTGCTCAGCTGATCGTTTAAAATCGAGCAGCGTATCATCCAAATCGAATAACATCGTTCTCATCCTGTTCCCCCTGCAGCATTTGATTTTCGTTTAGTATACCATACGCATGTTAGGTTCTCTTTGAGAATTGCCGTTTCACGTTCGCTATATCCGTTTATTGCCAATTGCATTAGAATAAAGGATGTATCATTCGATATCCGAATGAATCAGGAGGCCGCCTATGATTCGATTGCTCCGTTATATCAGCAATATCCTGACGGGTGCTGTTGTCTTTGTATTTGTGATTTGGATGAGCGGAGCTGCATTTGAAGAATCCCGGCTCATACCCTCCAGATGGTATTATTTCCTGCTTGCTGCAATATGGATCACAGGGATCATCTGGCAGACAAAGCCGCGTATGAGAACGTGGGGGATCGTCGTTACGATGCTTCCAACCGCGTATATCATCATCGCATTCTATCTTGCTTGGATGTTTCAAGGAACTCCTGCCCAGCAATAGTACCCTTTTTTCCTCATTTGAGAGGAAATAACGCTTGATGAAGCATGCCCAGAAAAGAAAAGTGTATGCCCCTTGTTTTAACGCCACTGGCTGTTCAAACGTTACCACGATGAGGAGGAATTCAATCGATGCAGATTCAAGGATTGCACCATGCTCAAATTACGATCCCTAAAGGACGTGAACAAGAAGGCCGGCAGTTTTACTGTGAATTGCTTGGCTTAGAGGAAATGGAAAAACCGGAAGCTCTAAAAGGCAGAGGCGGGTTTTGGCTTCACGCCGGAAACCTGCAGGTTCACGTAGGTACAGAAGACGGGGATGCAAGAAGCACAACGAAAGCACATCTTGCTTATGAAGTAACCGGCTTGGAAGCTTGGAAAGAAACACTTCGAGCACAAGGCCTTGTGCCGGAAGAATCGGTCCCTGTCCCCGGAATGGAACGCTTCGAATTCCGTGATCCGTTTGGCAACAGGGTCGAACTGCTGGAAGTTACCGAAGACCCTTCCCTCTGACGGGCAAATAGCTCTATGGATAGGGAAGAGCCCCTTTCCTTAGAGCTATTTTTTAATAAGCAGATTGATACAGGCCTTAAACCGGGTATGGTAAACTGTACGTAAACTGAAATCATGCCTTGCAGAGGTCTACCACCTACTCTTTCTAAGCTGCTATGACTGTAACCTGCTTCTCAGCCTCCGCGGGCTGCAGGGAGGAATGATGATCAAATGTTTGGACTGTTTTACCGTACGTATCAGACTTGGCAGATTCCGGAATTCCGCATCACAGATTCTCCTTACATCATTAAGGCCGTACAGGAACGGGATTCGTTTATGGATGCGACTGACATTTTAGGCGGTGCGGGTTCAATGGGACGTTATGTCTTTTATGAGGCCTCACGCGATATTTTGCTTGTTTTTCGTTTTCCGCTGTCCAACTACGTGAATATTTATGTGCACTTACGCGGTGCTGACGGCAAGTTCGGCCAGGATGACGGCATCAAGGTTGCTACCGTTACGCTCTCAAGCATTAAACCGGAGGAACACAGCGTCGATTATCATTTAAATGGCTGGTGGATTCCGCTTTTAAACGGCTTCTTCCTCTACTTGATTGATGACATGAAGCATCAGGAAACCGGGCGCGAGCCCCGGGTGAATACTTCCCGGCTGCGAGAGCTTGAGAATCAGTCGCTTCAGATAAAAGATCAGCTTCAGGATCTGTTCCGCTCAAGAAAGAGCCAGGGAGGCCGGCAACCTACGTAATGCGTCCAAGCTTTCCAGGTGGACGCTACGACCGGACTTTACGGCACGTTAAGATGCTTTTAACACCTATAATAAAGTCCTGAATGGAACGCGCTTCTCGATGGAACGCAGAACGTAACGCCGGAGGTCGCATCCAGACCTCCGGCGTTACGTTTGCTGTTTCGATAGCATGCGGCTGGCCACTACACGCAAAGGGAGCACTTACCTTTGTACGTCGATAATCACGCGGCCTCTGATTTTGCTTTTAAGAATATCGTGAAGAGCCTGCTGAATCCCGTCAAGTCCGATCTCTGTCGCTGTTTCTTCCATATGGGACGGCTTCAAGCTGCCAGCACATCTGGACCAGACTTCTTTACGAAGCGGCATCGGGCAGTATGCTGAGTCAATTCCAAGCAAATCCACGCCTCTCAAAATGAAGGGCATCACCGTCGTCGGTACTTCTACCCCGGCCGTAAGCCCAGATACAGCAACGCTTCCATGCTGCTTCACGCTGCTTAAAATAGCCGCGAGTACGCTTCCTCCTGTCGGATCTACTGCTGCTGCCCACTTTTGTTTATCGAGAGGCCGGATCTTCTCAGGAGTGACCTCCTCCCGATCAATCACTTCTGCTGCACCGAGCTTTTTCAAATAAGCTTCTTCTTCAAGACGTCCTGTACTCGCTGTAACATGGTAGCCTCTTCCCGCCAGCATATCAACAGCCATGGAGCCGACACCTCCTGAAGCTCCCGTAACCAGTATCGGCTTATCTTCAGAGGTCAGGCCATTTTGTTCCAGACGATGAATCGACAAAGCTGCAGTAAAACCGGCAGTGCCGATAATCATTGATTCACGCAGAGACAGGTTTTCCGGAAGAGGCACAACCCAGGCAGCCGGCACCCTCGCGAACTGGCTGTAGCCCCCGTCGTGGGCAGTGCCGAGATCATAGCTCGTGCAAATCACCCGTTGGCCTTTACTGAAATCGGGAGATTCCGAATGCTCAACGGTTCCCGCCAGATCGATCCCAGGTACCATCGGATAGTCCTTTGCAATTTTCGCTTTTTTATGGAGCGCAAGCCCGTCTTTATAATTCACACCTGAATAATGAACCTTAATCAGTACTTCTCCTTGAGGAAGGTCTTCTTTATTCCGCTGAATCAGTGACCCCGTTCCCTCTCCTTCAGTCTGAAACGCATAAAACTGTTCTGACATGATGAGCCTCCTCTGCAGATTTTGGTTTCTCTACAGTGTATTCGCTTTCATCGCGTCAATTCCTGCCGTTTTTGAAAATGTGACTGCTTTACCGATTCAACATGTTCCATGTATGCCTGAACGAAGGAAGCAATCCGCTCTTCGTCATCAGGCTGGGGCAGCAGCTCCACTTTCAGAACAGGAGGCTCTGCCCCGGTTACTAGCTTCAATAAGGAACGAAGCCGATCCACCGCACCGCAGAAATGTGGATAGAACGAATCACCTGTTCCAAATATGCCGCATGGCGTTGCAGTTAAATCCTGTGATTTGATCCGATCCAGTGCAGGCTTCATGTGACGGGGAATCTCGCCGTTTCCCCACGTATACGTCCCGAACAGAATCCCCTCGATTTGGTGCAAATCCAATTCATCCGGCAGATCACGAACGGCCGTTTTTTCTGCATACCAGCCTCGCTCATGAAGCTTTTGAATAATTAAATCTGCAAGCTCATCCGTATTCCCCGACATCGATTGAACAAGAACCGCGATCACAGCTCATCAAACCCGTTTTGCTCCGTTACTTTTGTATAGGCTCTGGATTTCTGCTCAAAGAAATCTGATTTTGTTTCATTCATCATGTCGTCACTGAATACTTGAATCCACGGCATTGGGTTTTCTGAACGATGATACAGGTTGGAAAGACCGAGCTGCCTGAACCGCTTATCTGCGAGGTATTCCACATATGCTTCATATTCATTCGTATCAATGCCTTTTATGTCCTTCAAAAGGACAGCGGCCCACTCTTTTTCAAGCTCAACCGCCTTAGCGATCGTGTCATAAATAAATGCTTCGTTTTCCTCTGTCCGAAGCTCTTCGTTTTCAGCCATCAGAATTCGGATAAATTGGGAAATGAAATAGGCATGCTGCATTTCATCACGCTGAATGTAGCTGATCATCGTACTCGTTTTGACCATTTTTTGATTGCGGGCGAGGTGATAAAAAAATGCAAATCCAGCATAAAAATAAATTCCTTCCAGATTGACAGAGTTAATACACAGCTCCAATAAACGCTGAGGTGAGGGGTTCTTCCTGAAACGTTCATAGGAATCCAGAATAAGGGCATTTCGCTTTCGGACGAGCGGATCATTTTTTGCGTCATCAAATGCTTTTGTTTGTTCATCGGTGGAAACGAGAGAACTCAGGACATAAGAGTACGATTCATTGTGCACGGCTTCCTGCTGCGCGATCACGGCAAATACTGCTTTAAAGCTCGGATCGCTTACATAATCAAGCACCATCGACATCGTTGGTGTCTGCAGACTGTCGAGTGAAGCCAGCTGCGTATTGACCTTTAAAAAAATCTCCTTTTCTGCGTCAGACAAGGCTTCCCACTGTTTAATATCGTCCTGCATGTTAATCTCCTGCGCTTTCCAGAAGTTAGACAGTAAAACGTGGTACATATCGTACATTTGCGGATAGGCGATATCGTTCCAGTTTAAAATGCCGGAAGCTCGTCCGTTTATAATGCCGGTCGATTTATTCGCGTGATCCGGCTCAAGCAGCTTCATTTTTGTCAATGTCATCGTATGCTCCATCCTTTCGTTTTGCTGCCTCCTGCAATCAGGAGTGACAGCTTTCGCATTCTTCAATTTCTCCCTGGGACGTGCTGCGCACATAATAGGTCGTTTTCAGCCCTTGACGCCAAGCCTCCATGTGCAGCTGCAGCAGGTCTTTTGCGTGAATATCGTGGCGGACATACAAGTTAAAGCTGATTCCCTGATCGACATGGCGCTGACGCGCTGCGTTTTGGCGGATGCTCCAGTGCTGATCCAGCTCATGCCTGGCCCTGTTGTAATATGGGTACGTATGATGCGTAAGGTCCGGCGGTGTAACCTTGAGCTTGAAATTTTTCTTTTCTTCCGCGTACTCCAGTGCATAAACAGGATCAATGCCATCTGTCGAACCGGCAATTTTTGCCGTTGATGAATTTGGGGCGACCGCCATCAGCCAGCCGTTTCGAATTCCTGTCTCAGCTGTTTTCTGCTTCAGCTGCAGCCAGCGGTCTGACGTATAGCCCCGCCGCTCAAAGTACCGGCCATTTTCCCACTCTGAGTGCCGAAAAGCAGGATAAGCTCCTTTCTCCTCTGCGAGCGCTGCACTTGCCTGAACAGCGGCAAACGCAATCCGTTCATACAGGTCATCCGCGAAAGCTACCGCGTTCTCTGATTCCCAGTCAATATGGTTCACAGCAAGTACGTGGTGCCAGCCAAATGTTCCGAGACCGACGGCCCGGTATTTTTTATTCGTCTCCTGTGCCTGGCCGACAGAAAGCGTATTTAAATTAATAACATTATCGAGCATTCTTACCTGTATAGCTACCGTCCGCTCAATCACATCATCTCTGCAGGCTGCAGCCAGGTTGATAGAGGAGAGATTGCAGACGACGAATTCACCCGGCTTTCGCACGATCACGATACTTCCGTCTTCCGCCACATATTCATCAGTGATTTCTGAGGCGGACATATTTTGGGCGATTTCGGTACAAAGGTTGCTGCAGAATATCGAGGTACGGCCCATTGCCTTTTTGTTCGGGTTGCCTCTGTTCACTTCATCCCGATAGAACATATAGGGCGTTCCAGTTTCCAGCTGAGCGATCATGATGCGTTTCATGATATCCATCGCACGGTACGTCTTCCGCGGAAGCATCGGATGCGCGCAGGCTTCCTTGTATTTTTCAGTAAACGCAAGGTGGTCCGTTTCATCATAGAAATCCTCCAGACCGAGCGAATTGCCGTTCTCATCCTTCCATCCCATGATGGTCTTCACCTGATGCGGACAAAATACCGACCACTCTCCACTGCTGCGTCCGGCTTCATCTGTTTCTTCCAGCATTCTCATAAAGTGATCAGGAATACTGACGCCCGTAAATATATCGTGCGCTTTTCTGCGCTCATCTCCATTGTTTGTCTTCAAGTCCAAAAACCCGCTCATAATATCCTTGTGGAAAATATCTAAATAAACTGCAACAGCCCCCTGCCGCTGGCCAAGCTGGTCGACGCTTACAGCAGTATCATTAAGCAGCCTGATCCAGGGAATAACACCTGAAGAGGTCTCTTTAAAGCCTTTAATGTCCGAACCAAGCGCTCTCACCTTGCCAAAATAAACGCCGATTCCTCCGCCATCCTTACTGAGTCTTGCCGTATCCCAATTGTTTAAGTAAATGCCGTCCAGCGAATCCGAGACGGTGTCGATAAAGCAGGAGGAGAGTTGCCCGTAGCTTTTCCCTGCATTTGCTAACGTAGGCGTCGCTACCGTCATGTAGAGGTTAGACAGCGCCCAGTATGCCTCTTCTACGAGCATAATCCGTTTACTGGCTGGCTCATCTTGCATCAGGGCCATTGCGATTACGAGCCACCGTTCCTGTGGAAGCTCCCACACCTGCTTATCATGATCTCTTGCCAGATACCGGTCTGCGAGCAAAAACAGTCCGATAAATGTAAATGAATGATCCCGGTCCGGCTCTATTATTGTTTCTAATTTTTCAATTTCTGCTTTTGAATACGACTGCAGCAGCGAGGAGCTGTAAATTCCCTTATCCGTCAGTACCTGCAGCAGTTCATAAAACCCGCTGTAAGCCTTATAACCGCGCTGAGCCTCTGCCTGCTCATAAAGTCGCGTTAAGTAAAACCGGGCTGCTGCAAATGTATAATCCGGCTGGTCCATGGCGATCTTGTTAAGGGAGGTATGCAGCGCATGATCAAACGCTTCCTCCTCCTGTTTCGATTCGACCTGCTGTTTCAGTTCCGATAAATCAAGTTTGTAGTTGTTTTCCAGCTCGTTGATCGTGAGCTGAATCCGTGATTGTAGTGCAGATTTCATTGAAATGCCTCCCTTTTCTTCTACATGATTCACTATATTGAATGATGCAGCACAAATCAGCAGAACCAAAAAAGTGCCTCTTCGGAGGAAGAGACACGAAAAAGGAAACAGCACAGACGCCCGGCATAACGGCGCTGCACCATTCCCTTTCTCAATCCCCGAAGAAAAGAAACGTCTGAAACGTACGGCAGGTCTCCTGGCTTCTGCTTCATCCTTACAGCCTCCCTTCCCGTTAAAAAACAGTGGGTGATCGGCTGCTCGTCAGCAGTTACAGTTGCGGGGACAGCTCCGGCTTTTAACCGGATTCCCTATTAAACCGCTTTTGCGGTACCTGTACGTTTCTGCACGCTATATTTAGATGTCTACTTGCTTATACACTCAATATATTGATTATGCTACCTCTATTCCCAGCTATTTGCAACATGAAACTTGCAGAATAGCAAATCATTTTCAACGACATACTGGTAGACCGCCTTCAGCTGACCATATTTCTTTTTTTGTCAAAAGATGCAGGTTTCGTTGTTCATCTAAAGCTTTTTTCCGTTCATGAAATATTGCGCTGCAAGACTCTCTTCTTCTGACAACGGTTTTCCGTATTCGTCCATCAGCAAGTTTTTCAGTTCTGCTTCATCGCCTGCACGAGCGCTTAACGAGGCTGTTTTCTCCAGCAGCTCCAGCTCCTCGATAAACAGTTCTTTCGACAAGGGCTTCCAGTGTGATATGACGTTCCAGGCTGAAGCAAAAGGCTTCAGCTTTTTTACAAGCTGCTTTGTTTCGTCTGGCGTATAGTGCCAGGATGATGCATATAAGTTCGGAGCAGTAATATCTCCTGCAAACAAAATATCTTCCTCTGCAAGGTGAACAATCAAATGATCAGACGCGTGGTTGCCGCCAGCATGAACGAGCCGGCAAGTGATTCCGCCGAGGTCAAGTACCAGCTCATCGTTAAACGTTATCTCCGGCATATGGATACGTATAAAACGTTCAGCTGGAAATTCTTTTTTTATCGCTTCTGCACAGAAACGAATCTCTTCTCCGGTCTTGACCCGCTCGTCGAGTGCTTCATCCTCCCATGAATAGGACGACAAACGCTGCAGCTCTGTTTTCGTCGCCTCTGTGCTGATAACAGGCGTTCGGTTTAACGCCGACGCCCCGAAAACATGGTCCCAGTGCCAGTGGGTCAGAACAGCCAGTGAAGGGGCAGGAACACCGCTTCGTGTTAATTCGTCTAAAAACAGACGCACGTGTGCTTCTGAGTTTCCGGCGTCGATCAGCAGCGTCAGATTATCCCCGACTACTGCGCCAAGAATGGGCCTGTCTGTTTCTTCGACCGGTGTGAGATAATAAAATCGCTCCGAGAGCTTCTTTAATTCCTGCATGAAAATTCCTCCTAGTCCGGCTGCTTCAATAAGACTGCAAGTGCATCCCTGTTATCGGTGATATCCTCCAGCGTATACTGATCCAGCACATCCAAGTAGGCTGTCAGCGCATCAGAAAGAGCAAACTGAAGCTTGCATGCCGGTGTAATTGGGCACGTGTTCGTTTCACTGTTAAAACATTCCACCAAATGAAAATTGTCTTCGGTATGTCTGACAACTTCGCCAATATTTATATTCTGCGGTTCACGTGCAAGTCGGATACCGCCGTTCCTGCCACGGATTGTCTCTATGTAGCCGAGCTTACCGAGTCGATACACAACCTTCATAAGATGGTTTTTGGAAATGCCGTAAGCCTCTGATATGTCCTTGATTTGCGACAGCTTTCCAGATGGCTGAACTGCAGTGTACATAAGCACCCGGAGTGAAAAATCGGTATATTGAGTTAAATGCATGGCGGTTCCCCTTCCATTTCCTGCTGCTGTTTCATAAGTAAATGCTGCTTCAACAGTATCCTGTCAAAGCAGCACCATGTCTTTCTATCAGTGTAGCATATGAACCCGCTCGAAAGCATAGTCCGAAGCATGACCGTTAAAACAGGCCGGTCAGGCCGGCGAGAATCGTTCCCGCAATTCCGATCAGCGCCGCGTAGCCAAGCGCAGGAACGACCGTTCTTCTGATGATATCGCCTTCCTTATCTGCAAGCCCGACCACCGCCGCAGCTGCGACGACGTTATGCACGCAGATCATGTTCCCTGCAGCTGCACCCGCAGTCTGCTGAGCGAGAACCAGCGTCTGATCAAGCCCTGCTGCCGACGCAACAGATGTCTGAATTGGCGCGAAGGTCAAGCCTGATACCATTGCACTGCCTGTAATAAACGATCCCAAAAGTCCAAGAAACGGCGCTGCAAGATGCCAGACGCTTCCGAGGCCTGATGCGAGCATCACAGCAATGTGTTCCGGCATTGATACGAGATTTCCGGCATTAACACCGGAATTAATAAACACGTTCACTAACGCAAGCGTCGGGAACAAAGCCAGTGCGGCTCCGCCTACCATCTTCCTCGAATCCATTACGGCTTCTCCGACGACTCGCAGTTTTTTCCGCTGCACGAATACAGACAGCACCGCTGCAAGAAGTAAAACTGCACCTGGTGAGTAAAGCACCTGCCAAGTAGAAGTGGCGGTTTCAACACCGAGAATCGTTGTCCATGACAAATCGACCGCCGTTTGAGCAAATTCCTGGATTGGTTCTACTATTCTTGTCAGCAAAAGCAGGCCGATGACGATAAAGTATGGGCTCCATGCTGCAAAAAGCGACATATTCGGTGCTTCCTCTTCCTGCACCGCTTTAGGTTCCAGCGCTTTCTTCCACTCTTTTTCCGGCATAAAAATACCGGCGCTTGCCGTAGCTGCTGCGACAGCCAGCGCTGTCAAAGAAGCCAGGATCGCAACGAACTCAGGTCCGAATAAAACGGCATACAGAAGAGCAGATCCGGTGTATGTCATCCCTGTCAGCAGTGCCCAGGGAGCCATCTCCCGCGTATCCTTCCAGGCATGTTTTTTATCGGCAAAAAACGTAAGCACGAATATGAGCAGCAGCGGAATAAAGGTCCCAGCTCCAAGATCCATTGCCGTAATCCGGATCGCTGTGTCCTGGAACAATGCTGAATCGGCTCCCGGCACACCGCCGAGGCCGACGATAACAGGCGTTCCTACGGCTCCAAATGAAACAGCCGTACTATCTGCAATGAGTGCGAGCGAAGCCGCTGCCATCGGGGCAAAACCGAGGGCGACGAGCAGCGGACCTGTAACAGCAGCCGGAGTGCCGAACCCTGCCGCCCCCTCAATCAGACTGCCGAATAGAAAGGCAGTTAATACAGCCTGGACGCGCATATCTCCTGAGACACGCCGGAATCCCTGATTAATACGAACGACGGCCCCTGTCCGTTTTAGTGTATTCAACAGCACGATAGCGCCAAGCAGAATGAATAAGATCGTGACCGCCTGATGCAGCCCTTCCAAAATGGAAGCTGAAAGCACGAGAAGCTCCATCTGCCAGACGACTGCCGAAAGTATGATAAACAGCACGGCACTGTAAAGCATACCTTTTCTCGCAGGAAGGCGCAGAACTACCAGAAAAAGAAAAGGAAGAATAATTGCACTTAATGCTGTAAGCATGAGCATTGCCGACGCCCTCCTTGTTCAACATTTCACATAAATAGATTTATGTAAGGACTGATTCCATTATACCGTGAAATCAGTCTTGGAAAAATGAAAGCTAGCAAAAAAACGTGTCGACTTTGTGAATTTATGAACAAAATCATAACTGCACGCTTTTCAGCAGCCGGTCTACCTCCTGAAGCACCTCTCCTGCCCGTCCTTCCAGCACTAAGTCGAAATCGGATGCTGTTCCGCTGTAGTCGGCATTAATATAAACGGACCGCCCTTTTGACATCAACGGCAATTGATTGGCCGGATACACTTCCAGACTGGTGCCTATTGTGACGACAAGATCTGCTTTCTGTACAGCTAAAAGGGCTTCATCCCAATCTTTTTCGGGGAGGATCTCGCCAAAGAGTACTACCCCTGGACGCAGCTTTCCGCCGCAAATCTGACACGGTCTGCCTTTGCGGAAATCTGCTTCACCAGCCTCTTCATCACATCGCGAGCACCGGACCGCCTGCAGCCTGCCATGAAGCTCATACACCCTTTGGCTGCCCGCTTTACGATGAAGCCCGTCTACGTTCTGCGTGGCGACAGCTTGCACCATGCCCCGGCTCTCCCATGATGAAATGACATAGTAGCCAGCGTGCGGCACAGCCGCTTCTAAAGATGCCATCCTGGCTGCATAGAAATCCTTAAACAACGGATAATCCTGATTCATCGCTTCCGGAGTGGCGACGGTTCGCGGATCGACCCGTCTCCACCATCCTTCTTTAGAACGAAAGTCAGGCAGGTTCGATTCAGTGCTCATTCCTGCTCCGGTGAACAATACTGTTCGCTCGGCCGTCAGCAGCCAGTTAGCAAGCAGCGCTGCTTTTCGCTCCGCTTCCGGATAGCAGGCTTCAAGCCAAGCCATAAACGATGACTCATTTCTGTATTTATGGTGAAGCACTTTCTTTTCAACTGCTCCTGCTGCTTCCGGGCTCACGTAGAGAGGATAAAGTGACATCCAGGCGATTCCATCCAGCAGCTTTAAGCCGTCTTCTTTTGCTCCCTGCGCTGTATGATACGTGACGCCCTCTGATGATTCATCTGTACGCAGGCGGAAGTCCCACCAGCCATCGTACCGCTCTGCCCCTTTGAGTTCGATTGTTCCCCCCTCTGTGCCGATCGAGAGCAGGGTCGTCCATTCTTCAGCATTTCTCATACGAAGACCTCCCGGCTGATGCGAGGCCGTTTCAAAAGCTACCTCGACTTGGCCATCCATTTGTCTGATGCAAGTGGTAATCTATACCCGGTCCAAGCAGGAGATAACCTCAGTCTATCCGCTTATAAACCGGTCGTTTTGTCCCGATCTGCTCATAAAAAAGGGAGATATCTTCTTCTTTCAGCATGTTTGTCTGCAGAACTTCCTGTTCTCCGTCTTCTTTCACCAGAAGGCAGCCCTCTTGGGTCCAAATAGCATAATGCAGTTGAGTCCATCGCACCAGACGTTTTTTTCGTGCAGGCCCTTCGTGGATATAGATTCCGTCCTCCTCGATTCGAAACAGCTCCATCCGGTGCAGCCGAAAAAAATAAAAGCTGACGATTACAGCGAGCAGCGATGTGAACGCTGCTGCAGCCTCCAGCAGACCGACGCCGCCAAAATGAATTCTGGCCGCCGTCAGCCAAGCTGTCATCACTGCTGTGACTGCCCATAAAAATCCGAGCACCGTCCAGTTGTTCTGTTTTGCAAATAAAAATGACATGATGATACGCTCCTGTCTCAACCTTATAAAAAGAACGCCCGCAAGCAATCTGCGAAGCGTCCCGGACTAGTTATTGCTTCTGATCCAGAATTTCTTTTACACGTCCGACGGTGCCGTCTTCCAGCCGGACCTTTATTCCATGCGGATGCGTCGCTGATTTCGTCAAAAGATCTTTTACGACACCCTCTGTCAGCTTACCGCTGCGCTGATCTTGTTTTTGCACGACTGCTACTCTCGCTCCCGGAGTAACGGATGCTCTGTTCTGGCCACTCATATCCGCAGCCCCCCTTTCCTATACAGTATAGCTTATTATACTGCTGTGAAAAAGCACTCACTCTATTCCATGCTGCAGGGTGCGTAGAGGCTGAGTCGGCAGATGATCAGTTGCACGAACAAACGAAAAAACCGTCCGGTCACCGGACGGTCCAGCGCTTATGTTTTCATTTTTGGATCAAGTGCATCGCGAAGGCCATCGCCAATCATATTAAAGCCGAGTACAACAAGCATGATCGAGAGACCCGGGAATAGTACCGTCCAAGGGGCGCTCTGAATATACTGCCGTGCATCAGAGAGCATGCTGCCCCATTCCGGCGTCGGCGGCTGGGCACCAAGCCCGAGAAACCCAAGTGCTGCGGCTTCCAGAATGGCCGTACCAAAACCGAGCGTTGCCTGAACAATAATCGGTGCGGTACTGTTAGGCAGGACGTGATGAATAAGGATTCTCCCGCTCTTCATTCCCTGAGCTTTAGCCGCAAGAATGTACTCCTCTTCCCGGATTGAGATAACTTTCGATCGGACAAGACGGCCAAAAATCGGAATATTGATAATCGCAATCGCGATCAACGCATTCTGCAGAGACGGACCAAGAATCGCTACGATCGCGATCGCAAGCAGAATGGATGGAAATGCGAGCATAATATCAAAGATGCGCGAGATAATCATATCAATCCAGCGCCCAAAGTATCCGGCTATAATCCCGAGAAGAGAGCCGAAGAAAAGGGCACCGGTTACAGCAAAGAAACCGACCATTAGGGAAATTCTAGCCCCGTACACAATTCTCGTGAAGATATCCCGTCCCAGATCGTCCGTACCAAACCAGTGATCCGCATTCGGAGACTGGAGCCTGGGACCGGCATTGATCGATTGAGGCTGATAGCTCGTCAACAGCGGTGCAAAAATCGCTGTCAGAATAAAAAAGGCGATAATAAACAATCCGACAAGCGCAAGCTTGTTTTTCTTCAGTTCCTTATAAGCGACCTTCCAGGGAGAGGCTGGTGCTGGCAGCACCGTGCCGGCCTCATCGTTTTCAGGGCCTGGAATGGGGCTTTTTTGTTTGTTAGCCTGTTCCATGTTCCTCTCCCCCTAATATTTAATACGAGGATCGATATAGCTGTAAAGCAGATCCACGATCAGATTGATAAATACGAACATGGTAGCGATGACCAGAATGCCGGACTGAATAACAGGATAATCCCGTGTACCGATCGCTTCAAACACGTATCTCCCGATTCCAGGCCAGCTGAAAATCGTTTCTGTTAAAATCGCCCCGCCCAGCAAGGTTCCAGTTTGCAGACCGACTACTGTCAAAACTGGGATAACCGCATTTTTAAACCCGTGTCGATACACGATGGACATGTGATTGATTCCCTTTGCCTGCACGGTCCGTATGTAGTCGGAGCGCAGGACTTCCAGCATGCTCGATCTTGTCATTCTCGCAATAATCGCCATAGGAATCGTACCGAGCGCGATTCCCGGGAGAACGAGGTGCTTCAACGACGTAACAAACTGGTCCGGTCTTCCTGAAAGCAAGGTGTCAATCAGATAAAAATGGGTGACTGTTTCCACAGGGTCCCGTGGATTGGAGCGGCCAAAAGCCGGCAGCCATCCGAGCTCCTGGGCAAACACCCACTGCTGCATTAACCCCAGCCAGAATATTGGCATCGATACACCGATGAGAGCAATCAGCATAGCTGTATAATCAAACATAGAATTCTGCTTCCAAGCACTGATAATTCCGGCGTTAACGCCCACAATTACAGCAAATACCATTGCAAAAAACGTCAGTTCAATTGTAGCCGCTAGAAACGGCCAGATTTCTGCAGAGATTGCCGCGTTTGTTCGCAGCGAGTTTCCGAGATCTCCCTGGAGCAGACCTAACATGTATTCTGTATACTGTACAAAATACGGTTCATTCAGCCCCAGCTGTTCTTCAAGCTGTTCAATTGCCGCAGGAGTAGCCTGCTCGCCGAGAATGGTCTGGGCAGGGTTACCTGGTATTAAATGAATGATGGAGAATGTAATCAGCGACATCCCGATCAAAACCGGAATGAGCATGAGCAGTCTTCTTATCGTATATGAAAGCAATTGCCTGCACCCCCCGCTGCCTTACAGCGTATGTATCCGTTTTTCTGCATAAGGAACGCAGCGGACAGGCAACCTGCCCGCTGCACCAATATGCTTTTAATCCATAAGTTCAACGTTTGTCAACGGCTCACTGGTAGATGGATGCGGTACGTATCCAGAAACCCGCTCGCTGCCCGCAAGAACCGGAATGGAATGAACGAGTGGAATCATCGGCGCGTCTTCATGGATGATTTCTTGAGCTTCCATGTAAAGCTCTGCACGCTCGTCTTCATCAATCGTAACCTTCGCTTCATCGAGAAGTGCATCTACTTCATCATTGCGGTAGAAATTACGGTTACCGCCAGGAATTGCGTCTGAATGAAGCAGGTTGCCGAAGAAGTAGTCCGGATCACCGTTTACACCGGACCACCCGAGCATAAACAGGTCATGTTCACCTGCTTCTGTCTGCTCCAGGTACGTCGCCCACTCCATACTGACGATATTCGCCGTTACACCAATTTCATCGAGGTTTGCCTGCATAACCTCTGCAGCTCTCTGAGGATCCGGCATGTATGGACGTGCAACAGGCATCGTCCAAAGATCAAATTCCAGGTCTTCATAGCCTGCATCTTCCAGCATCTGCTGAGCCAGCTCCGGATCATACTCATACGCTTCAATGTCATCATTGTAGCCCAGATAATCAGGTGGAATCAGATTCTTAGCCGGCTCTGCCATGTCAGCATAAAGCAGGGAAATCAGATTTTCTTTGTCGATCGCATGGTTCAATGCACGCCTCAACTCTGGATCATCGAACGGCTCTTTGTCTTCATTAAAGCCCAGATAGCCGATGTTATTTGTTGCACGCTCAAATGTCTGAACGCCTTCTTCTCCTTCAAGCTGCTCCAAATCGTCCGGGTTCAGTCCGTCCATAATATCGATCTCTCCGGAACGAAGAGCCGTCAGACGAGCGGAATTATCCGGGATCACCTGGAAGATTACCTGATCCAGCTTAGGCAGATCTTCCTGCCAGTAGTCCTCGTATTTCTCCAGTACGATTGAATCATCACGAGACCAGCTGACAAATTGGAATGGGCCTGTCCCAACCGGATTCTCGTTAATTTCTGCTCCATACTCTTCAAAGGCTGCTGGAGACGTGATCGAGAAGTAGCTCATCCCCATATTTTGAATAAACGATCCGAGCGGCTGATTCAGTACAAATTCAACCTCATAGTCGTCAAGCACGTTAATTTCATCAATCACGTGGCCTTCGTCTCCCACGAAACCACCAAACTGCGTTCCGTACACGCTGTATGCGTATCCTTCATCAGCGAAATGGAATTCATGATCCGGATCAGCCCAGCGTTCAAAGTTCAGTTTGACCGCATCTGCATTAAAGTCTGTTCCATCATGGAACGTTACCCCTTCACGCAGCTGGAACGTGTACCGCATGCCGTCATCATGCACTTCCCAGTCTTCTGCAAGCCCAGGCTGAATTTCAAACGAAGCCTCTTCAAAGCTTAGCAGCGACTCATAAATCTGTTCTGTCACACGGGACGATTCTCCGTCTGTTACGCTCGCATAATCCAGGCTGACAGAATCGCCGCCCCTGGCAAAAATCAGCGTCTGGTCTTCAGAAGGTGTTCCTGCTTCTTCATCTCCATTATCCTCAGCATCCGCACCGTTGTTCTCATCGGCCCCATCATCTGCAGCATTGTTCGCTTCAGCGTTGTTGTCGACATCTGTATTTTGTTCGTTGTTTTCTCCGCCGCAGGCTGTGAATAGCAGCGCAGCTGCAGCAACTGACGTCAGTACAAAAGACTTCTTCATTCCATTTCCCCCTTTAAGATTGGTGATGTATAGTGGTTTCTGCTGATTGTCCCGTACGCTCCTCGTTGTAGAGGTGACAAGCAGCAAAATGGTTAGCTCTGATTTCCCGAAACTCGGGTACGACCGTGCGGCATTCCTCCATAACGTGAGGACACCGTGTATGGAAAGGGCATCCGGAAGGCGGATTTGCCGGGCTCGGAACATCCCCCTCTAAAATAATGCGTTCTTTCTTCAGATCAGGGTCCGGCTCCGGCACTGCAGATAAGAGAGACTGCGTATAGGGATGGAGCGGCTCTGCATACAAATCCTCTTTATCTGCAAGCTCTACCATCTTACCGAGATACATGACACCGATCCGGTCACTGATATGTTTTACGACGCTTAAGTCATGCGCAATAAACACATAGGTAAGACCGAACTGTTCCTGCAGATCCTCCATCAAATTCAGCACTTGGGCCTGAATCGATACATCGAGCGCCGAAACAGGCTCATCGCAAATAATCAGCTTTGGACGAACGATCAGCGCCCTGGCAATGCCAATCCGCTGGCGCTGCCCTCCGCTGAACTGATGCGGATAACGGGACGCATGCTCAGGCGGCAGGCCGACGATTTGCAGAATCTCTTCCACTTTCTTTCGTCGTTCTTCTTTCGTACCGATGCCATGAACAATCAAAGGCTCCCCGAGAATCTTTTCGATTTTATGCCTTGGATTCAAGGAAGCGTAGGGATCCTGAAAAATAATCTGCATGTCGCGACGCATTTTTCGCATTTCTTCCTGCGAGAGGGCTGTTACATCTTTCCCTTCAAACAATACGTCACCGGCTGTCGGCTCAATCAAGCGGAGAATGGATTTCCCGGTGGTGGATTTTCCACAGCCCGACTCTCCAACAATGCCCAGCACCTCTTTTTCGTATACGTCAAAGGAAACGTCATTAACAGCCTGGACATCGCCGATGCGGCGACCGAATACGCCACCCTTTATCGGGAAGAATTTCTTAAGATTTTTGACTTGCAGAAGCGGCTGACGGCTCATTCGGCGCACCTCCTTCCGTATCATAGAGGAAGCAGCGGCAGTCGTGCCCCGTCCGCAGCTGAATCAGCTCTGGGTCTTCCTGAAGACAGCGGTCGAAAACGTGCTCGCATCTCGCTGCAAAACGGCACCCTTTTTGAATGGAACCTGGCTTTGGCACATTGCCCGGGATCGAATACAGCCGCTCATCTCGTCCAGAGAGCTTTGGCAGCGAACGGATTAGTCCGACCGTGTATGGATGCTTTGGCGCCTTTAAAATGGTGCGCACATCTCCCTGCTCAACCACCTTGCCTGCATACATAACCACGACTCTGTCGCATATTTCTGCTACAACGCCGAGGTCATGTGTAATCATTAGAATCGCGGTTCCTTTATCCCGATTCAGATTCTTCATCAGCTCAAGAATTTGTGCCTGAATGGTTACATCCAGGGCCGTCGTCGGCTCATCCGCAATAAGGATTTCAGGATCAGACGCCATCGCTATCGCAATCATTACCCGCTGTCTCATGCCTCCTGAAAGCTGGTGAGGATATTCATAAGCAATCTCCTCAGCTCTAGGTATACCGACGATTTTCAACATCTCAACCGCTTTCTGATGCGCTTCTTTTTTTGATAGCTTCCGATGCTTTCGTAAGCCTTCTGTGATTTGAAAGCCGATTTTATAAAGCGGATCCAAGGAGGTCATTGGTTCCTGAAAAATCATCGACAGCTTGTTTCCGCGTATGCTGCGGATCTGTTTTCCGCTCATTTTCGTTAAGTCCATCTTTTGTCCATCGCCAGCTTCAAACAGGATTTCACCGCCGACAATTTTTCCTGGCGGATTCGGCACCAGTCCCATA
The DNA here is from genome assembly GCF_052061695.1 of Alkalicoccus luteus. Taxonomy (NCBI): domain Bacteria; kingdom Bacillati; phylum Bacillota; class Bacilli; order Caryophanales; family Bacillaceae; genus Alkalicoccus; species Alkalicoccus luteus. The sequence goes on from NZ_JBPZEY010000011.1 coordinate 57,491, forward strand.
ATCGAAAGCGACGTTACACTTTTGCCGCACCCGGACTCTCCAACTACCCCGAGCACTTCCCCTTCTTCAATATGAAAGCTGACATCATCTACGGCCGGGATTTCGCCGCTGTCGGTAAAGAAGTGCGTCTGCAAATTCTTTACGTCGAGTACTTTTCTGCTCATATTGCCCCCCCGGTAAAGCCTGTTAGTATGTACGCAATTAAAAATATTCAAAAAATTATATCTTAAAAAATAAATTACTACACTGTTACACATTTAGCAATTACTATTTTCAAATTTTTATAAGATTCTGGATATACATGTAATTCAATCGTTCTTGTATGATATGATAAAAACCTTATGTACCAGTGTTTAGAGACTTTATTTAGATTACAGAAATATCTGACACCTAATAAAATCTTTTTTTCGTGAATTATGCTGCGATAGCGTTTATGAACGGTTTCACATGTTTTCCGGCTTCAACGAGGGGGTGGTTCATGTTCCCGATTTGATCCTCGCCTGATGACGGGATCCACTTTGATAATTATCTATTGGCACCGATATGCTGAAGAGGAGCGTTTTCGTTCGTTGAGGAAGCCTGCTTTGTTTTTATAAATGGCCCTGATCACTTTTCCATCCCCCCTCCAATAAAAAAAGCGGGCACAGGCCCGCTCAAAGTGTCGATAAAGTCGTTTTAAGTGAATATCGTTGCATCTGCCTGTATCTGCGGGCCCTCACTTTCCGGAGGGAACGGGCTCGGCTTTCCCTTCTTTCATCCGCCGGATCTTCGCCTCGTTCTGAGCCGAGATTCTTCGATGTCGGCAGCTGGCAGTGCGTTTCATGTGCCTGGTTACGAAGATACGATCGGCTTCCATAAAGATTGAACCTTCCCGACGAGACGTTTCGATGTTGAATAGGGATGCCAGTCCTTCATCGAATTCATGATAAACGTAAAAAAAGCAGTCGCGTCTGTCGTGACGTTGTTCTCCACGAATCAGAGTCGTTTTCCCGATGTGTCCGGCGGAGGCGCAAGTCTGAACGGGGACAGACCCGCTTCGTTTTCTTATACTGTTCGTCGTTTCCATCACCTCGTACCGCAGGTTCAGCGATGTAACACTAAGCTGCTCCCTGCTCAGGGGCTCGGTTATACTTTGTAAAAAGGGCCCCGACAATCAAAAGGACAAACGCTGCTGCAGCAGCGGGCGTTTCATAAGGCAAACTAAATGTATAAGGTACCGCTATGATAACTGCTGCGCTCAGCATACTTATTGGTGTGACGGCTGTTTTCCAGCCCTCTAATCCAGCCTTCCGTCTCCTGCGGATGCTCATAAAAGCAAACAGCGGCAGCAGCACCCAAAAAATGAGCCACATCGTGTTCATTCGTTACTCCCTTCCCTTTACCGGCCAAAGCTCCGGATACAGATTCCCTTCGTCAAAAAACAAATAAGACAATCAGTACAATAGCAGCGGCCTGAAGAATTGAAATAATAATCAGCTGGTCGGCAGACTGATTAACACCAGGGATGAACCTTCTGCCAAGAAAATTAATGGCTAACATGAACAGCAGCCCCATAGAGAAAATGACTGCAGCCTCCATGGCCCTCACCCCGCTTTTTTAAAAGTTTGTTATGTACCGGCTCTCTCCAGTATAAAGAAACGTCAGCCCGGCTGCCACACCAAAAAAGCAGAGCACCGGTTTACGGATACCTCTGCCTTCCTGTCGGCGCTTCTATTTTTTACTGCTTTCTTCCTGAGCAAGCAGTCTGTCTTCAAGCCGCTGAATTTTATCATGAAGCTCGTCATTCTCACGCTGCAGCTCCACGCCTTTTGACGAGTAGTATGGGTCGGTTTCCCACCAGTCCATTCCAATTTCTTTCGCCTTATCTACTGAGGCTACGAGCAGACGGATCCGAATCGTAATCAGCTCTACTTCAGCGAGGCTGATCGAAATATCGCCTGCAATCACCACACCTTTATCCAATACAGTTTCCAGCACATCGACAAGACTGTTTGAAGCCGTTGGGTGTTTTATCGCATCGAAATCTGACATGATCGAATCGACTCCTTTATAATAGGTTTCCGAGAGGCCCGAGATCAATATTCAGATCCTCTGCGGTCAATCCAAAATAGTCTTTCATCTCTTCCATTTTTTCTTCGAGTGTGTATAATGCTTCACCGAGTCTTTCAATTTCCTCATCTGTGAGCGTCCCGCTGTCCACTCGTCTCATTGCCTGCCGTTCGACAAGCTGTCGGACAAGCTCAATCACCGTCAATACCAGCTCGGCGAGGCCCTCCTGCGCCTTGTCAGGATCGAGCGACACTCGGCCCGGATGGCTGTTCAGCAGTTCCGGAGTTTGATTCATGTCGATTCCTCCTCAAGTTCGTGCTTGCGCTCTGTGCTTTTTATCAGCGTATCCACCGACGTCAGCAGGATACGCAGGTCCAGATAAACAAGGTCGATATCAGCTATGGAAATCATGATATCCCCTTTCAATACGACACCTTTTTCCAAAACGGCATCGAGAACATCCAGCAGCGCAACATCTTTATCTTTGTCCAGTTCCTGAAGCACCGGCTTCTCCTCCTAACTGGTCGTTTCTTTTTGTTCCAGCACCGCGAAATGATAGGGAGGCCAAGGTCCAGCCGCCTCAATTTGTATACCAGTTTCTTCTTTATTAAATTGATCCTGCTCGCTTCGTAAAATGTCAGCCGCTGCAGCAGCAGCTTCTGCATCTTTAAACAAGTAGACGCCGTTCCATACCATGTCCTCTGTCCGGCCGCTGAGCTTTTTCTCCCATACCTTTTTTCGGACTGAATCGGACGAATACGGCTCAAGCAGAGCGTGCAGCCGCTCGCCTATCTTTCGAAGCTCTTCATCTGCTTTCTCTTTCAACCAGTTGCCAAGCTTCTTCTTTTCAAAAAACTGTTTGCCTCTCGGCAGTTTTTCAATCTCTTCATATTTTGCTTGGATATCAGATTCGTTTTGTTGAAACTGCGGATCGAACTTAGCACGGTCCGCATAGAGCTTCATACTCCATTCCTGCTTTCCTTTCAGATCAGAAAATAATTGCTGCATCGTCGCAGCCCGCTCATCAAGTACTGTTTTCAAGCCGGCCGTTTGCTCATATACTGTCCCAAAGCTCAGCGGAATAACCATCGAAGCATGCTGCTGCAGTTCATGCATAATGTGGTGATGGTGATAAGCTCTGTCCTTCAGCCAATGCATATTTTCCACATTACCTTGCAGAGCCTCCTGCGAATAATCAGATTCAGGCACTTCACAACAGGCTGCAGAAACGCCGGACGACGTGACATAGGCCACTTCTGTCTGAGGTTCGATTCCGGGCAAGCCTGACTTCTCCTCGCCTTCCGGCACAAATCCGAAAACGTAAATTAGCGACATTGATTATCCCCCCTCCTGTTCCAGCTGTTTAGCAATCCGGTATCGTTCCAGCAGAATAGCTTCTTCACGGTCATATGCTTCCTCGGAGATATCTCCAAGCTCCAGCATCATCTGAAGCCGCGCCAGCTTCTTTTGAATCGTTTCCAGATCATACAGCTCTTTGTCGACTTCCTCTTTCACCTTTTCACCGACAAACTTTACTGTGTCAATTGGCCAGGTGAACAGTTTGAAAATCATGGGCTTCCTGCTTTCACTTTCAGATCAATAAAGTTGTAAGCCGGCCAGGGACCTGTATAGGAAAAATCGATCCGGTCCTTCCACTTTTCATAGATCCGGTTTACTTCTTTATCAAATGCTTCTTCCTTTTCAGCGTCAAGCAAGAATGCTGCGTTTAAGAGCATCCGTTCGTTTATCGTTTCGTTTGATTTAGCTGCATCAGCGATCTTTGCGAGCGGCTGGAATACTTCTTTTTCAAACTCCTCATGGAAGGACGTAACGAACTTTTTCGATGCTTCCCCTGCTGCCAGGTTTTCATAGTAAGTGGAAGGTCTCGAGCGGCTGTTCAGCTGCTGCTGCATTTTTTTAAGCGCCGGATTTTTCATCGCCTGCTCTTTCATCCACTCTTTTTTTCCCGTCAGCTTCAGACCAACTTCCATTTTCCCTTCGATTTTCGGGAAAATCTGTTTAAATTTTCCGTAAAGCTGACTGGCGAATTCCTTTACATCCGCCTCGGATTCTACAACGTTTCCGAAGCTCACGGGAATGACTGTACAGTCTTTCATGACAGCCGCTACCGTATCCTGGTGGGCTTTCGCATTTTTTCGATTCGGTTCATATATTTTGACCGGGGCTTCCGCTGCGACGACGCTTACGTCTTTATACGTGATCGTCCGGACCGGATACTCCGTCCCGTCAAACGTTACATGCCGTACCGCCGGCTTTTGCGCTCCCGGAACAACTGCAAACATATAAAATCCCATTTCTATTCCCCCTGCACTTCTTTAAGGCCTTTCCTGACTGCTGTCGCAGCCTGCTGAAAGTCCGGGGCACCGCCGAAACGAACAAGCTCTCCGCTCAAAATATCGGTGCATACCTCCGTAAACTCCTTATTGTCAGGCTCCAGCGCAATATTCGCTTTTTTCGCAACGGAGGTGATCATAAGCGCAGACCGAAGGCTCACAAACCCGTTTTCCGCATCTGTAGCATCTTTTATTTTACGGAGAAGGCTCCAGATCATTTTCGCATCCTTATGGCGTACTTCTGCACGCTTTTGAATGATCGTTTCCATCGTTTTTTGCGTATAGTGCACTTCCATCGTCACTAATCTGTCCATAAGCGCGTCCTGTTTCTCGAATACACCGGCATACTCCTCCGGATTAGATGTAAACAAGATCCGGAAATCGGGATGGACCTGGACGTAGCGCTTTTTCTGCTTCGTTCCGTAAAGCGGCACGAGGCCCTCTTCCAAAATAGATAAGAACAGGTTGTTCGTTTCCGCAGTAGAGCGGGAAAATTCGTCGTAGATTACCGTATGTCCTTTTTCACAAGCTTCCACCAGCCTGCCCGGCGTCCAGTCTTCCTTAATGTTTACCTCTTTTTTGTAAACTTGACGAATAAAATTATCCACAAGCTTGGTGCTCGTGACACCGGTGATCCCGCCTAAAAGATCCTCGTTATTCATCTCGTGGTTACCGGTGATGAGCGTCACCGGGCGTCCTCTGCTTTTTGCCGCTTCCATCGCGAGTGCTGTTTTCCCTGCTCCTGCCCGACCGGTAACATGAACCGGATATCCAGCTTCCAGAACCCTGGAAATCCGGTGAATGTAGTGGTTAATTTCATCGGTTTTAATATAGGATGCCTGTTCCCTTACAGGTTTTCTAGGCTCCTGCTTTTTCTCGGCAGGTTTTCCCAGTGATTGTGAGGGTGCGCTGCGCACTCCACCGGATTTTCTCGCGCTGATTTCCCGTCTTGTTTGTGCCTGCTTCTGCGCAGCCATACTTATTCTGCCTCCTGTTCCTGATAAATATCTGTTGAAGTTCGCTGTCTAAGCGCCGTTCGTTCAAAAGAAGTCACTTCATTTTTATTGTTAACACGTACCATATAGGTTCCGACCAGCTGGTCGCGGCCGTACCGCTTCATGTATTCTTTTTCTTCGATCATTTCCACGCCCACTTCCCAATAATTACCTTTATTGGAGATGGCCGTAATCCGAAGTACCGGGGACAGATGCTCTTCAAAAAAATCTTTGACTGCTTCAATCAGTTCATTTGCCTTCACGATAATCCCTCCTTCACTGCATGGTAAAGAGGAGGACGATCCTGCCGTCCTCCTAAGCTGTCTATTCGTTATGCAAAGTTAAGCTGTTCTCTGCCGCTGTCAGATAAATCGCTGTCAATTTCGCCTTGTACTTCGTCCCGCAGCAGTCCAACCGCTTCTGCGTATCGCAGCCACGTATCAACACTTGCAATAACGACACGTGCTTCAATCGTAATCAGCTCAATGCCGACTAGTGAAATTCGCGCGTACAAGTCGATGACAATCCCTTTATCAAGAATCCGGTCGATAACCTCTGCAAGACTGGACGAATCGGTGCTCTTCTGAATAGCCATGTTCCTATCTCTCCTTCTTTCATTATTTTTATACTAATACTTTTTCAGCTGTGCCGCCCCTTTAATGCGGCTCGCCCCCTTCACGCTGGAGTATCCCTTGATGTCACTGGCCTTTTTAACCCCGTCTCCACCGTCAGATTCATGACTGCTCAGGGCGTTATCCTTTACTTCTTCCTTCGCATTCTCTGCCTGGCCTTTCAACTCGTGTTTAATGTCTTCTGTTCGTTCTTTCGCTTTTTCAGCTGTTTCTTTCAGCTTCTCGCCGGCTTCTTCAAAGTTTTCTTTAAACTCTTCTTTCTTCTCTTTTGCATGCTGAAATTTGTCATACAAATCCTTCGCAATCTTGAAGGCAGATTCCGCCCGGTCTACCTCCGGAAAATGATCTTCCAATGAATCTACCGCATCTTCTGCATCGTCTTTTACTTCGTCTTTTACTTTTTCTTTTACCTTTTTTGCTTTTTCTATGATCCCGTCGGAGGACTCTTCTTCTGCCATGAAAGCACCTCCTTTATGAGGACTCTTTTACTTTCCCTAAAAAGAAACCATCTACTTCCTTCAGCTTCCCGCGCCAGAGAACGGCTCCTTTAGATGGGAGGGCCGTCCCTGATTCATCGAACAATTTGGCGTCTGCAATATGAATATAATTAATTTCCGGTTCTTCTCCGGAGCTGAGCTTCTCCGCAGCTTTCTCGAGACTTTCATAAATTCCTTTATCTGCATCGAGATCAGTATCAAACGCCTCTTTAAATTCTGTGAAATAACGCTCAGCGCCAATGAGGTCGCCGCTGATAATAGAGCCATTCACATTGACTGTTACCGGAAGTGTGTAGTCTTCATTGTCATTGCATGCTTCGATCATCATCTGAAGAATAACGTCTTTTTCATTTTTTATTCCCGGCATAGCGCAGCTCCTTCTGTTAGTTCTATTTCTTTTTCGAAGATCCGGACTTGCCTTCTACTTCCGTTTCTTTTCCGGACCCGCTTTCCTCTTCTTCCTCTTCTTCTGATTCATCTTCCTCTTCTTCATCATCATCTTCTTCCTCGTCGGACGAATCAGAATTTGAGGCGATGAGCTTTTCCAGCTTTTCTTCAAGGCTGTTAATCCGGTCTTTCAATTGTTCATTTTCTTCTTCTGTACTGCTTTTTTCTTCGCTTTCCTCAGATTGATTGTCGTCTTCCGTTTCTTCCTCTTCTTCGTTTTCGTTCTCGTCATCCTCTTCTTTACTGCCGTCTGCACCAAGAAGCTTTTTAATCGGCTCCTTTACTTTCTGTTTCAGGGAGCCGCCTGACCCGGATGCTGTTTCTTTCAGCTTTCCAGCCAGGCTGGCACTCTTTTGCTTCCATTCCTCTTTATCAATTGTTTCCCACTTATCCATCAGCTTCTCCCGGTTTTTCGGACTGAAATAGTAGCCGGCGGCTCCACCGATGACGGCTCCTACAAATGTAGATTTAATAGTGCCCGGCCCTTTGCTGCCGGATTCTTTTTCCTGCTGCTTCTCGTCTTTTTCTTCTTCTGCCATAATGAAAAACCGCCTTTCAATTATTTTTTATCTGCGAGCTCGGACACCATTTTTTCCAACCGGTCCAGGCGCTCGTTTAAATCATTGTTCTCCTTCTCGGCTTGTTGATCGTTGGACTTATTCCCAGAGCCAAGAAGCTTATCTTTACCGGCTTCCATCAGCTTTTGAGCCGGACCGCTGTCCATATTTTGAAAATAGCCATCCACCTGTTTTCTGAGATTGTTGGAAGCCTGTTCGATCAGCATGTCCTGAAGCGTTCGCCTCACCTGAAATCCAAGTGCTCTTGCTGCCTCCGTTTTTGCTGCTTTGGAAAGCAGAGTTCGGGCACCTTTACTGCTGGATAGAAATCCAATACCTGCACCTATAAGAGAACCCGTAAGTACATAGCTTTTATCTTGACTGTTCTGTTCATCCGACATTCCGTACCCTCCTTAAATAGTGACAATTAATGTCCTATACCACTTCCTGTCATGAATTATGCAGAAAAACAGTTAAATATTCCTTTAATATATTCTTTTACACAATATATCGTTAGTACAAAGGATGATTAATATCTGTATAACGAACGTAGATGAATAAAATGTAACTAATGAACGAATTATCTGTGTTCCGCTCCTTATCATCGACTGGAAATATGCCTATTACCCAATTCAACAAGACAGCTTCCATTTCGGAACGTCGATCACGTTACCACGGATAACTGCCTTTAATTGGCCTGTTCATGAAAACACTCGCTTTCGAAGAGAAACGACTCGGTTTTTTCCTCCTGCTGTCTACCACGGCATACCTGTATTTTCATTAATATGTAACGCTTCGGACCGGTAATCGTCAAACAAAAAAAGAGCGGGCTCTCGAAAGAGCTCCGCTTGCTGTGACAGTAAATTCAGTTCGTATTCATGTCTGTAAAACAGTCTTCTTTGTTCACGATTGAACGAAAGAAGCGACGGTTTCCACTTGGGCTGTGTGCGGAAACATATCAACAGGCTGCAGCGATTCAAGCCGGTAGCCTCCTCGTTCAGCTAACACCGCAGCATTTTTTGCCAATGTCGACGGGTTGCAGGATACGTATACCAGTCGCCTGGGTTTTATTTTTGTTAGTGTTTTCAGCAGACTATCAGCCAAACCGGTACGAGGCGGATCGACGATTATGACGTCTGCTTTCCATCCATCATTTTCCCAAGCCGGCAGCACATCCTCTGCTCTGCCAGTTTCAAATGAAAGATTGCTCAATCCATTCAGGCAAGCATTATGCTCCGCATCGCTGATCGCATCCTGAACCGTATCCATACCCCTGACCTCATGCGCCTGCCCGGCTGCCCATATGCCTATCGTTCCCGTTCCGCAGTAAGCATCTACTACATTTTCCGAGCCGGTCAGATTTGCTGCTCTTATTGCTTCGGTATACAGCGCAATCGTCTGAGACGGGTTCAGCTGAAAAAAGGCTCTGGCTGAGAGCTCAAATACGTTTCCTGATAACGTTTCCCGGATACTAGTTTCTCCAGCGAGAGGAATGGTTTTCTCTCCGAACACGAGAGGGGTTTTCTTCTCATTAATATTTTGCATGATGGATGTCAGGTTTGGGAGCCTGCTGCGTATTTCAGATAAAAAGGCTTCTTTTTCGGGAAATGTTTCAGATGCTGTGACGAGGACGAGCTGAGTTTCATTTGTATGAAATCCCTGCCTGGTTACAATCGTCCGCAGAAAACCTTTATGCTTTTTCGGATGGTAGATCGATATGCCGCAGGCCTCGGCCGCTTCCTTCACTTCATTGGTGACGTGATCGATCGTTTCGTGCTGGACGATACAAGCGTCGATGTTCAACAGTCGGTTGCTGTGTTTTTCGTACAAACCGGCGATCACGTGCCCGTTCAGCATGCCGGCCTGCATTTGCCCCTTATTGCGATATCGCCATGGATGCTCCATGCCAATCGTTTCTTTTAATAAAGAAGCCGTTTTAATTGACGTATACCGCTCAAATGACTGGCGGACGAGATCCTGTTTTTCGCGCAGCTGCGCTTCATAAGACAAATGCTGCAGCTGGCACCCGCCGCAGCGGTCATATACCGGGCACGGTGCCTTCTGCCTGTCAGGAGAAGATTTACGAATCTTGACGAGCTTTGCCCGTGCAAATTTAGAGGACACGCTGACTGTTTCACAGACAACCTCTTCCCCCGGCAGCGCTCCATCCACGAACACAACCTGTTTCTTAAAAAAGCCGACGCCTTCTCCATCGATCCCGAGCCGCTTTATCGTAAGTGGGAAACGCTGGCCTTTCTTTATGGTCACTTGTTTTTGAGCCACAGTTATTCTCCTTTCTATAGAGGCGGACTTTCAATGCTTTCCCATAGATAAAGGGCAGCGTATGTCCGATAAGGAGGCCACGCTTTTGCAACGTAATCCAATTCTTCTGCCTTTGGCTTTTGATCTAAACCTCTCAATTTTTTCCATCCGTTTTGAAGCCCAATATCCTGAACAGGAAATAAATCCAGCTCACCCAGCCCGAACATGAGAAAATTTTCAGCAGTCCATCGACCGATTCCGCGAACCGCTTTTAACGCTGCAACTGCTTCTTCTTTATCCTTAAGGACAAGTGAGTCGAGCGACAAACGCCCCTCAGCGATCAGCGCGGAAGTATCAATGACATATTCCGCTTTTCTGCCGCTGAACTGCAATTCCCTTAGATCAGCTACACCCAGTGCGGCGGTGGTTTCCGGATATGGATAGAACCAGACACCGCTTTTCTCAAATCCTGTTTCATGCACAAACCGTGTGCTCAGTGTAAAGGCAAAGGTCATGTTCAGCTGCTGATGAATGATCGTTTTAACGAGAGAGCCGTACCGCTGAAAATCACATATAAACGGAGTATGACGAAATTGTTGAAAGAGCGGATCCAATTCCGTTCCTTTAAACGCATCGGCTACCGCGCCTAAATCTGTTTCCCACTGAAACAGTCGCGCAACTTCAGAAGTGACTGCTTTTTCGTCCGCTTCGTCCCATTCCAGCTGAAAAACGGGCCGCTCCATTGAGCCAGTCTGCAGCATCCGCACCGGCACCGGTTTATCGTCAATCCAAAGCGGTACGAACAGTTCCTGATGCTCATGATTAAGTTGAAGAAGCGGGTCAATGGACAACCGTTTCAACGCCTGATCGAACCGGTATGGTCGTACAAGCTCAATTGTTACTGTAGCCACGTTGATCAGCTCCTTCTGTTAGCAGGTATCGTATGGACTGTACTGTTTACAAAGTGAAAAAATGCCGTACCGTTTTTCCGCAGTTCCAGTTTCGTAATGCCAGTGTTTGAGATCATGTATGGATTGTGCACCTCAGGCCAGCTGTCCCCGGCTGATAAATACATCAGCAAAATACTGATAAATCCGCCATGTGAAACAGCAGCAGCTACGGCTTCGTCTTCATGCGAGCAAAGCAGCCTGACTATCTTTCTGCATCTGTCTGTTAATTGTTCGAAGTTTTCTGTGCCCGGTATTCCCGAGGCTGCAAGTCTTTTTTTCTTTAACTCCGGATAAGCAGCTATAATTTCATGTTTCGTTCTGCCCTCAAGCGGACCAAGAGCCGCTTCTCTGAACAACGCAGATTCTTTTACTCGCAATGAGCGCGTTTCAGCGAGGTAAGCAGCCGTTTGGGATGCCCGCTCAAGGTCGCTGGCGTAAATGGCATCCAAGTGTACCTGCTCCATCCAGGCTGCAGCAGCTTTCCCTTCCTTTTTCCCTAATGAAGAAAGTGGATAGTCAGACTGTCCTTGAATGATACCGCCTGCGTTTGCTTCAGACTGACCGTGCCGGATCAAATAAATCGTAGGCATGCCCGGTCACTCCTCTTCCCTGCGATACTGACGGCATTTTTCTTCGAGCTCTTCCAGCATGAGAATCATCCGGTCAATATCCTCCACTTCCGTCCGCTCAAGATCAAGCTGATCTACCATATTTGAGAGTCGCTCCATGCGGTCATGAAGGCTCGTCCATTTTTCCTGCTTGTTCATCTATGATGCTCCTTTCCTTATCCAATGTACCATTCTATCACGCCAGCCCAGAAACTCAATTATATTCCTGCACTCTCTTTACGAAAAACCTCCTGCAAGTCGCCTGAAGCTGTTAAACTATGAATGGCAGAAGCAAAACTCCTGCTTTAAAACAGGTATGGAAAGCAGAAAGGACGATAGAATGACGAATATAACGAAGATATCCCCTGCAAATGATCCGTGGGAAGCATATATGGATCAGACTGAGTTTGGCCGGGCTGTCTTATCAAATATAGAAATTACGACAACGAACCTTTGCAATATGCGCTGTGAACACTGTGCTGTCGGCTACAGTCTGCAGCAAAAGGATCCCGATGCACTCTCATTTGAGCGTATTAAGGAAAGCCTGGACACTGTGCCGTTTCTGCGCGCATTCAGTATCACCGGAGGAGAGCCAATGCTGAACATGAGATCCGTACGTCATTATGTGGTGCCTCTGCTCCGCTATGCACATGAACGAGGTGCGCGTACGCAAATTAATTCTAACTTAACGATGCCGCTGAAGCGGTACGAAGAAATTTTACCTTACCTGGATGTGCTGCATATTTCCCACAATTACGGAAGTATCGAGGATTTTTCAGATATCGGTTTTGCTGTTATGGAGAAAAAACCGCCGGAGCAAGTGCGGGAGAAAGCCTTCCGCACTATGGTGGAAAACAGTTTGGAGCTAAGCCGGCGCGGCGTGATGATTTCAGCTGAAACGATGTTGAATAAACGAACGCTGCCTCATTTAGAATCGATCCATGAACAAATTGTCTCGATGGGGGCTGCCCGGCATGAAGTTCATCCGATGTATCCAACCAGCTTCGCTGCCCACCTTGAAACTTCTTCACTTGATGACATTCGAGACGGGATCCATCGGCTTCTCGATGTACGCAATCCAGACGTTTGGATGCTGTTCGGCACCTTGCCTTTTTATGCGTGCAGCTCAGATAAACGGGATTTAGAACTGCTGCAGAGGCTTCAGGCAGAGCCAAACGTTACCGTCAGAAACGATCCCGATGGACGGTCACGCTTAAATTTAAACATTTTTGACGGGTCCATTCATGTCACGGACTTTCATGCTGACGGCGAGCTTGGAACAATTGATGACCACACCCTGCCGGAAGCATTCCATAAGTGGCAGCAGTCCAAAACTGCAGCTTCTTTATCGTGCCACTGTCCCGCTGTTTCCTGCCTTGGTCCGAATTTGCTCGTGAAAAACACCTACTACCCGGAGACCGACTTTCGCACTCGTCATGCAGCTATATCCTATGAACGGACTGATACAGCTGATATTTAGCAGGTCTTCGGCTCCAGGAGAATCAGAACGCAGCGAAGACCCGGCGGACAGCAGGAGGAAGCGGTTAGCTGAGGCCGTTCCCTCCGGAAAGCGAGTGTCCGCAGATGCAGGCAGATGCAAGGTTATTCACCTGAAATTACTTTATCAACAGCCTGAAAAGCGCAGAGGCCTGAGCCTCTGCGCTTTATTAAATGCTGAATCAGCTGTACGCCTGCCGGTCCTGGCCGATAAGGCGCTCACACTGGCGGTGTCTCATGCTGAATATTTTAAGCGGGTCGTAAAAGTATTCCGGGTGCTCATGAAGCCGCTGTAATTCTGTCCGCGTTTCAGCAAGCGCTGTTTCATACTCTTCCATTACCTGCTCAATATGAAGAATGACATCAGTAAAGGCTGAATCGACATCCGCACGGATCGCTTTTTCAAATAGATCAAATTCAAAGAACAGCTTATAGGAAAGTGACTCCGCTGTATCCTGAAAATCATCATTCTCCAGAAGACGCTTGTACTGCTGAAGTAAAAATGACTTGCTCTGCTGCATCTCTCCAAAAAATTTGCCGACATTACGCAGCATGATTTGCTTCGGCTCCAGTCTGCCCATAATGTTCTCTTCTGGAAGCTCCGTCCGGTTAATCATGCGCGTTAAGTCTCGGCGCCAGTCTTCCAGCAGAGCAAAATCCAGCTGAAGCTGCATTTTTTCTTCGCCGATCATACTGTTTAAGCTTTCATTGTTTTCATCCAGATACAGCTGGGATTCCTGGAGCTCTTGTTCTGTATTTTTCAGCCATCCTTGAAGCGAACGGCGGAAAATTGGGAAAAGCTCGTCGTCAACGAAGGCGCGCAGACGAGTATTCATCGCCGCATTCAAATCTTCGTGAAGATTTTTAACCGGCTTTTCCTCATCTTCAAGCACATCTTCACTCGCTTTAATTAAAGAAGGCACATTGGACTCAAACTGCTCCTTTTGCATCTGCTTCATTTTCTGATAGGTGCCGACAATGCTCTGCTGCTTTTCAGAAAGTGTGTCTGTCAGCGTATTGCGAAGCCCTTTAAATCGGCTGAGCATTTCTTCATAAAACTGAATGTCCTGCTCAAGAGAATTTTCGACTGACCGCTGCTGAGCTTCGAGCCGGTCAAGCAGTCGTTTTGCAGCTCGAGCAAGCTCAGCTGCCGTCCGCTCAGCGCGATCAGAATCTGTGCGGATTGCCTCCAGCCACTTTACACGGTCAAATGTTAACCCGTCCCGCTGGTCCATCATCGTACTTAAGCCCGGAATAGCAGCCAGGTCTTCACGGAGCGGCTCCGTCGTTCCTGAAGGATCAAGCTCCTCAGCTTCCACCCAGGAAGCCATTGATTCCAGTAACCGGAGCATTTCTTCAACGGCAAGCGATGCATGCTCTGTTTCTTCATCCAATGGACTTGTGAGCACGGATTCTTTTTCAGGATAAATCTCTTCCCATGCCGCTTGAGCTGCTACAGCAAGAACCGCATTCTGTCCGTCCGACAGCATTTCCCAATGCCGGAGAAGCTCCGGCATAACCGGTTCCATCTCTGACTCCATGAACACCCCATTTGTCAGATCGAGGTAGACATCATGGTGCAGTGCTGCCATCTGCTCCCAGTCAGGTCTTCGAGTCAATTCAATGGATGCAAAGATCCCGTTCATCGCTGCCACCCAGTAAATAAACTGATCCGTGCCGCGGTAAACTGTCGTAAGTGCTCCCATAAAGTCCTGGAACAGCCGGTGGTCTTTCTCTGCCAGGTCTTTAGCCGGAAGATCAAAATACTCCGGAGAAAAAGACGCTGTGTAACCGGATGTTATGTACCCGTGCAGATGACGATACCAGCTTAAATCATTCGTTCTGGCCCCCTCTTTAACGGCAAGGTCCACTGCTTTGTTCCAATCTTTATAATCCTCGTAGATGGTTCTTGCAAGATCAGATACACCTGGATAATCCGGATCGATATCAAGAGCAAGCTCTAAGTATTCATATACTTTCGCCTGATCTTTTTCTTCTGCGTAAATGGAGAGAAGTTGTAAAGCCGTTTCGCTTCTAAGCACACTGTCTTCTGTTTTTACAGAAAGATACTTGCTTTTCGCTTCTTCCATCCACCCGGAATCGTAGTGCGCATCACCAATGTTTTTCACTGCCCAACCGTGCAGCTCTCCTTGAACTTGCTCCCATTTAAATACTGCAGCCTCTAAATCCTGATGGTGATAGTAGACCTCTCCCTGTGCAAATCGAATATCGTCTTCTTCGCCTTCTCCTATCTTTAACGAGTCTGCCAGGAGATTCCCCAGCCGGCTGACCGGAAACTGATGATATTCTTCACCTGCAACTTGTTTATAATACGTTTTTTGAACAAGTGCCTCTGCCTGCGTCATATTATGATCCCTCCACGATGCCTGTTTGCCTGATGTTCCGGCTTATCCCGAAAGCATAGGTCTTTCATTGATATATTCGATGATAAAGACGTTTTTCCTGCGGGTCTGTTTCATTTTTTCGAGTCTTCCATAATATTTATGCTTCTCCAACCGCCGAAGCGGTAATAAGCAGCAGCAATCAAGGCACTCAAGACTAAGGAAGCGCCCATGCCAATGCCGATGCCGGCTTCACCAAACATCGAAGCTGCGAGATAGGTCAGTGGAAACCGGAGAATCCAAAATGAAATAACATTCAAAATAAATACCTGCATCATTCCCCCGGCAGCACGGACAACACCGTTTAGGACGAAGTTAATCCCAAGAAACGGGTAGAAAAACGCAACTGTCTGGACATACATCGTGCCGAATGCCACGGTTTCCGGATCTTGCACGAACAACCCGACCGCCCATTCTGCACTGAAAAAAACAGCTGCGCTTAGACTGACGGAAACGATCGCGATCAGCGTCAGTCCGCTTCTCGTTATATCTCCAACACGGCCCCACTTATCAGCGCCGATATTTTGACCTGCCATGCTGTTGATCGCAGATCCTAACGTCAGTGCTGGAATCATAATGAGACTGTCTAACCGCTGAGCAGCTCCGAAGCCTGCCGTGACTTCATCACCGAAGCTCGTAACAACCGTCATGATTGCCAGCACACCGCCAGAAATAACCATCATGGAAAGACCGGATGGAAGGCCGAGCTTAAATATCCTTCTTGCTTGCTCAGCAGCGGGCAGTGACGGCAAGGAAAATGGAACCCCTCCCTTTGTAACTGAATAAATAAGCCCATACAAAAAGGCAGTTCCCTGCGACAGAATCGTAGCATAAGCAGCTCCGGCGATCCCTAAATCCAATACAGCGATAAAAATGGGGTCCAATACTGCATTCAGTATCACGGCCAACAGGACGAACCTTACCGGGGTTTTACTATCTCCAAGCGCTCTCAGCACGGTCGCAATAAAGTTATAGCCAAAAAGAAATAAAATTCCAACAAAGTTTATGCGAAGATAAAGCGCAGCAAGCGGCAGCGTCTCTGCCGGAGTACCCATTGCATTCAAGATCCATTCAGCTGATACAAAGCCAATGACCCCGAGAATAAGAGCGAGGGACCCGAGAATCACCACAAACGCATTCAACGCCTTCTTTAATCCATCATCGTTCCCGGCACCTTTATACTGGGAGAGTACCGTCAATGCAGACGTATTAATTCCGATGATGAACGATAAAATCGTAAAAATGACAACGCCTGATACAGCAGTCGCTGCCAATGCACTTGGGCCGAGCAGATTTCCTACCCATAATGAATCAATCACTTGATACGAAGTCTGCAGGATATTCGTTAAAAAGATCGGCGAAGAGAACAGAATCATTTTTTTCATGATGCTGCCTTTCGTGAAGTCGTACTGCTTTCCCGCCATGATGGTCTCCTCCTGCCTTCTGCGTGCGACTAAAAAAGCTGACTTTCACCGGTCTTGCCGGTAAAAGCAGCCTACTTGTCTATTCCGTGATTTCGAATGTTTCTGTCAGATCGACAGCCCCTTCAACAGTGCGTGCCATCGGACAGTTTTTTGCGGCAAGTGAGACCGCTTTTTCGACCTTTTTCTCTGCAAGGCCGCTTCCTTTTATCACGTAGTGAAGAGCAATTGCTGAAATACGGTTTGCAGCTTCTTCATCTCTCGTCACATCAGCGGTAACCGTCAGTGAATCAACCTGCATCCGCTGTTTTTCCATTACCTGCCTCAAAACCGAAGCACTGCACACAGCAATGGATGAAACCATCAGCTGAAAAGGGCGGAAGCCATGTGCTTCTTTTCCGCTGATTTTCAATGTGCCGAATTCAAATTCGGTTTCAAAATACTCGCCTTGCCACGTAAAATCCATTGTATCCCTCCTGTTATCTGCCCTTCCTATTTTACCTTTCTCCCCCTGCTTCGTCACGTAAAAGCTTCTTGCATATCTGCATAAGAAGTCTAAAATAGGTGAAGGATATTAACTACTCGAAGCAGGTGATGCGTATGGCTAACAAACCCGGCTTCCGTTACTGGGTGCTGATCGGCATGGTGCTGATCGCCGGATTTTCGCAGGGTATGCTGCTGCCCGTGCTTGCAGTGCTGCTCGAAAATGCTGGCACGTCCTCTGCTGCCAATGGTCTTAATGCAGCAGCTCTTTATATCGGAATTATTTTGGTTTCCCCTTTTATCGAACAGCCTGTTCGAAAATACGGTTATAAGCCGGTTATCCTGGTCGGGCTGGTGCTTGTTACCATCTCTGTCCTGCTGATTCCCTTATGGCAGGCATTCTGGTTCTGGTTTGTTCTGCGGATGATCGTAGGGATTGCCGATAACTTGATCCACTTTTCAACGCAAGTGTGGATCAGTACGACAGCTGATCCTGCCAAACGAGGCAGACAGCTGGCTTTATATGGCTTGTCTTTCGGACTCGGTTTTGGCCTTGGGCCGATGACAGTTCGGCTTTTAGATGTCAATCTTTATCTTCCGTTCGTCATTTCTGCCCTGCTCAGCCTCGTTGCACTTTGCTTTATGCTGTATTTAAAAAATGAATATCCTTCAGGAAATGTGGAAACTGCATCAAAGCTCGGTACCGTCGGCAGGTATAAAAAAGTGATAAAACTCGCATGGTTTGCGCTGCTCCCCGGCTTTTGCTACGGCTATCTGGAGGCCTCGATCCACGGGAACTACCCTGTCTACGCCATGCGGATGGGCATCGACTTGGAGCTGACGACTATGTTTCTGCTTCCGGGGTTCGTTTTCGGAAGCCTCGTAACCCAGTTCCCGTTAGGGATGCTGAGTGACCGGATTGGGCGCAGCCGCGTTTTGCTTGGACTCATGACCACCGGAGCAGTTAGTTTCTTTCTAATGCCGTTAATCGAACAATCCTCCGTACTGCTTTTCAGCGGATTTGTTTTAACCGGCATGCTGCTCGGCTCTTTATTTTCACTCGGGATTACGTATTTAGCAGACTTGGTTCCGGCTGATCTGCTGCCTACGGGTAACGTGATGACAGCGGTGCTGTTCGGATTCGGCAGCATGACCGGTCCGGTGATCGGCGGGTTCTTGATTGATACGGTCGGGTCCGGTGCCATCTATTTGTCCATTGGCGGCATGCTGACGCTTGCTGCAATGGCAGGTGTCGTTTTCGAATACCGAAAATCCTCCGGCCGGCTTCACCAAACAAACAAGCAGACAGCCTGATCTTTTTTCAAAGTAATAGAGCTGCCGCCGGATGATCCGGCGACAGCTCTTATTGCCATTCAACACGTATTTTTAATCAAACACTTCTGCTAATACATGCTTCGTTTCTTTTTTATTCAAGTTCTTCTCCACATAGCCTGCCGGCTCTGTCTGAAGAACTTCACCAAACGTGCGGGCCATGTCAGCTTCACCGACTACGTAAATTTCCTGCCAGCCGTGGTCTTTTTTAATTTTCTCCACTTTTTGAGCCATGTCTTTATAAAAACGGTATTTATTTTCCTCGAATCGCTGCTTGAACTTATCCACATGGCTCGCACCGGAAGCGGTTCGATCCTGCGAAGCGAGACCTTCTTTAAACGTCCACTCCTCCTTGCCGGAATCAAACTCATAGCTCCACTCGTCGTGGACTTCCCCGAGCGAGGTATCAATAACACGTACTTCATCATTATTCGGCATGACAACGCCAGCCCGCGGATAACTGCTTTGCAGGCTTTCAAGCTGGTCCAGCACTGGTGTTTCTTCCCAATGGAAAGAGGTTTCAACCGGCACTTGCAAATAATTGACTGACCAAAGATCTTCATGGTCGGATGCGAAGATAATGACACTCTTCAGTAAATTCGGCTGATTGCCATGGATTTCTTCTTCCACTTTTTTACGAAGCTTTTTATATGCTTTTTTCTCCTCTTGATCATCCGAGGCTTCGATATATTCATCAATTCGTTTCATACCGTTCTTGAGGCGGATCTTCCATTCCCCTTTTTGCTGGTCAGGATCAGACGGATCGGTGTTCAAGTAAACAGACAGAACACATTTACCGTCCGGACACTGTATTTTTTGGAGTGATTTCAGTTCGTTTGTTAATGCCATAGTCGATCAAACCTCCTAATAATATGTGTATTTTTTCTGTTGCCTGTTTCACAGGCATTAAAACATCTTTTTATTGTACTTCTCTAAAGCATCGAACAGAAAAGACGAAACGCTTCCTCAGTAGCAGGTTTTTTATTTACCGCCTTACCATGTAGAATTGCTATCCCCTTATGTAACTGGAAAAAGAGGCTGGGACAAAACCAGCATTAAAAGAAGCCCTTACCATTTTTGGTGAGGGCTTTCTGTATGAGGGGGTTGATCCTTCCAATGCCAATCGCTTGCCGCGGGCAAGGCTTCAGCTAACCGCCGCAAAAACAGCGGCGGTGGATCTTCAACCCTTGCTTTTTCCGCAGGCGTCTCTTGTCTTTTCACGATCAACCCATGATCAAGACCGTACGGTCTTAATTTCCCGATAAAAAAAGGATACCTTCAGGTTAAGTTAGAACGACCAAGTCATAACAAAACCGGAGGTATCCGTATGTTTAAAGAGTATAACATGGATCAGCTTGTACTGCTGATACATTTATCCTTTCCATGATCGAAACAGTTATTCGAAAACCGATCCGGAAGAGGATTCGTTCCTCTGTCCTAACGGACAAAAAGTCCCCTTCCGTTATAGGTCCCGCCGAAAGGATCGATCAGGATTTGAGCGGACATTCAAGGTCTACGAATGTGAAGACTGTACGAGTTGTCCTTTCCGCGTCGATTGTTCCAGGGCGAAGGAAGGGACGAACCGAAAGGTTTATTACAATGAAGGATGGGAAACGCAACAAGCACCTATCCGCCAACTGCTTTCGGAAGAGAAAACTGGAGCTTTCTATGGTCGGCGCAAAACCGACTTGGAAGCCGTTTTTGGATTTCTGAAGGCGAATTTGCGTTTCACCAGGATGTCGGTGAGAGGCAAAGCCAAGATAAAACAAGAACTGGGATTCGCCTTCATGGCCGTGAACAAGAGAAAGTTCACGGCCATGAGACAGATTCGTTCTTGCTTCTCCCAAATAAAACGCTTTCGACGACCCGCCTGGGTCATCGAAAGCGTTTTTTACGTGCTGGAGAAGTATTTTGTCCCAGCCTCTTTTTATTACAATTTATTTGGCCCTTCACCATGTTCAGGAACGTGCTCAAGTTCAACGTCTCCCTGATCGATTCGTTTCGGCTCCTCTTTAACTTCTTCAAGAAGGTCTTTCCACTCTGTATTAACTCCTTGAAGCACTCGGGATACTTCATCAAAATGGGACTTCATCTTTTTAGAAGCCTCCATGAGCTGCTTGACATCATCAGAAGCGTGATCCACTACGCGGGAAAGTTCTTCTCCCGAAGCCTTTAAATGCTGAACTACTTCTTCACGATTATCCCGCACCAATGCAATAAGGTTTTTCACCTGCACGCTGGAAGCAGAAGCCGCTCGTGTAACACCTTTTCTGGCTTTTGGACTTGAAGCTACGGCTGCAGCCGCTGCCAAAAGGCCTGCAATCGAGCCGGCTGTCACCCATTTAGAATTTTTGCTCATACACAAATCCCTCCGATCCTATCGTTAGTCACTCTGATTACCATTCTATAACAAATAGTGCTGGGAACCAACTGTCTGTTGCGAATTGTATTTCTCTGCGATAATTATGTTTAATTCCCTCCGCGAGTCTTTTGAAACCTGAACAGTCAACGATAGACCCTGATTTCATTAAATTCGTTTCTTTTTGTTGCGTCATCGCTTCGTAACTGGTATTGTCATTCCTTGTGCACGAAAAGTATGTGTTCCGTATTTATGAAGGAGAATAAACATGAAACATGCAAGAATAGACTGGCCGGTTATGGTTATAAGCGGCGGACTGCTGATCGCGTTTGTGATTGCTTCGCTGATCAATGCAGAAGCAGTAGGGGGCTTCGTTGACTGGTCCTTTACCTTTGCAACAACTTACTTCGGAGCATTTTGGCAAGTGCTTATGCTCGCTACGTTTCTTATCGCCATTATTATTGCCTTTTCCCGTTTTGGAAGAATTAAGCTCGGTGCGATGGATAAACCTGAATTTAGTACGTTTAAATGGATATCCATTATTATGTGTACGCTGCTGGCAGGAGGCGGTGTCTTCTGGGCTGCGGCCGAACCGATGTATCACTTTCTTGAAACACCGCCAATGTACGACGCAGAGCCAGGCACGGCGGGCGCTGTCATTCCAGCTATGGCGCAGTCATTTCTTGACTGGGCTTTCTCGCCTGGGCTGTCCTAGGTACACTTGCTGCTATCATTCTCATGCACGCCCACTATGATAAAGGCATGCCGCTGAAGCCGAGAACACTGCTTTATCCCGTTTTCGGTTCTAAAGTCATTCACAAAAATGCGGTCGGTACACTTGCTGATTCATTTTCTATCATTGCTGTTGCAGCGGGAACGATTGGACCTATCGGTTTTCTCGGCTTACAGGCCGCGTACGGCTTTGAATCCGTATTTGGACTGCCCAATACATTCCTTACCCAAGTCCTGATCGTATTTGGTCTCGTTTCTGTAGCCGCAGTTTCAGCTGTTACCGGCGTTCACCGGGGAATTCAGTTTCTCAGCAGATGGAACGTCATCTTAACAATGTTTTTGATTGGAGCTGTGCTGATTCTTGGTCCAGGCGGCTTTATTATCGATACATTTATCGGTACAACCGGGGTATATGTACGTGACTTTTTTGAACTGAGTCTCTATCGCCAGGATACAGCATGGCTGTCGTTTTGGACGCTGTTCTTCTGGGGATGGTTTATCGGTTATGCTCCAATGATGGCTATATTTATCAGCCGTATTTCCAGAGGAAGAACCATCCGTGAGCTGGTTACCGCTGTAGCCATTATCGCTCCAATAGTAACGAATTTCTGGTTTTCTGTTGTAGGTGGTTCCGGTATTTTCTACGAACTGCAGCAGGCAGGTGCTGTTTCCGGTGCCTTAGATGAAGGCGGTATGCCGGCGGCGATGATCGCTATTGTAGAACAAATGCCGTTTGGAACCGTGCTTGCGATTCTGTTTTTAATCGTTACCGTTGTTTTTGTTGCTACAACGAGTGACTCCATGAGCTATTCGATTTCCATGGCAGTTACAGGTGGAACAACGCCATCTGCCGGACTTCGTGTATTTTGGGCCGTTTTGATGGGAGCCGTCGCATCTGTTCTGCTCTATTTAGGTGAAGGAAGCGTCGATGCCCTGCAGTCCTTTATCGTCTTCACTGCAGTCCCGGTTTCTCTGCTGCTTCTGCCGACGCTCTGGACGGCACCGAAAACAGTGCGCAAAATGTACAAAGAGCAGTTTG
Source organism: Alkalicoccus luteus (assembly GCF_052061695.1). Classification (NCBI taxonomy): domain Bacteria; kingdom Bacillati; phylum Bacillota; class Bacilli; order Caryophanales; family Bacillaceae; genus Alkalicoccus; species Alkalicoccus luteus. The sequence continues at coordinate 80,107 of NZ_JBPZEY010000011.1, forward strand.
ACTCGCAGCATCGCCCGTAGTGTTAAACATGAAAAATGGACTGATTAAGAAGCCTGGATTTTTTTCCTGGCTTCTTTTCTTTTTAAGCTTTTTAAAAGCACAGCGGTTAAAACGTTAAACAGATTATGCAGCTTACGCCTCGTTTCCAGGTATACGAATCTATCCATACCCATCGTCAGCTGGTTCACGCTATTAAGGAAATCATAATTTGCGTAAAATCAGATAAAAACCGAGCGCGGGTGTATGCAGCTCGGTTTTTATGCGGAAGCAAAGCCCTCCGTATTCATCTAAAGCTGAAGCGATTCGTACACCGCCTTGTTTCCATCGATCCAGACGCTCACCCTGCCTTGTTGCTCAAGCAAATCGAGATGACCTAGTGTCTCGGAAAACGTGAGGTCCGGTTGTTTCTTAAACATGGTACCATAGACTGTTTTCGTCAACTCTGCCACTGTCATCGGCTGTTCTAATTTTGATAAAAACATATCCGCTTTCTGAAGCTGAGCCGTCAGCCTTTTTTCGATCAAAGTTCTCGGGTTAGTAATCATATCCCCGTGCCCGGAAAAAATAAGCGCTGTTCCTGCACACTTTTTTAATGACTGCCGATAATCCAGCAGTGTTTTCGGGCGTTCGGCTCCAGCTGAAGCGGGTGCTTCAATGATGGCGTTGGAGGAAATGTGTTTGATCACATGATCACCTGCAACCAGCAGCCCGTCTTCTTCACGCAGCAGACTGATATGTGTGCTGGCATGACCGGGCGTTTCGATAATTGTCCATCCTGGCAGCATTGGCGTCTGAACGGTCTCTTCCAGTTCATCTGTCATCTCTGCAGGTTGTACAAACTCCCTGTAGCGCTCCTGTTGGCGGACGATCTGCTCAATCACTTCCTCATCCATTCCATGTCTTTTAAAGAATGGACGAAAAAATGCTTCGATATGCTCGTAAAGTCCTTCATTCTTTTCAAGCCAAGGTTTTAAGAGCGGATGCCCTGCCGTTTTCGTTTTGCCCGTAAACATTCCGGCAAGACCGATATGATCGGGATGATGGTGTGTCAAAATCAGGAGATCGATATCCTCTGTTTCAAGTCCTCTCCCCCTGAGACCTTGTAACAGCGCCTGCTTCGCCTCCGGAGTATCCGGTCCTGTATCAATTAGAATATTTACGTCTCCGCTTATCAAGTACACATTCACATCTCCGACAAGGAACGGCGTCGGAATGATAATTCGTTCCACCTGACTCGTTCTAGAAGCAGTCCGCATCCGTTTCATCCTCCTTTTATTAACGTTCAATATATTGTAACAAACCTGTTATCTAAATTATCTGAATTTAGTGTATACTTATTCTTGAAGCCACATAAAAAGGATGGGATGACATGCGACGTATTAATCGAACCAGCTTTGAAGAGCTTGTCGAACAAAATAAACGTGACATTATGAATGACCAGCAGGCCGTTTCTGAGATCGAAGAAAAGCTTGACTCAAAATACGAAAAGCAGCTGAAAGCAGATTCTTGAATCTGCTTTCTCTGCATTTTATACGAAGCATGATTACTGCTGATACTTTTTAAGCAGCGACTGAAACTTCAGTGCGTGTGAAACATCTCCTTTTACCTTCAGTTTCCCGCTCATATAAGCCATGGTTGCATTTAAATCGTCTTCTGCAAGCTTTTGAAAGTATTCCCGGCTCATTTCAAGCACCAGTTTTGGTTCCCAGGGTGTTCCTTCTGCATAGTCGGCGGCTCCCTGATCGATTTTCAGCTGATAGGTACTATCCTCATCCGTAATGTGAAATTCATACGTGTAGGTCAATGATTCGATATGCTGCGGGTCTGCTTCCATTTTTTCAGTGAATTGCTGCAATACTTGTGAAACGGTCATCATAAGCCCTCCATTTGTGAATGATTATTCATTCATTATAGCTTCTTTCCTCCAATTTGTATAGAACTATACGAACAAATAAAATGCATACAGAAGCAGAAGCAGCAGAACGCCTCCGCTCAGCAGTCCGGCTGCGGCAACGGTCCCTGAAGCGGCTTGAAAACTTCCGGTATTAATCGTTTTACGATGCTTGAAATATAAATATGTACCTATTCCCAATACTGCTGCGCCTGCTGTAAATGAGAGCAGGCTGATCCAGATTGCCCCTCTCCCTGCCTGTTGATCCGAAAGAAGCAGCTCTGCTCCAAACACAAGAAACCCAATTCCCTTCATTGCAAGTGCGGTTCGAACCCATGCAAGAAACGTTCGCTCGTTTGCCAGATGCTGTTGAATATAGGAAGAATCCGGAGTAGGTTTCATCACGCTGCCTCCTCTGTTGTTTTGCTCCCGATCATGCTAAACTAAACAAGTTATGCTACCAGACAGGAGTTTTTAACTATGCGTACGTTTTTCATTATAGCAGGATTTTATGTAGCAGGCCTTGCGGCGCTTTCGTTCGGAATCAGCTTGATTATTACGGCCGGTCTTGGAGCCGGTCCCTGGGATGCCTTTTTTGTCGGTTTGTCTGAGTCGATCGGCCTTACAGTTGGGAGCTGGACGTTTATTGGCGGCTTCGTTTTGATTCTCATTAATGCAGCATTATTGCAGCAAAAGCCTGATTTTTCAGCACTTATTACGATGTTCTTAATTGGAAGCTTTATCGATTTCTGGATGCTTATTGTCCTAGCAGAAGCCGTTCCTGCTACGTTTATACAGCAGGCAGCCATTTTAACAGCTGGCATTTTATGCTGCGGCGCCGGCATTGCTTCTTACCTTCAGTCTTCCTTTGCCCGTAACCCGATTGACCACGCGATGATAGTGTTTCATACGCTGACTGGAAGAAGCTTGGCTTTCTCCAAAACAGCGCTTGAGCTGATGATTCTGGTTGCCGCTTTTTTCATCGGGGGTCCGATCGGGATCGGGACGTTGATCATTGCGTTTTTAATCGGTCCGCTGATTCAGGTTTTTCATCGACCTGTCACAGCCTTTCGTACAAGACTCACCGCATGATAATGGAAACGAAACCGGCAGCATGTCCTCATGCATGCCGGTTTTTTTGCTTTCACGCACTGAATTATTCCCTCTCTCCTACATTTTTCGTTCTTTTTACGACGATTTTTCTGTCTTTTTTGGCTCAGGGGGTTTACAAACGAAAATATATAAGTATCATTAAGAACGTTAATTATTTTTTTAACAAACTGAACAGACCGTGCTGTGTTCTCTTATCTGATCTTCCACTTCATTCCGGCAGCAGGAGATGACACGGCCGATAGTTTGCGAAAAAAGCATGAATGAAGGAGGTCCTCTCCAATGGCAGACTTTCACGAAGAGAAAGCCCGTGAGACGATTGATCATGCGAAAGAGCTGGTCATTGACTCCCTCGCGGAAACGATGGATCTTTACGGAGTAACCAGAAGCGCCGGAACCTTGTATGGGACAATGTATTTTGAAGGCGATATGACGCTGGATCAGATGAGAGATGAGCTTGGAATGAGCAAGCCGAGCATGAGCACCGGGGTCCGCAAGCTGCAGGACTTTAACGTCGTCAAAAAAACATTTAAAAAAGGCGAGCGTAAGCATACGTATGTAGCAGAACGGGATTTTTTCAAGTTTTTCTCCAATTTTTTCAGTAAGAAATGGGACCGCGAAGCCGCATTGAACCTGGAATCAATCCGGCATGCACAAAAAGAGCTCCTGGAGCTTTCCTCACAGGAAAATCTTCCGGAAAGCGTAAAGGAAGAAGCGAAATCAGTGTATACTATATTAGAAGAGTCCAAGCCTTATTATTACTGGCTTCAGCGGCTTTCTGCCTCTGTAAAATCCGGAGAAATTTTCGACTTGATTCCTTTTTATCCTGAAGATCAGGATACAAACGAATAAACGGTACCCCGGTGGTATCAAAATTTAGCAGGAGGTTGTCAAGCATGAAAAAGACGAACATGAACATCTGGAAGACATCAGCAGGAATAGGAGCGGCGGCACTGCTGCTGGCTGCCTGCGGAGAAGAAAACACAGGTGCAGATGAAGATTACAGCCCGGAAGGCCAGGAAATTGAGCTGACGTATGTAGCATGGGAATCGGAGCTTGCCTCCACAAACGTGATTGCGAAGGTTCTGGAGGAAGCAGGGTACGATGTAACGCTCACTGTCGTTGAGCAGGCACCGATGTGGGTCAGCGTAGCGAATGGCGACGCAGATGGATTTGTCGGTGCATGGCTCCCGTCTGATATGGCTTCTGAGTATGAACAGTACGGGGACGACATGGTAGACCTTGGCGCGAACCTGGAAGGAAGCCGCACCGGTCTTGCAGTTCCTGACTACATGGACATCACGAGCATTGATGAACTGTCTTCTGATGTCGTTGATGAAATCATCGGTATCGACGCTGGTGCGGGCATCATGATGTCCACTGAAGAAGTGGTCGACGTGTATGATCTTGATATTGATGCTTCTCCAAGTTCTGATGCTGCGATGACCGCTGCTCTGGATGCTGCTATTGACAATGAAGACCCGATCGTCGTAACAGCATGGCAGCCTCACTGGAAGTTTAACTCTTACGATATCCGCTTCCTGGAAGATCCGGAAGGTGTTTACGAGGAAGAGGAAGAAATTCGCACGATGGTCCGTGAAGGTCTTGAAGAGGATCATCCAGTTGCGTTTGACATCCTCGACAACTTTTATTGGGATGCTGACGACATGAACGAAGTCATGCTTGACGTAGCTGAAAACGACATGGAAATCGAAGACGCTGCTCAGCAGTGGATCGACAACAACCGTGAAACCGTTGACGAGTGGCTTGACGTTGAAGGTGCAGAAACAGATAACGAGGGTACGGATAACGAAGAATAAACGAAAGTAAGAAAGAGAGCGGTCCAGATACGGACCGCTCTTTCCAGAGTTGATAAAGTCTTTCGACTTACATGTTGATTCGTTTGGTTTTATTTCCCTTCTGCTTACCTAGCCTGCCCTGGGCTGACCTTCCGCTATTTCTCAGGGTGACCCCCTGTATGAAGGGAAGAAAGGCACGAGAGGATGGCGCGGCTTCACTCGGACTCAGGCTTCTCACGTGAAGCCTTCAAGAGCCAGTCCGGCTCCGCTCGTGCGATCTGCCGCTCCAAAACAAAGCGCTAGAGATTCTTCAGACTGCTTGTTGCGCCCCGCCGGACACATCGGGAAACAGATCTGCTTATTGGAAAATAACGTTTCACGATAATCAGAAGCGACTGCTTTTTTATGTTTATCATGATTTCTAGGAAGTCCGGACACTCCTATTCAATGTTGAAACGTCTCATCGGGAAGGTTTTATCCTGTATGGAAGCTGATTAACCAGGTATATGAAACGTACTGCCAGCTGCCTACATCGAAGGAGCTCGACTCCGAGAGGATTAGAACGAGGCGAAGATCCAGCGCTTCCGACGGAAGAAGGAAGCGGTTAGCTGAGCCCGTTCCCTCCGGAAAGCGAGGGTCCGCAGATACAGGCAGATGCAATCTTATTCACCTAAAATGACTTTATCAGCACTCTGAAAGAGAGCGGTCCAGATACGGACCGCTCTCTTTCTTTACATAGGAGTACGTGCTGCGCTTTCTATTCCGTACTTGAAACTGCCGCTGCATTTAACTTGTGAACGAAGCTGGATCGCATTTAATTGTTGCTGCGTCCATGCGCCTGTTACAACACGCTTTCACTCTCAACCGCAGCCGGCAAATGTTCTTCTACCCGCTGTTGAACAAGAGCAGCAAGCTCAGCTGCATCTATTTTCTTGTCCTGATGAATCGTAATCGGCTCTCCATACGTAACGATGACTCGAGCAGGCTTCATTTTTCCTCCGTTCGCTTCCATTAACCGGTACGACCCATTGATTGTAACGGGAACAATCGGCACTCCGGATAACTGCGCCAGCTTTAGGCTTCCTTTCTTAAACTGCCCCGGTTTTCCGCCCCGGTTTCGCGTACCCTCCGGAAATATAACCAGACTGCTTCCATTCTTCAACTTCTCAGAACCTTCCCGGATAGCAGCTACAGACTGCCGCCGGTCCTTTCGATCAATAAACACACAGTCAAGCAGCTTCATCCAAGAACCGATGAGCGGTATTTTTTTAACCTCTACCTTTGAAATAAAGCCGATTTTTCTATTAGCAGTTGAAAGTAGTATCGGGATATCGAAGTTGCCCTGATGTCCAGCAACAAACAGTACAGGTCCATCAGGCAGCTGTTCGTTTCCGTGAACGACTATTTTCCCTCCGGCAAACTTGACAAGACTTGCAGCCCAGAGGTACGCACGCCTGTGAATATAAGCGTCAGCTTTTTCCCCGTCCTTTCGTTTCAGCATGTGAGCAATTCCAAGTCCGGGAATCACCAGAACCAAGTGAATAAAAAAGTAGATAAACCATAACCCTGTTCGAATCATAACTGCATCCGCTTCCTTTCTAAAAATTCAATCAGCTGAAGCTGCTGCTTCAGGTGTAAAAAATCCGGTGTCAGGGAACATAATCGATGAATATGCCTTTTATAAAGGAGGTTGATTATGCCCCGCTATGATATTACCGTGACAGGCCGTGTGCAAGGTGTTGGATTTCGTTATTTTGCACAGCTCGAAGCCTTACAGCGGGAGCTCTCAGGTTGGGTCCGCAATGAGCCGGATGGATCTGTACGTATGGAAGCTCAAGGAGATGAAGAGAGCTTGCATGCGTTCATCCGTGCGCTTGGCCAGGCGAGATATCCGGCCGAGGTTGACCGGGTGATTCCGGTTGAGCTTGATGAAAAATCCGAACCTGCAAAGTTCCGCATCGTTCATTGATGTAGTAGTTCTTCAGCGATCAGCCGATACGACTGCATCCGGTTTTCATGCGAGTGCAGGTTACTGATAATCATCAGCTCCTGCGCTTTCGTTCGTGCAGCAAGCTCCTGCAGCTGAGAAGCAGCTGACTTGGCGCTTCCGACAATCAGTCTGCGGCGATTTTCTTTCTGACGCTCCCCATCATATCCGGACCAGTCGTGGGCTTCTGCTTCTTCCGGATGCGGAATTTCCGGAAGAGGCGCCCCTTTTTCTGCTGATAATACAGCTAAGTCTACGCTTTTTGCCAGCCTTTCCGCTTCTTTGTCAGTCGGTGCACACACAACGGAAGCAGCAGCCATGAAATAAGGCTCGTCCAACCACTCAGAGGATTGAAACTGATCCACATAAACAGCTGCCGCTCGATCGGTTTCCTCTTCATTAATGAAATGCGCAAATGTAAATGGGAGTCCATGCGCGGCAGCAAGTGCTGCTCCCTTTTCTGAAGAGCCAAGAATCCAAACTGGAGGCGCTGTACGTACTGAGGGGCCTGCTTTCGCCTCGCCGTACACATATTTTTCTACAGGCCGGTCATGCAGCCAGTTTAAAAGATCCTCCAGCTGTTCTGGATACCTTGCTGCATTCCGCGGACGGCCTTCACTTAATGCCAGTGAAGCTCTAGGCATACCGCCGGGCGCCCTGCCAATCCCGGCATCAATTCTGCCCGGATACAGGGCTTCCAGCATATGAAACAGTTCAGCTGCACGATACGCACTGTAGTGAGGCAAAAGCAGCCCCCCTGTTCCAAGCCTGATGACGCTTGTTTGGGAGCCGATACGGCTCAGCAGTATTTCCGGTGCGGTACAGGCTAACCCTGGACTATCGTGATGTTCTGCAGCCCAGTAGCGGTAATAGTCCAGCTTTTCGGCCATAGCTGCCAGTTCAATGGACTGATGAAGAGAGATCCGGGCAGAGCCGCCGTACACTACAGGGGACTGATCAAGCACACTGAGTCGCATTAGCTACTCTGCTCCTTTATCAACAGATTCTGGGGCACCGAACCGCTGAAACACATTCGATCCTGTTTCTTTATAAACGGTGCGGCCTGCAATGTCATTGATGATCGTTGCGTTACGATGAACAGCTAGTGCCAGATTGGTCGCGCCGGCACCATGCGAGTGAACGATATCAGTTAGCGTATAAAGCCTGCCGGTCCGCTCGTCAGGAAAGGATACGTCGAAACGCCGGTTGATTTTCAGCCATCCGTCCCCTTCCCTGTTCGCGTCCTTTGTGAGCACGTCAAGCCATTCCGGTACATCAGGCTTGTAGCCGGTTCCAAGAATCACCCTGTCGACGGTTACATCGAATGTTTCTTCCTGCTGATGCTGCCGAAGCGTAACGGTGTACGAGCTATCGCTGTTCGCTGTAATATTCTCCACTTCCGTATTCGCCTGGATGCAAGCTCCGCTTGAATATCCACCAGCTGTACGATGATAAAGAACATCGTAGATTTTATGCAAGGTGCTTTCTTCCACTCCATTTCGCAGCTGCGTCAGATTAGGCAGCTCTTCCAGTCTCCTCTCCAGCGGGAGTTGATGGAAATAGTTAATGTAATCTGGAGAGAATATTTCCTGACCGAGCTTACCTGATTCCAGCTGAAAAAAACCGGATGATCTGGTAAACCAGTGCAGCTCAGGCCGGTCATCTTTTTGAAGCAGCTCAAGAAACACTTCGGCTGCACTTTGACCTGAGCCAGCTATCAGCACGCTGCCTGCTCCCGCAATACTGTCTTCCTGCATGACATATTGACTTGTATGCAGCACATCCTCGGGAGGATGGCCCTGCAGGGGCTCTGGTATGAGCGGCTTTGTTCCTGTACCAACTACGATATGATCAGCATAATACACCGTTTCTACTTTCGTCTCCTGATCGAGCACCTGCACGCAGTAGCACCCTTGATCATAGGTAACATCTGTTACACGTCTTCCAAAGAGACAGTTATGCAGTTGATCTGCGGTCCAGCGGGCGTAGTAGTTATATTCTCTCCGGGGGATATCGAAGCGGTTAAAAAAGAAAAAGGCGTGCAGCCGGCCTTGTGAAGATAAATAGTTCAAAAAAGAATACGGGCTCGTTGGATCTGCCATCGTTACCAGATCGGCTAAAAACGGAACCTGCAGATCTGCTCCTTCGATCAACATACCGGGATGCCACTGAAATTCAGGCGATTCATCAAAGAAAAGAGAGGTAACCCCCTCCGCTTTCGTTAACAGTGCGGCGAGCCCCAGATTAGCAGGTCCGATTCCAATTCCAATTACATGATAATTCGTCTTTTTTTGTGCCATGGGCTGATTGGACATCCTTTCACTCCAGCATCGATCAATTAGATGGGACAGGCCCGCCTTATGAAAACGGGCACAAGCAGCACGATACTTTTTTGGAGGTGTTTTGTTATGACCCAGCCGACTTTTGCCGTCTGGTTTCGAAATGATTTTCGTTTTCACGACCACCCTGCTCTGAAAGCTGCCTGGAATGCAGCAGAGGAGCACGATGGCAACCTGATGTTTTTCTTTCATCTGCATCCGGATTTTCAGCATAACACAGATAGCAGCAATGATTACTTTTTTCAAACAGCAGCTTCGTTCAAATCACAATGCGAGGAGGCGGGTCTGAAGCTTCATATTCTCTCAGGTACAGTAGAAGAAGCATTCAGCCTGCTGGCTGAACGGACTTCCTCCCTGCGCGAAATCTTTTATATCGAGGATTATACACCTTTTTCACACGAACGCGACAGCGAAGCCTTTCGCACCCTGGAAAAATCAGATATTCAGTTTACCAGCACGCCGGGAAGCTATATACACGAGCCGGACGAGATCGTTAAAAACGATGACACTCCTTACAAAGTATATACTCCCTTTTCACGCAAGTGGCTGCAGGAAGACAAACCGGCGGAAGCCGATGATAATCACGACCAGTTCCATAAGCGGTATCATCCGCATCAATCGCTTTCTGCTGACGGCGAAAAGGCCTTTGAGCAGGTTCTCTCTTCCTGCAGCCGTAAGTGGCAGGCGCTTGGCGAAGCGGCCGCACTCGACAGACTGGAGGATTTTATCGATGACCGTATAGCACACTATGACAAGGAACGAGACCGTCCCGCCGTTGCCGGCACGAGTCGGCTGTCCCCTTATATCCGCACCGGCGCCCTCTCTGTCAGACGTATTTACCATGCAGCGGCAGATAAAGGCGGACAGGGTGCGGAAACATTTATCAAAGAGCTTGCGTGGAGAGATTTTTACGCGATGATCATGTATCATTTCCCGGAGACGGCAGACCAGGAATTCCAGGAGAAGTTCCGTTCGCTCGAATGGGTGACCAGTAAAGAAAACCTGCAAGCCTGGCAGGAGGGTCGTACAGGGTTCCCGATTGTTGATGCCGGAATGCGCCAGTTGAATGAAACCGGATGGATGCATAACAGGCTTCGCATGATCACCGCCTCCTTTTTAACAAAGGATTACCATATTGACTGGCGGGAAGGAGAAGCATATTTTGCTGATAAGCTGATTGATCATGACCCGGCTTCAAACGTCGGGGGCTGGCAGTGGGCCGCTTCGACTGGCACCGATGCAGTACCGTATTTTCGTGTGTTCAGTCCGATCCGTCAGTCTGAACGGTTTGATCCGGATGGCTCTTTCATCAGACGTTATGTGACGGAGCTGGCGGATGTTCCTGATAAATGGATTCACGAACCTCACAAGATGCCGGAGGAAGAACAACAACAAGCATCATGTACCATTGGGGAGGATTATCCCGAACCGACAGTCGATCATAAACTGGAACGAAAAAAAGCGATCGAGATGTATCAGGATAAGGGGGAGTAAAAAGTGGAGATCCGGCGGCTGAAGTCATCAGAAGCAGAGCATGCAGTAAAAATGTCAGAATTTGCATTTCAGTACGAGCTGACCGAAGAACAGCGCAGAGCACGCCTGGCTGATATGAATCCTCAGGAAACGTGGGTGATTGAAGAAAACGGTGAGATGCTGTCAAAAGCAGCCGTCCTGCCGATGGACATTTACTTCTATGACATGAGCATCCCGGCAGGCGGAGTCTCCGGAGTTGCTACATGGCCGGAGGAGCGGCGCAAAGGACACGTCGGCAAGCTGCTTTACCATTCCCTTCAGCAAATGAGAAAAGAAGGCAGGCTCCTGTCTCTGCTGTATCCTTTTTCCATTCCGTTTTACCGCAGATTCGGCTGGGAACTATACGCCGATCAGGAAACGTGCGTGTTGAAACGGGAGCAGTTCCCGTTGTTTGAGCCCAGTGAAGGCAAAGTGAGCCGGATTACGCCGGATGCCCAGAAAATTGGTCCGGTGTATGATCGATGGGCCGCGAACATCAATGGTTCCGTCGTGAGGTCAGCTGAATGGTGGCGCAAGAATACATTTAAACGCAAGCCTGGAACCTGTGCGGTTTACACCCGTGGTGATGATATCTTCGGCTACATGATTTATGAAATGAAAGATAGAAAAATGACCGTACATGAAATAATTTGGCTCGATCCGGACGCGCGTCGCGGTCTTATGGGCTATATACGCAATCACGATTCCATGGCCGATACGGTATCGATTACCGGCAGAGCGCATGATATGATGCCGTTCCTGCTTCCGGATCCGAAGGTAGAGCGGAATGTAGCCTCTTATTTCATGGCGCGAATCGTATCGTGCGAGCCACTTTTGAGCCTGCTCCCGCTCGAGCTGAAAACAAATGAATCGGTCATGCTGCATGTGAGCGATGAATTTTGCCCTTGGAATGATGGAACGTATATTTTATCTGCAGATTCCGGTCCCCCGTCCCGTGTCCGGTTTTTCCCTCCGCGAAATGAAGAAGACCGATCGCTGCGGCAACTTTCCAAAAAGGGGATCAAACTTGATATTAATATGCTGTCTGCTATCATTATGGGAGCACAAAAGCCGGTTCGTCTTTGGGAAGAAGGCATGATTGAAGGAGAAGAGGATATGGTACGGCTCCTGCAGCGGGCTCTGCCGGACTATCCTCCGTTCATTTACGATTTTTTCTGAGCCGGCCGTGCTCGATGAACAAAGCAGGAGGATAGAATGATGCATCCATTAAAAACATTTTTTGAAAAGCTGTACGGACAGGTTCCAAACGACAGTTCGTTAAGGCTCTATTACTGGGTTACCGCCGTTATTTTCTTTATACCGGCAGCACTGTCACCTGTGTTCCTGGTCGCTTATTATGTACAGTTCGGCTTAGGGTATGTCCTGACGTACGGACTGCTGATGCTTGCTGCTGTCTGGATCTTCATGCCGCTTTTTTTCAGACTGATCATGAAGATGAATCGATTTTTGTTTAATGAGAAAGACCGAAAACAATAAGATGAACGAAAAGGGATCCGGCTTTGATAATAAAGCCGGATCCCTTTCGTACCCAAACGGCAAGATAGGCCGTATGAAGGTTGGTTTGACATCTTTGAAGCTGCAGCCGTTATTCCCACATTTTTTTCAGCGTATTTAACGTTTTCTGCGAAGGATTATAACGGATCGGCAGATCAAACTTCGTCGTTTGCTTTAGAATACTTTTTCGATGTGTAAATGTATCAAAGCTGTCTTTCCCGTGATAGGCTCCATGACCGCTCTCTCCTACCCCGCCAAACGGAAGATACGGCGTGCTGATATGCATAATAGTATCGTTGATGCAGCCTCCTCCAAAAGACAGGTTGCTGATAATCATCTGCTCAGTGTCCTTATTTTCGGTGAACAGATACAGGGCAAGCGGATTAGGCCTCTCCCGCACAAAATCCAGCACTTCATGCTCATACTGATACGAAACGATCGGCAAAATCGGCCCAAATATTTCATCTTCCATAACTGGATCATCCAGCTGGACGTCCATCATAATCGTCGGCTCTACCTTTCGGCTGTCCCGATCAAAAGCGCCGCCGTATAATATTTTCTCCTTATCAAGAAGCTCTGCCAGTCTGTCCACATGCTCTTCCGATATGATTCTTGGATAGCTTCGTTTCCCCCGTACCTCCGGACCGAAGAACCGTTTCGTGTACTGCACCACAAGCTTCAAAAACTTTCGGCGCGATGATTCATGAATCAGTACGTAATCCGGAGCAACGCACGTTTGACCAGCATTTAAGAACTTTCCCCATACGATCCGTTTCGCTGCAAGCTTCAGGTTGGCATCCTCTGTTACAATAGCGGGGTTTTTACCGCCAAGCTCCAATGTAACAGGAATCAGCCGCTCTGCTGCTTTAGCCATCACTTTTTTCCCTGTATGCTTAGAGCCCGTAAAGAAGATATAGTCCAGCTTTTGATCCAGAAGAGCTTTCGAAACTTCCGCATCCCCTTCTACAACGGCGATATATTCTTCCGCAAAGGTAGCCGTAACAATATCCCGAATGACCATGCTCGTATTGGGCGTCATTTCAGACGGTTTAACAATTGCCGTGTTGCCAGCGGCAATCGCTCCGATCAGCGGCGTCATCGCAAGCTGGAAGGGATAGTTCCAAGGGCTGATGATCAGTGCGACCCCGTAAGGATCTTTATAGACATAGCTTTTGCTGCCAACATGGGAAATGGGTGCTTTCTGCTTTTGAGGAGAAGCCCAGTAATCCATGTTTTTGTACATATCCTTAAGTTCACTGTAAAAGAATCCGATCTCTGTTAAATATGCTTCGAATTCTCCTTTATTCAAATCCTTTTTCAGCGCCTCCACGATTTGGGATTCCCGCTTTTGAACAGCCTCCTTCAGAAGCTGGAGCTGCCGTTTACGAAACGCTATCCCCCGCGTATGCCCGCCGTAAAAGTACTCTTTTTGTTTACTGACAAGTGCCTGCATCATTTCCTGCATTCTATATCACGTCCTCATTCAGCATTCCTGCCTGATTAGTCGTCGTTCGCTCCGATAGCGTCACACTCCAGGTTCTCTATGGACCTGTTCCACGTTCAATTGCTCTGCAAACGTGCCTGTCGAAAACGCTGCCTGACGATCTTAAGGCGGTAAGCCAGCATCGCCGCACAGACAGTCAGTCCGATAATTAAGCCGATCCAATACCCAAACGGACCGAGCGGCGTCCATACTGCTGCCGCATGTCCTGACGGCAGGCCGATAAGCCAAAATGCTGCCAGCGCCATAAGAAACGGGATATTAACGTCTTTATAGCCTCGGAGCACTCCTTGGATTGGTGTATTTACCGCATCCGACATTTGAAAGAACACGGCGTACAGCAAAAAGAGGGTGATCAGCTCTGCCAGCTCCGGATCCTGCGTATATATAAATGCTGCCGGCTCCCTTAGCAGATAAATAATCACCGACGCAGCCACTCCCATAACAGCTGCTCCTATAATACCGATTTTCGTATATGAATCCGCATCGTGAAGGCGTTCTGCCCCGGCTTCATAACCTACGGCTATCGTCAGGGCAAAAGCAAAGCTCAGCGGAATCATGTACAGCAGACTGGCAAAGTTCACTGCTGCCTGATGAGCAGCGATTACCTCTGTCGAATATTGGCTCATAAGGAGGGTTACTGCTGAAAAAATGCTTGTCTCAAAAAAAATCGTTAACCCGATTGGCATTCCAAGCAGCAGGAGCTCCTTCCATGCTTTTGTGGATATACCGCTCCATCCCCTGTAAATGCCAAATCCGGAAAACGGGCGCACGCGGGCTGTCGTATAGAAAGTAACCGAAAAAATAAACCAATACGTAATCGCCGACGCATAACCGGCTCCAATCCCGCCAAGTTCCGGAAAGCCGAATGCCCCAAAAATCAGCACATAGTTGAAGAATGTATTCACCGGCAGAGCCAGCAGCGTGATAACCATTGTTGTGCGGGTCTGTCCAAGTGAATCAATAAAACCTCTCAGCGCATTGTACAAAAACAGCGGCAGCATACCTGCGGCCAGTCCGATTAAATAGTGCTTTGCTATGTAGGCTGCTTCCGGCTCCAAATCCATAAGTGCAAGCACCGGGTCGAGCAAAAAGAAGCCCAGTACGGCAACTGCTGCCGTTAATCCAGCCGCAAGCCACATGCCCTGCTGCACATAAAATGCAGTCTTTTCACTCTTTCCCGCCCCTGCATTCTGAGCGAGAATAGGCGTCAGCGCCATTAATATTCCCGATACTCCCGTCAAGATCGGGATCCACAACGAGCTCCCCACCGCTACGCCAGCAAGATCCACGGCTCCGGCATGTCCGGACATGGCGGTATCGATAAAATTCATCATGTACAACCCGACCTGTGTGACTAGGATCGGCCACATGACAGCAGCCAGCAGGGCCAGCTTTTCTTTTCCTGAATAAGTCTCACGCATTCATGACATGTCCTCTCCTGCTCAATAACGGATTAATCATATCATAATTCCGAATGAGGCTGGGAAAGTCTGCTCCTTTATGACGAAGGTAAAAGCCTGTTTCCAGCTTTTGTCCGCCAGTAAAGTCCGCCCTTCACATCCTGCTTGGACAACGCGTGTTCAGCCAGCCAATTATAAAAGTACCGACAGTGCCTCCACTGTACGCGCGTTTCAAAGTAAGGCAGGATCTGCAGCACGATCTCTTTCGTCTCGTCCATGCTTTGGCTGCAGCAGCTGGAGAGAAATGTAAACAGATGCTTCCAGCCTGTATCGCGGGAGGAAAGCGGATGGTTGGATTCGAATTCCGCGATGGTTGTCTGTGCATGCGCTGTCCAGGTTCGTGCATCCTCGTACATACCCATCTCCATAAAGACGTGGACGAGTTCATAAATGACTTCCAGCCGGTCCATCCCATCACGGGAGCGATAGCTTTTCTGCAGCATCGAAGCCGCCTCGGCAGACTGCCCACGCTGTCTGTAATACTTCCCCCGCATCAGCGAGGTCCGCTCGCCGCTCTCACCGGTGATATTTTGCTGAAGGAGCAGTAGATCGCGCTCCGCTTCCTCTTTCAACCCTGCATATAAAAGTGCCTCCGCTCCTGCCTCCATCGCTTTCGTACAGCTTTTCACATCGCCTGTCTCAGCAGCGAGCCTTACACATGCAGCAGCATGAAAATAAGCACTCTCTTCATTCTCAGACTCCAGCATCGTCAGCGCTGCATACAGGTGCAGATCGATCATTTCGTCGACGGCCGGCTGCGTTTCTGCTGCTGCACAATACGCTTGGAGCAGACTGCGGGAGGCATGCTCAGGCCATCCTTCAGCATAATATAAAACGCCTCTTGCTTTATGAAGCAGAAATCGGACCCTGCTGTCTGAGGGATGTTCACACTCTGCCTGGTTGTACAGCTTCCAGGCCGCGTCAGCTGCATAAGGCTTTTTCAAAAGCTCACGCAGTTTCAACACGAAAAGTAGTGCTGTTTCCTCTCTCCCATCGGCCTGACTGGCAGAGGGGGTAGTAGACGGCTCCTCTTCAGATAAAAGCGTGGTGTGGAGCAAAAGCCATTCAGCTAAATTGCTGTTCGAATACTTGGTGCTTGTTCCTTCGGTTAGCTGAAGCCGTTCCCCAAGGGCAGCTGCCAGATTTTCTTCAGGAATGACTCTGCCATTCTCGATTTTACTGTAGTACGAAACGGAGCATAGGCCGTGACAGACATCCGCCTGTTTCATCTGAAGCTTCTTTCGCTGTGATTTCAGTTGTCTCCACACGGTCATCAGTCCTTAACAAAACCTTTTAATGGTAATTATTTAATTTCATTATACCCCACTCCATCTATCTTTTACACGAATTTCTCGCATGATACAATCTTCAAGGATGCGGACTGACCGGCAGCTTCACAGTTCCAGGAGCATCTGCCGCTCTTCATT
This sequence comes from Alkalicoccus luteus, assembly GCF_052061695.1. Taxonomy (NCBI): domain Bacteria; kingdom Bacillati; phylum Bacillota; class Bacilli; order Caryophanales; family Bacillaceae; genus Alkalicoccus; species Alkalicoccus luteus. The sequence continues at coordinate 96,651 of NZ_JBPZEY010000011.1, forward strand.
CAAGTCGCTTCCCTCGTTACTGGTTTCCTCTGCTCCAGAAGCTCTCAGGGAGACCGCTGTAAATGCTTCACGTGTTACTCAGACGAAGCACAAACTTTCCATCAGCTCGTATGTAATCACCTGGCAGGCAGCCTGGGAGACGTAGTTTTTTCAATCGCGTTCGCAGGTGAAGCAAAAGGCTGAGACATTTAGTCTTACAGCTGCAAAACAGCTGCTTCATTTTCCGGGACGTCTGATGTGTTTGATGATTTTATAGAATTTTTGATACGGAAAACGGTACAAAACATTGTATGGTCGTAGAATGTAGTTTAGTAGGAAAGCAAATAAGTGAACGGAGGAAGATAGTTATGTTTTCAGCTCTGCAAATCGGAATTGACTTAGGAACGGCAAACCTGCTCGTATATACAAAAGAGAAAGGAATGATTTTAAACGAACCCTCTGTGGTTGCGCTCGACACCGGTACCGGTGAGGTGCTGGCTGTTGGAGAGGAAGCAAAGCAGATGGTCGGGAAAACGCCGGGCAATATCGTGGCGATACGTCCAATGAAAGACGGCGTTATTGCAGATTATGATGTAACGACAGACTTGATCAAGCATTTAATGCGAAAAGCATCTAAAAAACTTGGTACAGCGATCCGCAAGCCAAATGTTGTCGTATGCACACCATCCGGGGCAACATCTGTTGAAAAGCGCGCCATCCAAGACGCGGTTCGTCAGAGCGGTGCGAAAGATGTACAGCTCATCGAAGAACCGGTTGCAGCTGCGATCGGGGCAGATCTTCCAGTGGAAGAGCCTGTGGCAAACGTTATCGTCGATATCGGCGGTGGCACGACAGAAGTGGCGATCATTTCCTTTGGCGGTATCGTCTCAAGCCATTCTCTTCGAGTAGGCGGCGATCGGCTGGACGAGGATATCGTTCAATACATTCGGAAAAAGTATCATCTGATGATCGGCACACGTACAGCAGAGGAAATTAAAATGGAAATCGGCCATGCACTCGTGCAGCATGACGAGCAAAAAATGGAAATCCGGGGACGTGACTTGGTCAGCGGCCTTCCGCATACGATCGAAATAACGTCTACGGAAATTCAGGAAGCTATCAATGAAGCAATGCAGCAAATTTTGGAGACGATTAAAGCAACACTGGAAGACTGTCCTCCTGAATTGAGCGGGGACATCGTTGACCGTGGCGTTATGCTTACTGGCGGCGGCTCGCTCCTGCAAGGAATGGAACAATGGCTGTCTGATGAAATTGTAGTTCCTGTACACCAGGCACCAAATCCTCTGGAATCCGTTGCGATCGGCACTGGAAAATCATTAAAGATGCTCAAGAGCCTTCGAAAAGCCAACTAACGAAAAGAGCGTTTGAAAAAAGAGCTGTGCTGCCGAATGTCCGGTGTGCACAGCTCTTTTTCATCACTTATTCAACTATATCTTCTTCCGGTTTCACAACCCATTCAAGCTCGCCGTTTTCGATGTGAAACAACGCTCCAAAGACCGGTACTTGACGCTCTGCCTGCTTATACACGTCCAGCTGCTGCACGTTGTGCACCTGCTGCTGCACATTATAACGCTCCAGCGTTTCCCCGTCTTCCGGAATCTCTCCTTCAAAACCACTGACAGAAGTTCGCACATGCTGAATCCAGTTTTCGAGCACTTCTGGATGAGGCTCCGCTTTTGTTGCCTGCACGCCGCCGCAGTGCGTATGCCCTAAAATAAGAATATAATGGACCTTCAATACATTGATTGCATAGTACAGGCTTGATTCAACGCTCGCATCTCCTTCAACTATCTGATTTGCGATGTTGCGGTGGATGAAAAGGCGTCCGAGCGGCTGGCCCGTAACGGTTGTAGGTGATGTACGTGAATCACAGCATGCCAGCACATAAAATGTTGGAGACTGGCCTTTGGAAAGTTCTTCAAAGTATGCTTTGTTTTTTTGTAACTGCTGGCCTTTAAATTCCTGCTGTGCTTTTTCCATATCATTTACTCTCATAACCTGCAAATCCCTCCAGTTCGACCGGCTGAGCGGCGGTTTTAAATAGTATCGCAAAAAGAGCCTCCAAGCGCAAGCGCCTTTTCATTAGCTTGCAAGCCGCATAAGTGCATGTACGAAAAGAACGGCATGCCCATTTGATAGATGGCCATGCCGCTCATTCAGCGTCCCCGGATCATTCGAATAATGAAGACGACAAGTACAACAATTAATACTAAATGTATAAAGCCCCCTGCTACATCAATGATCAGACCAACGAGCCAGATCAGAAGCAGAATCGAAATTATAGTCCAAAGCATGTCCTCTCCTCCTTTCTATCATCTAATGCCCTATTTCCTTTTTACTTTCGAGTGAAACCTCGTTTAGCTCCAGCCGGTAATAAACGGAATTCTCTGTTTTAAAACCGTGATTTCCACTTCGCCCGCTTTACGCAATTCGCCGTCCAGATCGAGTTTTTTTGGCGGATCCGTTTTCAGCATGATCTCGCTTCCCTGAAGCCAGGAAACGTTCTTCGCATCTTCAATCGAAGAAGAGGTGAGCTTCTGCTGCAGCCATTCCCCGAAAACCGATCTTCCTCCAACTTTAATGATAAACAAATCCAGTTTCCCATCCGTCATGCTGATCGTTTCTGATGGAAGTTCAGATGTTCCTAAAAATCCACCGTTAGCAGCAAGAATCATCACTGCCTCGCCGCGGTAGTGTTCGCCGTCCACTTCCATCGAGTAGGTAAATGGCTCCGCTTCTCTCATCGTCTGCCAGGCACTGATAAAATAGCTGACTCTTCCCGTTTTTTCCTTTAAGTCCGGATCAATATTTTCCGACGTATCTGCAATAAGGCCGAGCCCAGCAAAGTTAATAAATGCCTCATCCCCGCAGAGACCGGCATCGAGCAGGATTGGTTCTTTTCGTAAAGAAGCTTTACATGCTTCAAGCGGCTTGAGTGGAAGCTGCAGTGAACGGGCTGTATCGTTGCAAGTTCCGGCTGGCAGAATCGCAACTTCCGGTATATGCTGCCGTGACCGAATCCCTTCAACTGCCAAATGAACGGTGCCGTCTCCTCCAAGAATCCACAGCTTGTCCATTTCATTTTGATCATTGCGCAGAAACGTCAACGTTTCTTCGGCTGTCTCAGCGCTGTAAACCTGCAGGATTTCTACCTCTTCTTCGATCACTTCCCGCAGATCATTCACCAGGCTGTCCTCACCGGCATTTCCGGCATGGCGGTTATGAAGAAGTACACTTTTTCTTACCATCCTGCTACACCTTCTCCCGATTCGTAATCTGTGAATACTATCCCCTTTTCCCTTTTTCAGGAACGAGCAATCATTTCAATAGTTGTTCAAAGCAAGTAAATAGGTAATGCAGACTGATCATGATAAACTAACTGGCAAGAGGTGATGTACTCGTGATGTGGGCGGCGCTTGCAACACTAATTATTGTTCTGTTTATCGCTATTCAATGGTTTGTCGGACTGCAGAAAATCCCTCTCCTCGTAAAAGAGACGGTCCCTGACAGTAAAGAATCCGTAAGCATTGTTGTTGCTGCGCGAAATGAAGAGAAACGAATTTTTTCTGCTGTAAAAACGATGCTCGATCTGCACGCTGAACAGCTGGAAGTCATCGTGGTGAATGATCGATCCACCGATCGCACGGCAGATGAACTGCGCCGGCTCCAGGAATACGATGACAAGGCCCGCCTTCGCGTCATTCACATTGAATCACTGCCAGACGGATGGCTCGGTAAAAATCATGCTCTCTACCGCGGGGCTGCTGCCGCATCTAACAAATGGCTGTTATTTACCGATGCCGACATTTACTTTCAGCCCCCCACGCTTCAGAAAGCGGTCGGATGGTGCTTGGAGCATCAGCTGGATCATCTGGCTCTCATTCCTGAAAACAGAGGCGGCACCAGCATGTATCGAGCTTTTCACAGCTATTGGAGCATCATCGGCATATGGAACTTCATCCAGTTGAAGCACGCAGGCATCGGCGCGTTCAATATGATGAAAAAGTCTGTTTATGAAGCCTGTGGGACGCATCGATCGCTCCGCACCGCTCCGGACGATGATCTGAAGCTCGGGAAGCGGCTTGTCAGGTTAGGCTTCCGTCAGCAGCTTGGACTTGGTTCCGGCCTTGTGAGTGTTCAATGGTATGAATCGATTCCTGAGACCGTCCAAGGATTGGAAAAAAACTTATTTGCCTTTATGCGCTATTATTTCAGCGCAGTCTTTTTCTTTACCGTTTTACTGGCGTTTCTTCATATCGTGCCGTTTATCGGGGTGTTCACGATCCCTTCTGCTGCTGGGTACATATGGGGCTCTGTGCTTGCCGTATACGTCTTCATGTATGCCTGGAACAGCAGACTGACCGGAGAACCAGCGCTTCACGTACTCGCTATGCCGGCTGCAGCTGCGGTGTTTCTTTACAGCCTGAACCGCTCCGCCTACAAAACTTGGCGCCGGGGAGGAGTAGAGTGGCGCGGCACTGTCTATCCCCTCAGCGAGTTAAAGCGGAAATCATAATACGACCAAAAAAGAGACAATCGCTTATCCATTATTTTCTGTTATGATAGGATCATAGACTGGCATCTATGCCGGTCTATGGATCATGCACTTATACCTATTTAGGAGTCTGGAGGGATGACAGTGACGAAAAACCACGCATGGATTATGCTGCGATTGTTGTTTGTGCTCCTCTTTACCGGACTTCTTTTCTATTTATTCATCGTTCTTTTTAAAGCTACTTATCCCTTCTGGATTGCCGCCATCCTCGTATGGATGTTTTACCCGCTGATTCGATTGTTCCGGAAGCGATTGAGACTTCCAAATACACTCGCAGTAATTGTTACGCTGCTATTAAGCATTTCTGCTTTGATCGGTGCGTTAACCGGCATCGTTTTTTTAATTGTGATCGGCGTTCGCCATCTTTCACAATTTATCCCTCAGTGGATCGAATCCACCTCCCGTGAAGTGCAGACGTTTTTTAATGAAACCATTTTCCCCTTTTGGCAAGGGCTCACAGGAGCATTCGACACGCTTTCACCTGAACAGCAGGATGCTGTCGGAACTGGAATTACAACCCTCGGCACGCGGCTTGCCGAATCCTTTACAGAAGGCGGACAAGGCTTTACCGAAGCACTCCGCTCTATCGTTATCTTTATTCCGACCTCCATCGTTGTCATCGTGTTTGTATTTATTGCGTTCTATTTTATCGGCAAGGACTGGGAACGTATTTTCAATTATATGTACCGAAAGACACCGGCAGTGTTCATGCGTAAATCAAAAGCATTCAAAACCATGTTTCAATACCGTGTGTTCGGCTTCCTGCGCGCTCAAGTTGTTTTAATGCTGATTGCCTCGCTGATCGTTCTGATCGGCCTGGCCATCCTGCAGGTGGAAAATGCGGTTACCATTGCACTTATCGTAGGAATTGCAGAGATTCTGCCTTATTTGGGCTCAGGCACGATTCTGATCCCCTGGATGATCTACATGTTCTTAACGGGCAGCATTGGAATGGGGATCGGTCTGGCTGTCGTATATGCTGTTACGGTTCTGGTCCGGCAGTCGATTGAACCGAAAGTACTGTCCTCCAGTATGAACCTGAATGCTCTGGCTGTTCTGATTTCCCTATTTGCCGGCTTTCAGCTTTTCGGAGTCATCGGAGTATTTCTCGGGCCTTTCCTTCTTGTTATTATCGTCATTTTAAAAGATATTGGTGTGATGGGGGACCTGATTCGATTTATCCGCTATGGATTTGCTGAGGAAAAAGAAGAAAAAGAAATTGTAATCCGTCCAAAATAACCGTTCATTCTGGGTGAATAACGTTGCATCTGCTTGTATCTGCGGACCCTCGCTTTCCGGAGGGAACGGGCTCGGCTTTCCCTTCTTCCGTCCGCCGGATCTTCGCCTCGTTCTGATCCGAGATCCTTCGATGTCGGCAGATGGCAGTACGTTTAACGTGCCTGGTTATGCACGCACAATCGGCTTCCATACAGATAGAACCTTCCCGATGAGACGTTTCGATGTCGAATAGCGATAGCCAGTCATTCTTAGAATTTATGGTAAACCTAATTCTGCTTGTCTTGAAACGTTATTCTCCAATAAGCAGAGCCGTTTTCCCGTTGTGTCCGGTGTGTCCGGTGTGCCCATGGAAGCCGCACAGTCTGAAGATGCCGTGCCGTTCAGTTCTGCGAACGGCATCAACGCACGAGCGGAGCCTGACTGGCTTTTGAAAGCTTCTCGTGAGAAGCCTGTGTCCTAGTGAAGCCGCTAATCCTATATACATGCTTCTTTAAAAAGAGCCGCAGATCATTAAAAATGATCTGCGGCCTTCAGAGTGTTGATAAAGTCATTTCAGGTGAATGACTTTGCATCTGCCTGCATCTGCCTGCATCTGCGGACCCTCGCTTTCCGGAGGGAACGGTCTCAGCTAACCGCTTCTTCCTTTCGTCAGAAGCGCTGGATCTTCGCTTCGTTCTGATCCTCCCGGAGTCGAGTTTCCTCCGATTTAGCAGCTGGCTGTCGGTTGAAACCCTGGTGATGATTCACACGAGCTTGTTCCATCTAGAGGGAACCTTTCGTTAGGCAGCGCTTCGATGTCGAATCGGGATGAACGTCAACGTATCCACCCAAAAAAGCCGCAGCGTCCAGCGATTGGAACGTTTTTCTCCAGCAAACAAATCCATTTTCCCTTTGTGTCCGGCGGGGACGCCTGTGGAATTAGCGCAGCCTGAAGATCCTTTCTCAGAGGTTTATCCTGAGAAATAGCTGAAGGCAAGCCCACGGCAAGCTTCCGCCGGTAAACAGAGGGGAAAGCCAATCAATCGAATAAACATGTAAACAAATTGACTTTATCAACAGCCTGGAGCCGCAGATCATTAAATGATCTGCGGCCTTGTTTGTTTAAATGATGAGAGACGTTGTCAGCTGGTCTGTGTTTGTATGGTTAAAAGAAGAAAACGCCGGCCGTATGCTGCGCGGTCAGCGTGAAAAATCTTCCATATAAGCTTCCATCAGATTCATTAAAGGAGATGATAATTGTACGCAGCTTTAAAGTGGATGTGACTCCCTTTTCGTTGAATAACGTTGAGCTCTCTGCTGCATTTCCGCGATTTGATACTCTTCAATAAACGTATAAATGATTCGCATATCATCTTCTGATAAACCGTCCAGCAACCGAAGGATATCCTGCTTGTCTACATTCATGGAAGCTCCCTCCTTCTGTCATCCCCTATTTTCTTAGTACCCTGAGATGCAAAGAATTAACCATGCAATTCGAGAATTCTGCGTTTTTTCGCCAGAAATATGCCAATAGCTGCGGTAATAAAGAGAGCTCCGGTCAATGCCATATATGCAATCGCGGGATACGCATCTGCTCGTTCTACAAAAATACCGAGATAGGCCCAGACAAAGACTGCGGGATACACAGCATCACGTAAAAGCTGCATCACGCCAGCCGCTATCAGCGCTCCTGCTGCTACGATTACAACTGTCCATGCCGTATTAGAAAGCAGCAGCCCCTCTTCGAGCCCGATGCTGTTGAAAAGAATGCCGATATTGACGATGAATGCGACCGAAATCCATCCCATGTAAATAGAAAATGGAAGCTTAGTCCAGACGGATACATTTCCAGATCGTCTTATCGCTGCATAAATCATAATCAACGTGATGAATAAGGCAGCCATAGGAATCATCGATACGGCAAACCATTCATAATGAAACGTGAAAAGCCATAAGACATTCCACACGCTGCTTATAATAAATAAGGATCCAATTTGCCGGACAGCTTCCCGGTCACCGCGATGCTTTGTAAAGACTGCTCTGACAGCCCATATTGCAAGCAGCGAGTAAATAAGGCTCCAGATACTGAAAACATAGCCGGCGGGAGTGAACAACACGTTTACCTGATCAGACAATTCGCCGGTTGTATTGTTATTTAAAGGCAGCGTATTTGCAAGTGCGTTCATTCCGATCACAGCCAAAAGCGTGATCACGTTTATAACAGCAAGTTTCTTCATGTCAGCCTCCTTTTTTATGACATTAGTGTCTTTTATTCGTTACCCGAATCCCCCCGCTTCTAATCAGACGAAACAGCATGCTACACTCTAAAAAGAGATGCGAACATTCTCAAGATAGAGGAGGATTATCATGCTTGAGTCCCTGTATACAACTGCGAAACGGCTGGATGCTCAGCATTGGCCGTTTCAGGAGGAATTTTACTTACCTGAACATGGACAGGTATATCTAGATGGCAATTCGCTCGGGCTTTTATCAAAACGTGCAGAGGAAGCTGTCTATCATGTTATGAACAATTGGAAAACGTATGCGATTGACGGCTGGACGGAAGGAAGCGAACCATGGTTTTACTTGGCTTCACGTCTCGCTGGTCACGCAGCGCCCTTAATTGGTGCCCAGCAAAAAGAGACCGTCATCACAGGCTCTATTACGGCCAACCTGCATCAGCTGCTTGCCACGTTTTATCAGCCGGAAGGAAAACGAAAAAAAATTGTCATGGAGGCTGGCGCCTTTCCGACGGACAGCTATGTAACGGACAGCTGGCTAAAAAGCGCTGCAGATAAAGTGGAAGTTGCTCCCCGGGAAGACCGTCTGTTGCATGAAGAAGATATCGAAGCCCGCCTTTCCGATCAAACAGCCCTTGTGCTTTTACCTTCCGTGCTATACAGAACGGGACAGCGACTTGATATGAAACGTCTTACCGAGGCAGCTCATGCAGCCGGCGCCGTCATCGGATGGGATCTGGCTCACTCTTTCGGAGTTATGCCGCACGACCTCCATGATGAAGGTGCAGATTTTGCGGTCTGGTGTACGTACAAATATGCAAATGGAGGACCTGGAGCAACTGGCGGATTGTTTGTTCATGAGAGGCATCATCAGCGTCATCCAGCTCTCGCAGGCTGGTTTGGTTCTGAACAAACGAAACAGTTTGATATGAACACTTCCTTTGAACCAGCCGCCGATGCTTCTGCCTTTCAAATGGGGACGCCCAACATATTAAGTATGGCTCCACTTCTCGGATCACTGCAGATGCTTGAGGAAGCAGGTATAGACGTGATTCGCAGCCGCTCTCTTGAGCTTACTGCTATGCTTCGTGAGGGCATTTCATTTTTACAGGAAACAGACAGGCGTCTTCAGCTCCTTACACCTGCCGCGTGCGGGGGACACCTTGCCTGCTCGCATCCGGACGCTGCCAGAATCGTGAAAGCGTTAAAAGCGGAAGGTGTCGTGCCTGATTTTCGTGCGCCTGATATTATCCGCCTCGCCCCATCCCCTCTTTATACGAGAGCTGCGGATGTTACAAAAGCATTGGAAACACTTGAACGTATTTTGACCCATCGTACGTATGAGCAATACGAGAATAATCGGGGTGTTATTGCCTGACCGCTGCACAATTTTGCAGCGACTCGTCAGCTGTGTGCCTGGGAGATCGAAGCGTTCGTGCTTAAAAAGCCTGCAGGCTTTTTGATAAATTGCTCCAAGCTGAAAAAGACGTGCCGAAGATTGCAAACCAGCTCTTCGGCACGTCTCGTTATGTCAGGACGAAGTGTCCAACTTTGTATCAAACTTGGTACTGCTTTACTTATGCTGAAGCTCTCCGGCGGTTTGATCCGTCACTTGGTCCAGCGCTTGTTTCAAATCGCCCCAAATGTCTTCCGGATTTTCAAGCCCTGCTGACAGGCGCAGCATTGAGTCGGTTATTCCCATTTCAAGTCTCTTTTCCAGCGGCACAACGCTGTGCGTCATCGACGCCGGATGCTGAATCAACGACTCAGCATCTCCCAAACTGACTGCTGTCTGTACCACGTTCAGCTGATCCATAAAAGCTTGTGCTGCGGCTTTACCTCCTTTGATTTCAAAGCTGATCAAGCCACCAGGCTGGGCCATCTGTCTCTGAGCCAGCTCGTATTGTGGAAAATCAGGATCTCCCGGATATACAATCCGTTCAATGCCATCCTCGCGCGACAATCTTTCGAAAATGTATGCAGCATTGCTGCAGTGCCTATCCATTCGAAGCGGGAGCGTTTTCAACCCTCTCAGCAGCAGCCATGCATCCATCGGGCCAAGCACTGCCCCTATATCTTTTTGCGTCGTCATACGAATCACCTGCATTTCTTCAGCAGGACCGCAAGCCGCCCCAGCAATAACATCCCCGTGACCACTGATATATTTCGTCGCGCTGTGAACGACGAAATCTGCTCCCATTTCGATCGGACGCTGCAGATAAGGTGAACAGAACGTATTATCCACGACGGTCCAGAGGCCGGCACCCTGAGCCGTATCGATCACCATTTCCAAGTCAACCAGCTTCATCGTCGGATTAATCGGCGTTTCAACATACACGGCCTTTGTATTCGGTTTTACAGCCCGGCTAAGCTCTTCCACATGATTCATTTGAATTAAGTCATATTCAATCCCGTATTTCGTTTCCATCATTTCCAAAAAACCGTACGTGCAGCCGTAAATCCCTTCCGATACAATGACATGATCACCGCTGTTCAGCAGGTGCATCAGTACTGCTGAGACAGCACCCATACCGGAAGCAAATGCCACTGCTTCTTCGGCCCCTTCTGCATCAGCCAGCTTTGCTTCCAGTTCTGTGACAGTAGGGTTTCCTAATCGTGAATAAATGTATCCTCCCTCTTCACCGGCAAATCTTGCTTCCCCTTGTGCCGCATTATCAAATACATAAGTCGATGTCTGATAAATTGGATGTGACAGACTGCCGTGCTGGCTTTTTCTGTCAAACGCACCATGAATCAGCCTTGTGTGAAGTCCTTTTTGCTTCATTGCAGCTACCCCCTTAACGTGTTAATAACACATAACGTAAGCGCTTTCATAACTAGTATACCTAATTTCCTTCCAGAAAAAAATGGAACTAACCGTACACGTCTAGTCGGTTTAGAGCAAGCCAGCATTTAAGCAGAGACCTGTAATAGATGTCAAAAAAATCCGATCGCGTGATCGACCGGATTCTCAACGTTTCGATAACGCTTCGTGGGAAACAACCATGCATCTTCCTGTACCGCCGGGAATGGTTTCAGCGAATCGATTCTGCAGGATCTTTGTCATACGGCTGCGGGGCTTTGCAGCCTTCTCCAAAGATGAGCAGCGCAGCCCGAAGCCTCACAGCCGGACGGTTTTGAACGGCAGGAGCCCAGCTGCTGTTAATGATTGATTTCTTCAATCTGTTCCGACAGTTCCTCCCAGCGAAGCATCTTAGCCTCCAGCTCCCGTTCGGTCTTCTCTTTTTCCTCATATTTCTCCCTGACCTTGTCAAAATCAGCCCCTGCTTCTGCAATTTGTGCGTCAAGCTGTTCCAGCTTTTCTTCCAGGCTGCTGATCTCATCCTCAATCGTATTCCATTCCTGCTGATCTTTATAGGACAGCTTCTTTTTCTTCTTTGGGGCGGGCGCTGGTTTGGTTTCCGTTTTCACCGGCTTTTCGTTGGTCTTTCTTGCTTCCAGCCATTCAGAATAGCTTCCGTAAAACGTATCGGGAGTTTCTCCGCGCTTGACGATAAGCAGCTGACTGATCGCTCTGTCTAAAAAATAGCGGTCGTGGGAGACCGTAATCACTACTCCAGGAAACTGATCCAAGTAATCTTCCAGAACCGACAGCGTTTCTGTATCCAGATCGTTCGTGGGCTCATCTAAAATGAGTACATTCGGTTCACTCATCAGCACCCGAAGCAGATACAGCCGCTTTTTCTCTCCTCCTGAGAGCCTGCTGATATAAGTCCATTGCTGAGCACGGGAAAACAGAAACCGCTCCAGCATCTGCTCTGCCGTAATGAGCGTTCCGTCGACGGTTCGGACAGCCTCTGCTGTTTCTTTAATGTAATCAATCATCCGCAGATTTGGGTTCATATCTTCCTGCTCCTGCGTATAATATCCGATCTTAACGGTTTCGCCGTGGGAAACGGTCCCTTTGTCAGGCGACCTTTTACCGGCGATTGTATCAAGCAGAGTCGTTTTCCCGGTTCCATTCGGTCCAATGATGCCAAGCCGCATTCCTCTTGTAATAAGAAAGGAAAAATCTTTCGTCAGCACGTTCCCGCCTCGCTCAGTCGTGCAGTCCTCCAGCTCAATCACGGATTTGCCGAGTCTCGTTGAACCAATCGCAAAATCAAGCTCCTGCTCAGCGGCCGGCCCTTCCTGTTCCTGCAGATCCTCCGCCCGTTGAATACGCGCTTTTTGTTTCGTCGTGCGTGCTTTTGCCCCTCTGCGGAGCCAGGCGAGCTCCCGGCGAAGAATGTTCTGGCGCTTGGATTCCTGGTCGGCTTCAACGCGCTGGCGCTCTGCCCGCAACTCCAAAAAGCGCTCATAGTTACCGATATATTCATACAAATTGCCGCCAGAAAGCTCAAACATTCTGCTAGTGACACGATTTAAAAAATAGCGGTCGTGCGTGATCAGCATGAGTGCCCCGCTGTACTGTTTTAAAAACTCTTCAAGCCATTCAACCGCATCATTATCCAGATGGTTCGTCGGCTCATCCAACAGCAGCAGGTCCGCGGGCTGGATCAGTGCACGGGCAAGCGAAACACGGCGTTTTTGACCGCCTGACAGCTTCGAAACGGGTGTTTCAAATTCGTAAATGCCGAGCTTTGTCAAAATTGTCTTTGCCTGTGCGCTTGCTTCCCATGCTCCTTGTTTATCCATTGCAGCCTGAGCAGATTCAAACGCTTTTCCGGCCGCTTCATCGTTATGCTGCTCCATGCGCAGCAAAGCTTTTTCATATTTCCGCATCGCTTCCATGATTGGAGCTGTCCCGTCAAAAACGGTTTCCAGCACAGATTTCTCTGTATCAAGCTCCGGATCTTGCGGGACATATTCTACACGGAATTCCTTCGCATGGATCAGATCACCTTTTTCTGCAGCGTCTCTGCCCGCAATTGCTTTCAAAAGCGACGATTTGCCAGTTCCATTAACACCAACCACGCCAATTCGTTCTTTTTTCTCTACCGTAAATGATATACGATTAAAGAGTATTTTATCTCCATAGGTTTTCACCAGATTTTCGACTCGCAGCAAGCTCATGATCTATCATCCTCACTCTTCATTCATTCCGCTTCCTATTGTACCAGACTAAGCAGTGGATGACAGATGCATGAAGCTTGTCCATTCAAGAAGGGGGACATTCTTTTGCTTCAAATGATACTTATAGCCGCTGCAGCGGCTTTAACGTTTTTACCGCTGCAGCGTACGTGGTGGCAGCGGACTGATTTCCGCCGCCTCCTGGCACCTCGCTACATACTCGGGCTTTTTTATGGTGCTTTTCTATTTTACGCTGGTCTTGCCGATCAAAGTGTAACACTTTTGATTGCAGCATACGTTCCGGTCGTAGCCGTCTGGCTGATTATCGATAACGTCGTTGTCTATATGACGGTCCGCACGTTCCGTAAAAAAGAAGCATCTGCGGGGGCTGGAATTGGCATTCTGCTCCTAGTTGCAAGTATGGCATTTTTTATTTTCCAACCGCTGTTTCTTGCCGATGCGAAATACGATATAGCCGGCGGCGAAGAAGTAACAAGTGACGACCTGCCGCCTGTAAATGAAGAAAGTATTCCAGTTGTTCCGAGAAGCTACGCGGAGTACCGGGCTGACATTATGATGGGTCAGCTTGAAAATCCTGCCTTCTTCACGCTCGGTTCTACTCGCATTCAGCGAGTGGACGATGCACTGTACTGGATTACGCCGATTGAATATGATGATTTCTTCCGCTGGGTTCGTGCGGACAACGTTCCGGGGTTCATTATGGTGAGTGCAGAAAATCCGCGGGAAGACCCGCAGCTGATCGAAACAGATATGCAGTATGTGCCATCAGCATTCTTTCATGAGAATCTGGAACGCCACGTAAGAATGGCCTATCCAGATGTCGTCATGCTTGATACAACATTTGAAGTCGACACTGATGGAAACCCTTATTATATTGTCAGCTATGGCCACTACACACAGTTTCGAAGGGTCGCTGACGTAGATGGGATTATCACCGTTGACCCCGCAGATGGATCGATGGAGAACTATGAAGCCGAAGACGCACCGGAGTGGGTAAACCGCGTTTATCCTCCGCATATAGCAGAAGAACGCAATGAGTGGTTTGGTATGTACAGCCGCGGCCTGATCAACCGCTATTTCGGCCGGGAAGGACTGATGCAGCCAACTACCTGGTCCGCTGATGATACCGTAACGGGAATCGTGGATGATGACCTGCAGCTCAACTGGTTTACGGACCACATGCGGCTGACAGACGAAGGCGAGGAAGGCTCGAGGTCCATGGTAGGCTTCACCATGTTCGACGCACGAACCGGTGACCTCCGCTACTTCCGTGATGCAAGCGGCATGCTGAACGGACGTACGGCTATGGACCTCGCCGAGCGGACGTTCCGTCGCGATGATTACGTAGCCGGGACTCCTTCGCTATATCCAATCTATGATCAGTACACGTGGGTTGTGCCGCTCATGGATCGGAACGCCGTGCTTCGTGAAGTAATGCTCGTGCACGCAGGAGATGAAAATGTGTATGGCTACGGCAGCACGAAACGTGAAGCCTTCAATGCTTATCAACTGGAGCTGTCGACTACTGTGGATGACGATGTTGTCCCTGGTGAATTGACCGATATGGCGGAAGAAGAAAAAACAATAGGCAGAGTCTATCACTGGGACCGAGAAGAAAATGTGACTGTGCGTATATGGTTTGAAGGGGAAGATCGGATCTTTACATTAAACGCCTCTTCGCATCCGACTGCCGTTTTCCTTGAACCAGGCGATGACATTACCATTCGGTACATGGACAGCGGAGAAGCAGTACAACCAATTGAAGAGATGGACTTTGATCTGATCCCTGTTGAAGATGAAGAAGCAGATTTTCTCGAGGATATTGAATTAGATGAAGAAGATCCGGATAACGAGCAGTAATCTTGGTGGAGCATATCGAATTCACTGACGCTCTGTCGCTGAGCGGTGGCGGACTGCAAGCGGGCAAATACGCATTCTACCCCCTTTATCTAATCAGCAAGCTGAAGCCGGCGGCCCATCAGGACCGTCGGCTTCCAGAGTGTCGATAACGTATTTTTAAGTGAATAACCTTACACCTGCCTGTATCTGCGGACCCTCGCTTTCCGGAGGGAACTGGCTCAGCTAACCGCTTTCTCCTGCTGTCGAAAGCGCTGGATCTTCGCCTCGTTCTGATCCTCCAGGAGTCGAGGCCCTTCAATGTCGGCAGCTGGCAATGCGTTTCACGTGCCTGAGACTGCACGATCGGCTTCTGTACAGATAGAACCTTCCCGATTTGACGTTTCGATGTTGAATCGGCGTTTCCGTACTTTCTAGAATTCATGATAAACGTAAAAAGCAGTCGCGTCTGCCTGTCGTGACGTTGTTCTCCAACAAGCAGAGCCGTTTTCCCGATGTGTCCGGCGGAGGCGCAACAAGCAGTCTGAAGATGCCGTGCCGTTCAGATCTGCGAACGGCATCCACGCACGACCGAAGCCGGACTGGCTTTTGGAGGCTTCTTGTGAGAAACCTGTGTCCGAGTGAAGCCGCGCCACCCTTCCCTTCATACAGGGGTCAACCCTGAGAAATGGCTGAAGGCCAGCCCACTGCAGGCTAGGTAAGCAGAGGAGAAATACAATCAAGCGAATAAACATGTAAGTTGAAAGACTTTTTCAAAAGCTTGGAAGCCGGCGGCCCATCAGGACCCTCGGCTTCTTCTGTCTGATTCAACCGACCTTCTGTAACGAATCAGCTGTCCATCTCGAGCAGCTCTTCTATTTCTTCTCGGCCGAGCGTTTTCAGCATGGTCTCACCCGGTTGGACGACACGGTCCAGCAAGTCTCTCTTCCGTGCCTGCATTTCGTGAATTTTTTCTTCGATCGTGCCTGCAGCGATCATCTTCGTTACTTGCACGACCTTTTTTTGGCCAAATCGGTACACGCGGTCTGCTGCCTGGTCTTCTACAGCCGGATTCCACCACGAGTCAAATAGAATAACCGTGTCGCCGCCAGTGAGATTCAAGCCGGTTCCACCTGCTTTTAACGAGACGAGAAACAGGTCATGTTCTCCGCTGTTAAACCGCTCTGCCATCTGAACGCGCTCTTCGCCAGGCGTCTTTCCGTCCAAATAAAAATAATCGGCACCTCTTTTGTCAAAGCGCTCCTTCATCAAAGCGAGCATCGTCGTAAACTGACTGAAAATCACGATCCTTCTGCCGTTTACAAGTGCCTCCTCCGTATATTCCATCAGACGCTCCAGCTTCTCCGAGCCTCCTTCGTAATCCTCCATAAACATACCCGGATGCGAACAGATCTGTCTTAATCTTGTCAGGCCGGCAAGGATTTGCATGCTTTTTTCCTTCCAGCTGTCCGTCAGTCTCGCTTCAGAAGCTTCTTTTCTTAAAAGCTGCAGCTGCGTCGAGTACAATGTTCGCTGCGCCTGTGTGAGTTCTGTATATTCCACACTTTCCAGCTTTTCAGGCAGCTCCCGCAGCACATCTCTTTTTCTCCTTCTTAAAATAAACGGACGGATTCTTGCGGCAACCGCTGACTCTTCCAGTGATTGAAACGCCTCTTTTCCAGGAAACAAGCCCGGGAGCACAATTTGGAAAATGGAGTATAGCTCTTCCAATGCGTTTTCGATCGGTGTCCCGCTCAGCGCAAAGGCCGTCTTGCAGTGCAGATCGCGCACTGCTTTTGCAGTTTTTGTGCCCGCATTTTTGACGTTTTGAGCCTCATCTAAAATCAAGACATCAAAATGACGTTCGCAAAACATCGAATGGTCGCGCCGAATCACTGGATACGAACTGATCAGCACATCCCGATCAGCATATTGTGTGAACTGCGCTTCACGCTCGGATTTTGCACCGCCTATAATACCTGCCGTCAAATGCGGTGCAAAGCGTTCAAGCTCTTTCTTCCAATTATACGTGACACTCGACGGGCAAAGAATCAACGCTTGCTTCAACGGTCCCCGTTCTTTTCTTCCAGCTAAAAAGGCGATCGTCTGCAGTGTTTTTCCGAGCCCCATATCATCGGCGAGAACGCCTCCAAACCCGTAGTAATCCAGCGATGTCATCCACTGATAACCAGTTTTTTGATAGTCCCGCATATCCGCCAGAAGCTGCTCCGGCTCCTTAAAATCGATATCCGACGGATCCAGCAGCCGCTGGATCAGCTTTTGAAACGAGTCTGTACGGGCAGACAGAATACGCGCTTCCTCTAAATGAAAGGCCTCTTTAAGCGGCATTGTCATTGACGCAGAGGGCTTTCCTCCGACCGCCGTCCGATAGCGCTCCATCAGCTCGCGCACCGCATCAAAGCTGACGTCATGCAGCGGGATATACGTGCCGTCCTGGCGTTCATAATAGCGGCGCCCTTCCATCACTGCTTCGACAATGGCATCAAGCTCATCCTGCGGTACAGCTTCAGTGGAGATATGCACACTGAGCTCGCCGGTCCCCTCATCGACTTCAGCAGTTACTTCCGGCGCTTCTTCCGGCAAATAAATTAGATCACGGAGCGATGCAGGGAGATACACTTCAAATTCCTCGGAGAGAACGGGAAGCCAGCTGCTTAAAAAATACAGCAGATCAGGAAAATGGTCGATAAACAGCTCGGTCCCGTTATACTTCAGCGGCGCTTCCTCAATGAGAGCCATAAGCTGGTATTCCTTTTTCATGTCTCTGACGATAATACGCTCTCCGCGGCTTTCGTTCTCACGAAATGGATTGATCTCCTCATGGCCGTATTGAAAGATCACTTGCGCTGTCAGCCTGCTGGCTGCGTAATCAAGCAGCAGCCGGGCTTTTAACGGAATCATATCAATTTTATGATCCAAAGCCTCCGCTGTTTGTACTGTTCCCACCGCCTTGAGCTGAGGCAGCAGGACAGACGCAAGCGGTTCAAGATAGGTACTGCTGAACGTAATGATCGGCTGATCTGCAAGCGACAGCTGAAAATACAGTTTTTCGATCACGCTTCGCTGCTCCTCCGGAATCCACAAAAATCGGTTTTTGTAATAGCAGACAGGATAGCTGCTCCCAAAATACTGCAGCTGGTGACCATTTTTCCAATGAAGTGTATAGGCACCCTCCTGCACTTCCTCCGCTTCAAATCGGAACGGCTTCTCCATGTCCTCCAGCCGAAAAGGCTGTTTCTGTCCTTCTGCCGCTAAAACAACGACGTTTCGGCCCTTTAATAAACGTAAAAAAGAAGCGGCAAACGGAGCAGGAATATCAAAGCTCCTCATGTCTCCTTCTTTTCTGACCGCATACCGGTCCTCATACATTTGCTGCACATTCACAAGAACTGATGCTTCTCGAAGAACGTCAAGATCATCTTCATCTACTGCGTGTTCTTCCGGATAAAACGAAAATTTCTCTGTGAACCGATAAGCTTCTCCAGCCTGAACAGCATGGAGAAAGTCGGGCAGGCTGCGTACGATATACAATCGTTCAGTTCCGGCCTTGAGCTCCAGCTCGATGCTCCCAGGCGCTTCCTCATAGAACGATGGATACAGCTTCAACTCAAATTGGATCTGCAGCTTCGTTCTCTCAAACCGATCTACAGACGCAGCTGGTGGAACGAACAGGGATTCAAATTCTGCTAGCAGCGCGGCAGTTTCCCGATCCTGCCAGCTGCTGACGGCCTGCGGCTCAGGAGCTGTAAAAGACGGATCCCGTTCTGCAAGCCATGCGTGAATTCGGTTTTCGCCCATATACAGCAGGGCAGCCAATATGTGCACACAAACACCGGATCTGTCACAGCTGCATGCTGTCTGCTTGATTTCCATCATCGAATCCGGATATATATCG
Source organism: Alkalicoccus luteus (assembly GCF_052061695.1). NCBI lineage: Bacteria > Bacillati > Bacillota > Bacilli > Caryophanales > Bacillaceae > Alkalicoccus > Alkalicoccus luteus. Next base: position 115,471 of record NZ_JBPZEY010000011.1, read on the forward strand.
ACGGCAAACCGCTGCCTGTAGCGCTCTACATAAATCCTGAACCGTTTTTTCTCCTGGTCCCAGAGCATTTCTTTTACGCTTTCTTCCTGATGATAGACTTGCGCGATTTTTAGTTGCTCAGGCGCCTGCACCTCATGCTGCAGCGCGTCCGCTGTTAATTCCGTTAAACGCAATTCCGTTCCTCCTCCTTGTACAGAGCGCCCTGTACTCAGCCGATACGGACCGAGCTAAACACTACCCTTCATCATATCAAAAAAACGCAGAGCCGGAAAATATGTGAGCAGGTAAAGCGCTCTGCCTGCAGAGGAGTACGCTTTTCAGCTTTGATCAGCAATACCCCGAATCAGTCGACGTGCACCGTCCTGCTGCAAAAGACGTTTTGTTATTTACCGCCACGACAAAAGAAGAACCCTCCAGAGAGGGTTCTTCGCAGAGTGTTGATAACGTCATTTCATGTGAATGACCTTGCATTTGCCTGCATCTGCGGACACTCGCTTTCCGGAGGGAACGGCCTCAGCTAACCGCTTCTTCCTTTCGTCCGCCGGATCTTCGCCTCGTTCTGATCCTCCCGGAGTCGAGTTTCCTCCGATTTAGCAGCTGGCTGTCGGTTGAAACCCTGGTGATGATTCACACGAGCTTGTTCCATCTAGAGGGAACCTTTCGTTAGGCAGCGCTTCGATGTCGAATCGGGATGAACGTCAACGTATCCACCCAAAAAAGCCGCAGCGTCCAGCGATTGGAACGTTTTTCTCCATCAAACAAATTCATTTCCCCTTTATGTCCGGCGTGCCCGTGGAAGCCGCGCAGCCTGAAGATGCCGTGCCGTTCAGATCTGCAAACGGCATCCACGCACGAGCGGAGCCGGACTGGGTCTTGAAGGCTTCTTGTATGAAGCCTGTGTCCGAGTGAAGCCGCGCCATCCTTCCCTTCATACAAGGATCATCCTGAGAAATAGCTGAAAGCAAGCCCACGGCAGGCTCGGTAAACAGAGGGAAAAGTCAATCAATCGAATAAACATGTAAACAAATTGACTTTATCAACGGCCTGAGAAGAACCCTCCAGAGAGGGTTCTTCGATGCGGGTGCCTTCTAGCTCCAAGCAGTCCAGTTACTTTCGGGAATCCGGCCGCTCCAGTTCAAATATCGTGCCGAGACCGGCATACTGCTTGCCGCCAAGGCGTGAAACAGGCTTCCACTTATCCGAGCGGACGCGTCCATTATCCAGCAGCTTGTCTTCGATTTCATAGTGCACGATGCGGCCGAGAATAAGGTCTGTTGCCGATTCTTCCCCTTCAATGATAAGGTGACGTTCGAGACGGCATTCCAGCCTTATCGGGGATTCCTTTAACGACGGTACAGCGACAACATGGCTGGGATCCGGTGTCATTCCAGCCCGAACGACTTCACTCTCGTCCGGCTTCAGCGACGCAGACGCCTCGTTCGCCTGTTCTACGTTTTTTTCCGTGACAACGTGCACAACGAATTCGTTTAACTTGAGAATATTGCGGCATGTATCCTTTTGCTGGCCTTCTTTGCGGCCGATTGCGATCGAAATCAGCGGCGGATCGGCGGATACGATGTTGAAATAGCTGAACGGCGCTGCATTCAGAACACCTGCTTCCGACAATGAAGTCACGAGTGCTATTGGACGGGGAGTCACAAGGGACGTAAGCAGCCGGTAATTTTCTTTTTTTCCAAGCTCCTCCGGATTCAGCCCTTTCATGAGCTGCTATCCGCATGTTCTTTATAAAACGAAGCAGCCTGCTCGACTTCATCCCGAGTCAGCTGATGCCCCATCTGTGCCCAGTACAATTTGATTGCTGCTCCTTTATCCTTCAAATGGCCGTAGAGTTCTTCTGTTTCCTCCGGCGGACAGATTGGATCGTTTGAACCTGCACCGATAAACACCGGCAGTCCGCTCATATCCGGGAGATTAAGATCTCGTATCGGAACCATCGGATGAAATAGAAAAGCAGATTGAAACGGCCGCTCATAGTGATACAGCAGACTGGCGGCTATATTTGCTCCATTCGAATACCCAACTGCTGTCACGTGCTCCCGCTCAAATCCATATTCAGCGGCCGCTTCATCAATAAAATCGTGCAGCTCTTTTGTACGGAATTTTAAATCTTCTTCATCAAAAACCCCTTCGCGAAGTCTTCTAAAAAACCGGTTCATCCCGTTCTCATCTACATTTCCGCGAACTCCCAGTACAGCCGCATTGGGATCTATCATATCAGCAAGCGGCAGCAAATCTTCCTCATTCCCTCCCGTGCCGTGCAGCAGGAGGAGGGTTTTCTTGCTTCCGGATTTTGATTCTTTAAATACGTGCTTCATTTGTTTTCACACCTTCCACTTTAAAAAAGTAAGCAATATAAAAAGTATACTGTTTTCATTCCCCATAATGCAACCTGTTAACCGTTTTAACTCAATGAAAGCAGGATAGTATAAATTGTGCCATTATTCAGATAAAATAAGATCAGCTGCCTGGCAGCAGATCTTGCATGAGAGGATGATAAAGTTGAAGAAAGCTGTGGAATCTGTACTGGTAAACGAATTTGTCGATGGCATCCTTGATCCTTCCCGGGAAATGATCGGTCCTGTAAAGGACGGCGGGCATATTATTGCCAATACGTCTCCCGGCTGCTGGGGTCCGATGATCACTCCCAGCCTGAAGGGCGGTCATGAAGTAACAAAACCGGTTTATGTGGAAGGAGCAGAACCAGGCGATACGATTGTGATCTCCATTAAGTCTATTCGCGTCACATCGATTGCGACAGCTTCCGGAAATGACAAACCTGTAGAGGGACGTTTTCTGGGGGACCCTTTTGTCGCAGTTCAATGTCCGGACTGCGGGCTGATGCACCCGGAAACAGAACTGAAAGGTACCGGTCAGACAGCAGTTCGCTGCAAAGCATGCGGAGCAGACGTCACTCCTTTCCAGTTTACTAATGCATATACGATGACATTTGATGACAAAAAATCAATCGGACTCACGCTTGATCAGGAAGGAGCTCAGGAAGTTGCTGAAAATGGCAAGCATTTTATGGCAACGCCGGAAAACTCGATCCAAAATCCGATTGTGGCCTTCGGCCCTCATGACATTCAAGGTCTTGCTGCTCGCGTCCGCCCATTTCTCGGCCAGCTTGGCACCACCCCTTCGATCCCATTTCCTGACTCTCACAATGCCGGTGATTTTGGGTCCTTTCTCGTAGGTGCTCCTCATGAGTTTGCGCTTACCGAAGAGGAGCTGGACCATCGCACAGACGGGCATATGGATATCAGCCGCGCCCGGGAAGGCGCTGTCGTGCTCGCTCCTGTCAAGGTGCCGGGCGGCGGTGTTTATCTTGGCGATATGCACGCTATGCAGGGAGATGGAGAAATCGCCGGTCATACGACGGACGTCTCAGGAATTGTTACGCTTCAAGTGCGTGTTATAAAAGGGCTCAAGCTGGAAGGTCCAATTCTTTTGCCGGTCTATGAAGACCTTCCTTACCTCGCCAAACCGTTTACAGAAGCTGAACGCGAAGATGTGATCCGCCTTGCCTCCTGCTGGAAAATGACGGACAAACTTGAATCCTCCCTGCCCCTTTCATTTGTCGGCACAGGTCCTGATTTAAATCAGGCTACCGCCAACGGCATGGAACGTGCTGCTTCTTTGCTCGGTATAACGGTTCCTGAAGTCATGAACCGGACGACTGTTACCGGATCCATTGAAATAGGCCGGCATCCGGGTGTTGTGACCATTACGTTTCTCGTCCCAATTCCGCTGCTTGAAAAAGTAAAGCTCGATTATACGGCAATCGAACAGTACGGCCCTCCCGCCGGAAACAGCTGACTTTCGCTTCATTGCCTGCGCCTGTTAAATGCGGTACACTTTCATACAGATTATGAAAAAGGTTGGGTGTCCCCTTATGCTGAAACAGGCTCAGGAAACGTTAAAAACCTATTACGGCCATGATTCCTTCCGGCCGGGTCAGGAAGCTGTCCTGACCCGGCTGTTTGACGGCAGACATACGATGGGCATGATGCCGACCGGAGGCGGAAAATCTGTCTGCTATCAGATTCCGTCCCTGCTTTTTTCTGGCGTCACCCTCGTGATTTCTCCTTTAATTTCACTGATGAAGGACCAAGTGGATGAATTAAGAGAAGCAGGAATCAATGCCACCTACATTAACAGCTCTCTCTCGTTTGAAGAAACTGGGAAACGGTTGGACGAGATTCGCCTGGGGCTGCAAAAGCTCGTTTATATTGCACCGGAGCGATTGGAATCTCCTTCGTTTATGAAGATGCTTCAACAGCTGCCTATCTCCATGATCGCAGTCGACGAAGCCCACTGTCTTTCGCAGTGGGGGCACGATTTCAGACCGAGCTACATGCGTATTCCAGAGCTGATAGCCAGACTGCCCGGCCAGCCAGTCGTCCTGGCCTTAACGGCCACTGCGACAAAAGAAGTAGCTGCTGATATTTGCTCTGCCCTGCATATTGAATCAGACAGCGTAATCCGTACTGGATTTGCACGGGATAACCTCTCCTTTCACGTGTTAAAGGGGACGGACCGTGACCAGTATCTGCTGGACTACGTAAAAAAAGATGCAGAAGCTTCAGGAATCATTTACTGTGCGACCCGTAAAGAAGTGGAACGGCTCACCGATCTCCTCCAAAAAAACGGTGTCGAAGCTGGAAAATACCATGGGGGGATGGATAACGAAGAACGGCGCCAGGCTCAAGAGCTTTTCGTTTACGATGTGGTGAAAGTAATGGTCGCGACAAATGCGTTTGGAATGGGAATTAACAAGTCAAACGTCCGGTACGTGATTCACCGGCAGCTGCCACGCAATATTGAAAGCTATTATCAGGAAGCCGGGCGCGCAGGCCGTGACGGTGCCGCCAGTGAATGTCTGCTGCTCTTCTCCCCCCAGGACGCCCAGATTCAACAGTTCCTGATTGACCAGTCGCAAATGAGCGACGAACGAAAGGAAATGGAATTCCAGAAACTGCAGAAAATGCTGCACTACTGTCATGCAGAAAGCTGTCTGCAGCAGTATATTCTGGACTATTTCGATGATTACGGCACAGAGCCTTGCGGAAGATGTTCGGAGTGTGTCGACGAGCGATCCAGAGAAGACATAACCAAGGAAGCACAGATGGTGTTCTCCTGTATGAGACGAATGGGCGAACGATTCGGTAAAACGGTCATAGCCCAGGTTCTGACAGGTTCTAGAAATCAAAAGATCAAAGAGTGGCGTTTTGACCAGCTGTCCACCTTTGGACTTATGAAGCAGTATTCCCAAAAGGAGGTCGCGCAGCTTATCGATTTTCTTGCAGCCAGCCGTTACCTTGAGCTTTCCGGCGGAGGCTATCCGGTCCCAAAGCTGTCCGAAAAAGTTCTTCCTGTTCTCCGCGGTGAAGCCGCGGTTTACCGGAAAAAAGCACTTCGGCCGCAGCAGGCTTCTGCTGATCATCCGCTCTTTCCAATTCTTCGCAGTCTCAGAAGCGAGCTTGCCCGAGCTCACGAGGTGGCTCCATACATGGTTTTCTCGGATCAGACGCTCCATGAGATTTGCGCCCGCCTCCCGCAGACAGAAGAGGAGATGCTGGCCGTCCGAGGTGTTGGCACGAACAAAATGTACACCTACGGCAAACGATTCCTTAAAGCGGTCAACGATTATATGGCATCTGAATCCACGGCTCCACGAATGGCGGCGTCCGCGAAGCAGAAAGACGGAAAAAGCTATGAAGAAACAGCAGCGATGTTTATTGAAGGACATAGCCCGGAAGCGATCAGCACAGCTCGCGGCCTGAAAGAGACAACCGTCCTTCAGCATCTCATCGAAGCTTGGGAGAACGACTGGGATGTAGACCTCTCCGAACTCGTTGAGGAGGATGAAGTGGCACTTGTTGAAGAAGTAATCGATCGCGTCGGTCTGGAAGATGGCTTAAAGCCTGTAAAAGAACATCTTCCTGAAGATATCAGTTATTTCACCCTAAAAGTCACCGCGCTGCTTCAATCCGCAGGACTCCGATCCTAGAGGATTAGAACGAGGCAAATATCCTGCACTTTCGACGGAAGAAGGGAAAGCCGAGCCCGTTCCCTCCGGAAAGCGAGGGGCCGCAGAAAAAGGCAGATGCCATCTTATTCACCTCATATGACGTTACCCACACGTTGAAGAAGCCGGCTGCAAAAAGCAGCCGGCTTCTTCATCTGACAGCGCCCGCTTTAGAGCCGTCAGTTACCGTGGTGCGGCAGCGGTGACGAAGGGACGTGCTTTTTGGGAGACTGGTCTGTAAATGGACAGATCGAAGCCTTTCGGTAGGCGAAACGCGGACTTTTTTCCTCATCATTATACGTTTCATGAAACACGTGTACAGCAGCAGGTGACATCGGTGGAATCAGCCATGTCCAATCGCCGGTAACCCCTCTTCCAGCCTTTTTTTCCTTAGCACAAAAGATGCGGAACTGCTCCGCTGCAGTATGATGATCCACGAGGCTGACCCCTTCCTCATGAAAGGAATAAATAACGGCGCGATTTAATTCAACGAGCGCCCGGTCCTTCCATAGCGATGCAGGCTTAGCTGTATCCAGACCGAACACATCAGCCACTGCTTCAAGACAATTGTAGCGCCATGTATCAGCCAAATTCCGCGCACCGATCTCTGTTCCCATATACCACCCGTTGAAAGGAGAACATGGATAAACAATACCGCCAATTTCAATTTCCATATCTGCAATCGCCGGTACGGCATACCATTTCAGCTGCAAATTTGAAAAAGCCTCCTCTTCCGGATGCCGAAGCGGAACTACCAATGCCTCTTCTGCTTTCCATTCATACAGATGGATGCTGCCATCCCGCTTTTGAATCAAGAGCGGAAGGATATCGAAATCAGTCCCTTTCCCTTTCCATCCAGCGGCCTGCGCCTGCTTAGTCAATGCTGCAGAAGCCGGGTCTCCTCTGCCGTCCTCATACCCGGCGTAGCGAATCAGCTGATGATTCAGCAGCTGCCATTCTGGCGGTTTACCAGGCTGTGAAGGAGGGAATATCGTCATGGCCGGCCTGATTTTACCGCCGTTTGTCGTAAACCGCAGATGTTCCCGGCACGCACTAATGACCTCATCCGGCGTATTGACGTGCCGTTTATCAAAGACGGTAAGCGTATCCCAAAAAAGTCTGCCGATGCACTTGTTTGCATTCCGCCAGGCCGCCTTTGCTCCAAAAGCCAGCTCCTCACCTGTTTGCACATACGTACCAGTCGCTGCAATTTCCTGATAAACATCGTTTAAACGGTCTGCCAATCCAGTCTTTCCCTGCTCCGTATAATACTGCTGTAAAAAGGATTGTGCAGCCTGCTCGAGCGTCATTTCCACATGATTTCCTCCTGACTGTCCAGCGAAGCTGTTAATATGATAGTATAAGGAACATCAGTGCTACTGCAAGAACGAGCATGATTGTTCACAAATTAATCACGTTTGACCCGCTGGGGGTGCACCATGTGCTGAGACAGAAACTATTTTCTGATCCCCTTGAACCTGATCTGGCGTAATACCAGCGTAGGAAAGTGGATGAAAGCAGCCGTTTTCCGGACTGATCCAGCTTCCGACGAAAACGGCTTTTTTCTATTCCGCTGTGCAAGAGATTATATACGTGAAGGAGTGAAAGCATGACGAATCAAGTCCTCGCTCTGCGAAATCTAATTAAGAGCGACGCCCCATTAATTCATAACATTACGAATGTCGTAGTGACTAACTTTACTGCCAACGGCCTCTATGCGGCAGGCGCGAAACCAGTAATGGCATATGCTCCCGAGGAAGCCGCAGATATGGCTTCTGCAGCAGACGCGCTAGTCTTAAACATCGGCACGCTTTCAAGCGCCACAAATGAGGCGATGCTTCTGGCCGGAAAAGCGGCAAATAAACATGGAAAACCAGTCATCCTCGATCCAGTCGGAGCAGGCGCTACCTCGTTTCGGACAGAATCTGCTGCCATGCTCTTAAAGGAGCTCGATATCGCGCTTATCCGCGGGAACAGCGGGGAAATTGCAAGTCTTGCCGGGGCAGAAGCCGTTGTAAGAGGCGTAGATGCCTCTGCTGCTCCTGATGACGCGTCACAATCCGCGGTGAAGCTTGCACGCTCCCAGCAGACGACTGTCTGCATGACAGGCGAAATCGACGTCATTACAGACGGCAGCAGCATGATCACCGTTCATAACGGTTCTCCCTCGCTCCGGGATGTCACCGGTGCAGGGTGTCTGCTGTCCTCCATTGCGGCAGCTTTTATCAGCCGGGCGGCTTCTCCGCTTGAAGGTGCAGCCGCAGCCTGCGCCTATTACGGCGTATGTGCAGAAGCAGCCGCGGCCAGACAACCATATGCAGGTCCAGGTCATTTTCAAATCCATCTGCTCGACATGCTTCAGCAGCTGACAGACGAACAGCTTGAGCAGCAACTTATTCTGAAGGAGGCATCATTATGAAAACAGCATTGACAATTGCCGGTTCTGACAGCGGCGGCGGAGCAGGAATTCAAGCCGACTTAAAAACATTTCAGGAGCTTGGCGTTTTTGGCACAAGTGCCATTACTGCTCTGACAGCTCAAAATACGGTAGGCGTTCAGGGTGTCTTCCCGGCTTCTCCAGAAGCGCTCGAAGCACAAATCACCTCCGTATTGGATGACATCGGCGCACACAGCGTAAAAACCGGTATGCTGTTCGATTCCGAACGAATTGAAATCACCGCCTCCTTTGCAGCTGAAGGCAGGCTCCCTGCGTTGGTCGTTGATCCTGTTATGGTGTCCACGACCGGAGCCGAGCTGTTGAAGGAAGAAGCCCGGACCACGATGACAGAGAAGCTTTTTCCTCATGCCTCGTTGATCACGCCAAATATTCCGGAGGCTGAAATGATCACCGGAATGTCGGGCAGTTCGCTGCAAGTTCGTAAAGAAATGGCCCGTGAACTGTTAAAATTTGGTTCAGAGGCTGTGTTATTAAAGGGAGGTCATGAACCCGATGCTGCCACAATCACCGATATTCTATTCGATGGAGCTGAATTTCACTATTTAAGCGTCGAAAAAATCGAAACAAAACATACGCACGGCACCGGCTGCACGTATGCTGCTGCCGTTGCTGCCTATCTCGCTCAAGGAAAATCCATGAAAGATGCTGTTTTTGCAGCAAAGCAGTTTATTCACCAGGCGATCCTTCATGCGCACTCTGTCGGTGAAGGAGCTGGGCCCGTTCACCATGCAGCTCACCGGACGGCGGATAAACCATTTATCAAAATGGAGGTTGAACAGACGTGACCCAGTTCGCAAAGGAAAGGCTTGCTGTTTACTTTATAGCAGGTACGCAAAATACAGACTGGCCGCTTCCGGAGCTTGTGTTTGAAGCGCTTCGAGGCGGAGTAACGATGTTCCAGCTGCGTGAAAAAGGAGCTGGGAGTCTGCAGGATGAGGACGAACGCCTGGTACTTGCAAAGGAACTAAAAGAACTGTGTGCCCGGTTTCATGTGCCGTTTATCGTAAATGATGATATCGAACTGGCTCTGGCCTCAGATGCTGATGGACTCCATATCGGACAAGATGATGCGGATCCGGCTGAAGCACGGCGCAGGATTGGAGCACAGAAAATACTTGGTGTCTCCGCCCGTACGATTGCAGAGGCAGAAGCAGCTGCTGCCGTAGCCGATTACCTCGGCACAGGTCCCATGTACGCTACTTCGTCAAAGGAAGATGCGGAGAGTCCTGTAGGACCGGAGCGTATTCAGGAAATGCGAAACGCTGGTATCCATTTGCCGATAACCGCGATCGGCGGTATAACGCTCGATAACGCGAAGCCGGTATTGCGAGCCGGTGCTGATGGCGTTTCGGTAATTTCAGCGGTATCTGCAGCAGAAAACGCGGAGGCTGCTGCCTCCGCGCTTCTCTCCATCTATCGTTCCATTAACCGCTGATAAATCGCTGATACAGCCGGAGTGCCTTTTCCGTATTTGATAATCCGTGCATAAGGGCCCGCCCATCCCGAAATAACACGGTACGTGTTCCTTCGAGATCGAGCTGCAGCAGATACTCATTCTGCAGCTGGACGTGCGGCTTCAGTCTCTGAAGGACTTCTTCGATATCAACTTTCTGGGACGGTCTAACCTGAACCGTATCACGTCCGCATAGCACCGACAGCCTCGTTCCGCTGCCGTTCAAAAACGGGTAAACTGCCTCTTCGCCGCAGGAGGGGCAGTTTTTTTGCTTCATTTTAGAAGTTCCAATAACGTGTACCGCCGGTTCCCAGAGATCAAACTGAACCATCCCGTCTCTAAGCTTGTCGAGGTTTCCGCTTAACAGCTTGAGCGCTTCTGCCGTTTGATAAGCGGCTGTCATCTGAACGACCGGTCCGAGAATACCTGCCGTATCGCACGTATCCCCTCCAGCAGTTACGGCGCCGACTATGCAGGAAAGACACGCTGTCTTTCCGGGAAGAATCGTACAGGCAAGTCCGCCGGAGGCAACACAAGCTCCATAAATCCAGGGGATCCTGTATTTGCTGCAAAAGTCATTCAGCAGAAGTCTCGTTTCAAAATTGTCCAGTCCGTCGAGAATCAAGTCCGCACCCTTAAAGGATGCCAGCAGTTCAAGCGTTATTTCACCAGTGATGCCTTTTATATGCACGCCGCTGTTTATCTGGCGAAGCCGCTCTTCTGCAGCTGTTGCTTTCGGCTTTTGCTCCAGCGCATCCTGCTCGGTATACAGCTGCTGGCGCTGTAAGTTCGAAGGCTCTACATAATCACGATCGACGATCGTCACAGAGCCGACGCCTGCCCGGACCATCGTTTCTGCAATCGCGCTTCCGAGCGCACCCGCTCCTGCGATCAAAACCGATGAATGGCTGATTTGTTTCTGGCCTTCCCTGCCGATAGGTGCAAACAGCTCCTGCCGTGAATACCTGTCCTTCATCCAGCTTCCTCCCTCTATACCGAGCGATGCTCCCCAAGTTCACTATCGAAATACCCCATATCTGTGAGCTTTAGAGATGGAATAACCGGCAGACACATGAAGGAGAGAGCCGAGATTGGATTAAATGAGCCGTGAAAGCCTGCCTTTGTGAACGAGTGCTCTACCTGCTTTAGATCTGCTGCGGCTGATTGTGCATCGGCGGATGACATGAGTCCGCCGATATCGAGCTGCATTGCAGCCTCTACCTCTCCATCAATCACAAGGGCAAGTCCTCCCTGCATGTCTTCTACCGTTTTTACCGCCAGCTCTATTTCTTCGTCTGAAAAGCCCGCTGCCACAATGTTGTGCGAATCATGCGCGGTCGTTAGTGCGAACGCCCCTTTCGTAAACTTCAGCCCTTTGATAAAACCGACCCCGATATGACCTGTTTCATGATGACGCTCCAATACGACCAGCTTCATCATATCCTGCGCGGGGTCCTGCTGAAAATAGCCGCCTTTTATCGGAAGCCGGTAGAACCCTTTTCCGGTTACGATACTGTCAGGCCGGTATTCAATGCAGAGCGCTTCTTCCTTCTCTGCTTTCACCTTTAACTCTTCCTGCTGAAACGGCTTTAAATTGACAGAAGTTATCAGCGCTTCAGGAGGCGGGACCTGCTCAGATGATCCTGCTGAAAGCCTGCCCTCTTCTGCTGTCAGTTTCCCGCCGCAAAAGACGTGCGACGGACAAAAATCATGCAGATCATCGACTATTAGCAGATCAGCATCACGGCCAGGTGCCACTGCTCCTTTCGTATGAAGCTGAAAACATTCTGCAGCATGAAGTGTCGCCATCTGAACCGCTGTTACCGGATCGAGACCCTCGTTAACGGCAATGCGGATAGACGCATCGATACTGCCATCATCAATCAGCTCATCAAGGTGCTTATCATCGGTGCAAAAAAGAAATCTGCGGGCGTTCTTGGCAGTAACAGCTGGCAGCACCTGGCGCAGGTCCTTCGCAGCTGAGCCTTCACGGATTATCACGTACATGCCGTTGCGTACCCGCTCCAACGCCTCATCAGCTGTTGTACACTCATGATCAGTCGTGATACCTGCTGCGGCATAAACATTCACTTGGCGCGCTGCAAATCCTGCACCGTGTCCATCGATATTCAATCCTCTGCCTTCAGCGTCCGCCAATTTTTTCATCATATCATCATCCCGCTGCTCGACCGCAGGATAGTTCATCACTTCTGCGAGTCCAATAACGCGGGGGTGTTCATAAAATGGACGAAGATCTGCAGCGTTTAATTCCGCACCTGCATGTTCGAACGGTGTGGCTGGAACGCAGGACGGCAGCATGAACCGAACATCCAGCGGCACGTTTTCAGAATCATCCAGCATATAGCGGATCCCCTCTGCTCCTTTCACATTTGCGATTTCATGAGGATCGGTGACGACCGTTGTGACCCCCTTCGGTACGACGACGTCGGAAAACCTCGCCGGAGAAACCATGGACGACTCGATGTGAACATGTCCATCTATTAAGCCAGGAACGACGTACCGTCCGTTCACGTCCAATTCTTCTTTTCCTGTAAATTCACCGATACCTGCGATAATACCGTCCTGAATCGCAATATCGCCAGTTTCAATTTCACCTGAGAACACATTGACGATGCTTGCTCTTTTCAAAACCAAATCAGCCTGCTGCTCATTTGCAGCGGTTTTAATGATGCTCCTTCTCGTTGTCTGATCCATATCCTCACTCCTCGCACTGCTTTGTTCTCTTATTATACTGAAGGAGATGTCAGACGTCTACGGCTTGCTTTGCCTCCCAGTACACGGAAACACGTAAAGAGTGGTACACTCTTCAATAGACTGTTAAACCATACGGGAAGGGGGCAGTCTCTTGACTGAATCCGGAAGCGTATCCAGACGGAGCCTGCTCATTGCAGCTATTCTGCTGACAGGCTCCTTTTTAACGATACTGAATCAAACTCTCATGATCACTGCGATTCCTCCAATCATGCAGGAGATGAACGTAACGGCTAATACAGCCCAGTGGCTGACCACCGTCTTTATGCTGGTAAATGGAATCATGATTCCTGTAACAGCCTTTTTAATTGAAAAATTCACTACCAGGCAGTTGTTTATGACGGCGATGCTTACATTTACTGCCGGTACGATAGTCGGCGGACTTGCCGACAGTTTCGGCATGCTGATCGCTGGCCGTGTTATTCAATCAGCCGGTGCCGGAATCATGCTGCCGCTCATGCAGACCGTCTTTCTGCTTATCTTCCCGCTTGAAAAGCGCGGCACGGTGATGGGCTTTGTGGGGCTGACGATCTCCTTTGCTCCTGCTCTCGGGCCGGCTTTGTCAGGCTGGGTCATTGAGACATTCGCATGGCGCTATTTGTTCTGGCTCGTGCTGCCGCTCATTCTGCTGCTCATTCTATTGGCATGGAAGCTTTTAAATAATGTGACAGAGCTCAAAAATCCCAAAGTTGATCCGGCGTCGATTATTCTTTCCTCTTTTGGATTCGGCGGATTGCTTTATGGATTTACGAGCGCCGGGAACGCCGGCTGGCTGTCTCCAATCACGCTTCTTTCACTAGCTGTGAGTGCCGTTTGCCTTTATCTCTTTATTACGAGACAGCTGCGCATGGTGCATCCGATGCTGGAATTTCGTGTTTTCAAACTTCGCACGTTCACCATTGCGACCGCGGTCGGCATGATTGGCTTTCTCGGCCTGATCGGCATGGAAACATTGATTCCGCTCTACTTGCAGGAAATGCGAGGCTTCACCGCATTTGACTCCGGTCTCGCTCTGCTGCCTGGAGCACTTGTTTCCGGATTCATGTCTCCTCTCACAGGCTACATTTTTGACCGGATCGGAGCGAGAGCACTGGCTTTTACCGGATTGACGATTATGAGCGGAGCCACTGCAGCATTTTTGTTTGTTGACGCCTATGCGACGATTACGTTTATTGCGCTCTTGTTTGCGATACGGATGTTCGGGTTTTCCATGGTCATGATGCCGATTACGACAGCAGGGCTGAATGAACTCCCCCGCAAGCTCATTCCACACGGGGCAGCTATGAATAACACGATGAGACAAATCGCCGCATCTGTCGGCACTGCCCTGCTCGTTACGATTATGACGACTACGGCGATGCAGCTTGAGACCGGTACAGCTGACCGGACACCGGACATAATCGGAATGAATGTCGCAATGGGGTTTTTAACAGCGCTGACCTTCTCAGGTTTAATTCTCATTTTATTTCTTCGACCGCGAAAGCCAATGTCCGATGAAGAATGGGATGCAGAATTCGGACCAAAGCGTAATGAGCCAGACGTTCCGCTCCAGTCAAATGCGGAAAATAAATAATGACCGTTCCACATAATGCATACTGAAAAAAACGGGGCTGTCCCATAAGTCGATATTATCGACGGGACAGCCCCTTTTTATGTATAGAAGTAATTTTATAGAAGGAAACAGAAAAAAATCGCCGAACCTGTGTGTGTAAGCGACAAAACCAA
>NZ_JBPZEY010000012.1:0-94522 GCF_052061695.1 Alkalicoccus luteus
AGGCCGCTCGGATTTCTGCTATTTTTTTGTCTTTTTCTCATTTCATTCCAAAAAAAAGCGGTACCGGACATATCCGGCACCGCTTTTTGTTTCAAGAAGAGCTTTTTAGACAGCCCCTTGCGATTCACTTTATTACGATTTAATAACGGTCTGGCTGGCTTCATCCTTTTCCAGCTTCTCTGGAGAAGCGTGGAGCCGTTTTACATTTGTGATGACAAAACCGCTTTTTGGAATAGTCGGAACTCTGGAGAGTGACCAGGCTAAATTTTGTTCAGGTACTTCATACGAAAGATGGGTTGTAAAGTATTTGAAAAAAGCCCGCATCACGATGACGGTCAGCCATTCTCCGGCACACCGGTGTCCAGCGTAGTGATCGCCTCCACCTTGAGGAACGAAGGAAAACGGGCTCCCTTTCCAGTCTATAAATCGTTCCGGATAAAATGTATCCGGGTTGCTCCAGCTGTCTGGATGACGATTTGTGCCGAAGAAATCCAACACGACAAGCTGATCCTTTTTGAAATGATAATCGTGCCACGTAAAAGGTTTTTTAACCTTAGCTGCCATTGCAGGGGCGAACGGGTAATAGCGGCGGACTTCCTGTGCGAACATTTGGCTGAAACCGTTCTCGTCGGCAGCCAGTTTCTCCCGAATCTCGGGGAACTCATGCAGAGCAAGACATCCGAAAACGATGAAGTATCCAGTAGCTAGCAGCGGACGCACAGCATTGTTGACTTCTACGGCTGCTTCCGAAGCAGATAGTCGCTTTCCGTTCTCATCACGGAAATGGGAGATAATATAAAGGGCTGTATGTTCTGCAGGCTGGAGCTTTCCTTTGCGGACCTGGCGGACAATGCCCGCTAGCCATTCTTCCTGACTTTTTCTAGCTTTTTTCCCCTCTTTCATTCGTGAGAGCGAACCGAATGAATCGACCATCATGCCCATTTCACGTGTACGCTGTGAGGCTTCTTCCTCCTTGAGCGGTACGCCGGCCCAGCGGCAGCCGCTTCGAACGAGAACTTCCCGAATATCATCATAAATAACGGTTCTGCTCCGTTTTTCCCAAAGCTTCGCTTTCTTATCAAGCTCCTGCAGCGCAATATCTTTCATATCTTCAATGCGCTCTGGTGTCATCATCGAAAGAAACATGCGCTTGCGGTGCCGGTGAGCTTCACCGTCCATTCCGTGTACGCCCTCTCCCAACAGTGATTTAGCTATCACTCCGGGTACGGCATTTTTTCGGACGAACAGCTCATTGTCGTAAAACTTTTCAACAGCCTCTTCACCTGCCATGCACACCGCTTTTTTGCCCAGGAGTCTAGTCTCGAATACATCAGACTCCAGCTCACGCCGGCGGGACGTAATAAACATAAATCCCTCATTTAACAGGTTTAATGTATTATCGAGCCCTTTTGCTTTCGGTACAGGGTATTTTATTTTCACGATGCCATCCCCTCTCGTATCTTGTCACATCTGCAGCAGGCAGCTATGTACATCATTCAGATACCCCTGAGGGATAAGGATGAAACTAACCGTTGTCTTCACGGAGATCTTGCAGATAGCTCGAAAACGCAGAGTGAAAATCTTCCGCCTGTGTTAAGTTGTTGTGGTCGTAGCCGGAGAGCTGTATATGGTCGGTCTCGCCGGCCCATGCATCTGCAGTTACAAGTGAGTGCTCCGGCGGAATGACCATATCTTCCGACCCTGTGAAGACGAGCAGCGGGGTTTCTACCGTTTCGGCCATCGTACTAACCGGAAAAGGATGACGGATAAACGTCCCTACGGGAAGCCAAGGGTGCCGATGCTGCTGAAGCTCTTTTCTGGAATCATAAGGCGAAATTAAAATGGATGCGGCCACCGGCTTTTCAGCAGCCAGATACGCTGCGGTGCCAGTGCCCATACTTCTTCCAGCTGATACGATCATCGATTCATCTACTGCATGATGGGAAGCTCCGAAGTCAAAGAGCGCTTCGGCATCAGAATAAAAAGCTTCCTGAGATGGCTCGCCGGTACTTTTTCCATAGCCGCGGTAATTGACAAATAAACCGTGCCACTCATCCGGTAGAGGAAGGGATTCCATTGCCCGGGAAGCCTCCTCAGCGTTCCCACCAAAGTAGATAAACAGAGGGGCCTGTCCATCGAGAGAGGAGGGCAAAAACCATCCGTGCAGTTCAGCTCCGTCCGCCTCGATTCTAATTTCCTCTGATGAAGGGAACGCCTCATTTACCTGGTTTACTCGTTCTTCTGAAAGAGTAGCTCCCTGAAACAAATTATCTTCCTGGTTCACAATTGCCTGATAAAAATGAAGTCCGTAAAACAGCAGGCATACACCAGCTATTGCTGCAAATATTCCTTTCATCCACGATCGTTCCTTTCTTCTTCATACCAAATCTGAAGCCGCTTTTGCAGCTGATCTTCGAGTTGAATAGAGGCTGCCCGAACGTTTCCCGCCTCTGTATCAGGTTCATCAAAGCGTCCCCGGAAAGCTGTCTTCCAGTTTCCTTGCTCTGTTTTCCAGTATGTATGTACATATTCCGCATAAAGCTGGTAACTTTCTTCAGCGGCACGAAGCTGCAGCGGATGGAGCGGAACTTTTGAAAGGGCAAAGGGAAGTTTGGGATCCGTGACTTGAATCTCAAGCATGTGAAGTTTATCGCGCTGCCTGGCACAGGCATTATGCATAGCCAGAAGCTGGAGCTCGACAAGTCGCTTTTTCTCCTCATCTGAGGTACTTTTGAAGCTCTCTGCAGAATGAGGAGACCTTGAACGGTTTGTTCGATAAAAAAGGATCAGCAGCAGCAGCTGACCGCAAAGGATGGTAAAAAGCATTCCAGTTTGAAGCAAAAGCCCAACACCTCTCTTCTTTTGCGAAACCGTGCGTTTCAGAGTACAATAGAGTACTGGCAGATAAATTGTATCATGAACCGCTGTCGGGATGACAACGGAAAGGAAAGGTGTAAATATGGAACGATTACAGAAGATTATTGCGGCAGCAGGAATTTCGTCGCGAAGGAAAGCAGAAAAACTGATCGAGGATGGGAAAGTACAGGTAAATGGAGAAACGGTTACCGAGCTCGGGCGAAAGGCAGATGCAGCGAGAGATACGATTCTTGTAGACGGAGTACCTCTGCAAAAAGAATCTCCGGTCTATTATGTTCTTTACAAGCCTTCGGGCGTGATTTCGAGCGCAAAAGATGAAGCTGGCAGGAAAACGGTTGTCGATTACATCGATACGGATAAACGCATCTATCCCGTCGGTCGTCTTGATTACGATACTTCCGGCATCATTATCCTGACGAATGATGGGGAATTTGCTAATGCGCTCATGCATCCAAAATATCAGATTGAAAAAGCCTATTTGGCTAAAGTAGAAGGGATTCCTTCCAGGCAGCTGATAAAAAAACTTCAGAACGGTATTCCTATTGAAGGAAAAAAGACGGCGCCGGCCTTCGTTAAGGTTCGTAAAACCGATCAGCGCAAGGGGACGTCGCTTGTTGAAATCGTCATCCATGAGGGGCGCAACCGCCAGGTCCGTAAAATGTTTGATGCAATAGGGCACCCTGTTCTTAAACTGCGCCGTGAGCGGTACGGCGTATTGGACACTTCTGGACTTAATGCAGGTGAATATAGAGAGTTAAAGCCGCACGAGGTGAAAAAGCTGCGTGATTCGGCTGTCACATAACGTTCGAAAAAGACTTTCGTGCATTTCATGATAATAAAGGCACTGCATGATAAGATAGAGATGTGAAAATGTTTTCAGTAAAGGAAGGATGGCCATGAAAAAAAAGCGGCTCTGGATGAGGTCGGCAATCCTTTTTGTGATGATTGCGGCTATCGGCTATACGTTCTTTAATCATTTTTCCGAGGAACGCGGCCTGGTGGACGCCGGAGATCCGGCACCGAACTTTGTGCTGGAAGACTTGGAAGGTGAACCGATCGAGCTTTCTGAATTGAGGGGAGAGGGCGTGTATCTCAACTTTTGGGCTACATACTGCACTTACTGCCGCTCAAAAATGGGATACTTGCAGGAGCATTATGAAGAGTACGAAGATAAAGGCGTACGTGTCGTCAATGTAAACGTGGACGAAACGACACTTCAGGTTGAGCGACATAAACAGCGGTTTAACCTTGCCTATGACTTGTATATCGACCGCAATATGCTGGTAAGCAATGCTTACGGTGTAGGTGTGCTGCCGTCGGTCTTTTTAATCGATGAACACGGAGATGTGGTCGAGAGACAAGTCGGTGGAAAAACTGAAGAGCAGGTTCTTGCAGCACTTGATTCACTTGTGCCTGCTCAGTAACGGGGGATTTACATGAACAAAGTAACATGTGAGTGCGGACATGAAAATCCGTACGGGACGTACTTATGTGAATCATGCGGGAAGCCGCTTCAGGATGAAGGCCGTCTCGCGAACATGCGGTATGAAGGAGTGGCAAGACGATCACAGACTTATAAAAAGTCACCTGTTGATAAAGTCTGGAATTTCTTCTCGTCGGTCAAGGTCGGAATTTGGATAATCGTGCTTTTGCTCGTTACTTCCTCTATAGGAACGCTTTTCCCTCAGGAAATGTACATTCCGCCCGGAGAAAGTCCGACTGAGTATTATGCGGCTGAATACGGATTGGCAGGACAGCTTTATTACGACTTAGGCTTTCATAATCTCTACAGTTCATGGTGGTATATGCTGCTTGTTGCAGCACTTGGGATCTCACTCGTTATCGCAAGTCTCGACCGTTTCGTGCCGCTGTACAGAGCACTTAAAAAGCAGCGCGTTACCCGTCATACAGCCTTCATGAAAAAACAGCGGCTTTATGGAGAAAAAGAGACAAGCGAAGCAGATATCGACCAGCTGAAAACAGCTTTAGTCAAACGTCGCTACAAAGTCAGAGAAGAAAATGGGAACCTGTTGGCTGAAAAAGGACGTTTTGCAAGGTGGGGTCCATATGTCAACCATGTCGGCCTAATCATCTTTTTGATCGGCGGTATGCTCCGGTTTTTCCCGGGAATGTATTTGGATGATTACGTCTGGATTCGAGAAGGAGAAACGGAAGTTATCAGCGGCACAGACGGAGAATACTTCGTTGAGAACAATCAGTTCGTCGTAGAACTCTACGATGAAGAAGAGGACGATATTTTGCAGCCGGCCCTCATGCGCGCTGATGCTCCGGTAGTATCAAACTATCAAACAAGCGCTTCCTTATATAAAAGGTCTACGGAAGGCTCGATCGGTAGCGGAACAGAGCTTGAACACGTTAAGGATCATGAAATTATTGTGAATGACCCGCTGACGTTCGAAGGAATCTCCCTTTATCAAACAGACTATAAGATGAATGAGCTTTCCAGTTTCACGTTTGGGGTCGAGACAGATGAAGGCGGGGAAACAGAAGCATTAGAGGATGTCGTGTTCACGGTCGATTTGAATGATCCACAGATGTTTTATGAGTTCGATAATGGTTATCAGATTGAAATCATCGAATACTTTCCTAATTTTTACGTAAACGATGCCGGGGAGCCGACTACGGAGAACCGGGTACCGGACAATCCGCGGATTATTTTTGAGTTGTTCCCACCAGATGCAGACCCTGAATCCGATCAGGGGGAGATAAGCTTGATCGGAATTCAGGTGAACGAAGAATTGAACGGAGAAAATGATCATACCATCCGCATGCTGGATGCAGATATGGTGAATGTGACCGGTCTGGTTATCCGCCGCGATCACACGCTTCCAATTATTATGGTCGGCGGTGCCATCTTTATGGTCGGACTTGTTCAAGGTTCTTACTGGCATCATCGCCGCATCTGGGTGCAGCAGAAAGACGGCAAGCTTTATGTTGCCGGACACGCTAATAAAAACTGGCATGCGCTAAAGAAAGATCTCGAGTATCTAAATGACTATTCGGATCTTCCTGAAATAAGAGATCAGCTGGAAGAAGAAAAAGCAGCTGAAACGGAAGAAGGAGGGACTTCCAGTCATGTTCGAGCTCAGCAGTAATATGCTTTACGTCGCCTTTGGTTTGTACCTGGCCGCAACTGTCTTTTTTGCCGTGTCGATCACCGGCAGGAAATTTAAAAACCGCAGCGGGGAAGAAAAAAATAAGTCAGCCCTGTTAGGGTATGTATCTGCCATTTTGGCTCTTTGTGCTTCGATAGCCTACTTCGCGCTGCGCTGGATTGCTGTCGGTTATGCGCCGGTCAGCAATATGTTTGAGTACACGACCGCTCTTGGAATTGCAATGGCACTCGCGTTTGTGATTATTTATCCAATTTATCACAACAGGTACTTAGGATTTATTACGATGCCAATTGTTATGCTGATCATCGCCTATGCTTCGATGTTTCCTGGAGAGGCGCAGCCGCTTATTCCGGCATTGCAGACCAACTGGCTGTTTATTCACGTCATCACAACTGCTATCGGTCAGGGAATTCTGGCGATCGGATTTGCCGCCGGTGTATTGTATCTCATTCGTTCGATTGATTTTACGAGAGCATCCAAGAAAGTAAAAGCAATTGAATTCATCATGTTCGGACTTCTGGCTACAGTCGCCTACATTGCGATTGGTACTGGATTCGGTGCCGCTGATTACACAGCGGAGTTTTCCTACGTAAATGAATTTGGAGACGAAGCTACGATGGAATATTATCTGCCGCCGATTGTTGGACCGAATGAAGGAGAACTGATTTCCGAGCAAGGCTTCAGTCCTGTCGTTAATCTACCTGATTATTTACGCAGTGACGATGTAAACACGCTTCTCTGGTCGTTCCTCGGAGGGATCGTGTTATATGGCGGACTACGTGCAGGCTTCCGCAAGCCGGTTGCTGGTACGATCCAGCCGCTGGTCAGCCGGGTCAATCTGCAAACTGTTGATGAAATCAGCTACCGCGCCATTGCAATCGGCTTTCCGATCTTTACGCTAGGCGGACTTATCTTTGCGATGATTTGGGCGCAGATCGCTTGGACGAGATTCTGGGGATGGGATCCGAAAGAAGTTTGGGCGCTGATTACGTTCCTCTTTTATGCTGCATATCTGCATTTAAGACTTTCCAGAGGGTGGCATGGGGAGAAGAGTGCCTGGTTGTGCGTGATCGGATTTGCGCTGATCATGTTTAATCTGATCTTTGTCAACCTCGTAATCGCCGGACTTCACTCTTACGCGTAACTTCGATACAATGTGAATACAGGATCAAAGGGCTGTCCGCGGATACGGACAGCCCTTTAAATGGAGGTCAGTGCTATGGAAACTGCAGAACATACGAAAATATTAATTGTAGACGATGAAGAACGCATCCGCAGACTGCTCAGAATGTATTTGGAAAAGGAGGCATATACAGTAGAAGATGCGGAGAATGGAGAAAGCGCTCTCACGATGGCGCTTGAAACTGACTATGATTTGATTGTGCTCGACCTGATGATGCCCGGGATGGACGGCATTGAAGTCTGCGAGGAAATTCGTAAGCAAAAGGCGACCCCGATTATTATGCTGACTGCAAAAGGGGAAGAAGTGAACCGGGTTCAAGGCTTTGAAGCAGGTACGGATGATTACATTGTAAAGCCATTTAGTCCCCGTGAAGTAGTGCTGCGTGTTAAAGCACTGCTGCGCAGAGCTTCTTCGACAAAGTTTCTGCAAACTGAAACGAAAACGAAAGAACTGTTTGAATTTCCTTACTTGACGATTGACGACGATGCGCACCGCGTCACGGTTGAAGGAGAGCTGATCAGCCTGACGCCGAAAGAGTACGAGCTGCTGCTTTATCTAGCTCAAGCGCCGGATAAAGTATTTGCCAGAGAACAGCTGTTAAAGGATGTTTGGAATTATGAGTTTTTCGGGGATCTTCGAACGGTGGATACACATGTGAAGCGGCTGCGTGAGAAGCTCAGCCAGGTTGAACCAAAAGCTGCAGACATGATCAAAACAGTCTGGGGCGTCGGGTATAAGTTCGAAGCAGGAGACGCCGGCTGATGTTTTGGAGAAGCGTCGTAGGGAAGCTCTGGTTTACTATTCTTCTCTTGGTTTCAGTCGTTCTCCTGGTATTAACGGTTCTGCTGCTTGAATATTTTGAGCGCTTTCATACAGAGCAGGCTGAACAGGAGCTGCTTAATCACGCCAATTTGATCGTTGAGTTTCTTGAGGAATCGGAAAGCGGCGAAGAGGCGGTAGAATTGACCAGTACGATTTCTTCTTCGTACGCCGCTCAGGCCGTAGTGTTTGGTGAATCGGACTACTGGTATACGGCAGAAGAAGAGACGCTCCCGATAGCACTGTTTTCCGAAGACGGAACGCTTGCGAGGGTATTAGAGTCGGATGAAACTGTTGTGACACAAGGGGAGTTCATGAACACGCCGGAGGATGAAAGAGAAATTATGATTGTCGGCGTTCCGTTTGCATTTGAAGACGGGGAAGACGGCAGTCTTTATCTGTATCAGCCTCTGGATGTTATTGATGAGGCATCAGATCAGACAAAACAGATTATCTTCTTCTCTGCCGCTATCGCAATTATTCTGACTACCGTGTTTGCCTTTTTTCTCTCATCGCGTATCACCGCCCCGCTCAGACAAATGCGTACAGCATCACTTGAGGTGGCTAAAGGGAATTTTGACACGAAAATTCCCATTCAAACAAAGGATGAGATCGGTCTGCTTGCAATGGCATTTAATCGGATGGGCAGAGCACTCAACACGAACTTAACCGCTTTGAACAGGGAAAAGGAGCAGTTATCCCGCATTTTAGCTTCGATGGCAGACGGAGTCCTTACGCTTAATAAAGAAGGGCAAGTCGTGGTGATGAATCCGCCCGCTTCCTCCTTCATGGAAACATGGAAATATGAGCAGCAGATTGCCGGGGACGGTCAGCCGATCGAACTGTACCGTTTGTTCAGAAGAGTAGTGACGGAAGAAAAAGAGGTCGATGCAGAGTTTACAGTTCAAGGCAGAAGCTGGGTCATTCTTATGACGCCCCTTTATGATGATGATACGATTCGCGGAGCAGTTGCTGTTTTAAGAGATATGACCGAAGAAAGACAGCACGATAAGCTGCGAAAGGATTTTATCGCCAATGTTTCTCATGAGCTCCGCACCCCTATTTCAATGCTGCAAGGCTATAGTGAAGCGATCGTTGATGACATTGCTGAGAGTGCTGAAGAAAAAAAGGAAATGGCCGGAATTATCTATGATGAATCGCTTCGAATCGGGCGGCTGGTAAATGAACTTCTTGATCTTGCACGAATGGAGGCAGGATATTTGTCGCTTCAGCGCGAAATAGTCGATATCGGGATGATTGCTGAGAAAATGATTCGTAAATTCCAGGTGGTTGCAAATGAGCAGCAGCTGTCGCTGTCTGCCTCGATTCAAACGGAGTATGCTCAAGTATATGCAGACCCGGACCGAATTGAGCAGGTATTGACGAATTTAATTGATAATGCTATTCGGCATACCTCAGAGAGGGGAAGCGTAGCGGTCACCGTTTTTAAGGATCATCACGATATTGTTATGGAAGTGAACGATACCGGAGGAGGAATTCCCGAGGAGGATCTTCCGTTCATTTTTGAGCGGTTTTATAAGGCTGACAAAGCGAGGACGAGGGGAAGAGCCGGAACTGGACTTGGTCTTGCGATCGTCAAGAATATTGTGGACGCTCACGGTGGGAAAGTAACGGCTAGAAGTAAATTAAATGAAGGAACGACATTCAGGGTGGAGCTGCCATCAGGAGAAGGAGGAGAAGAGACATGAAAATATATACGAAAAAAGGGGATAAAGGCGAAACGCAGCTGATCGGCCGCAAAGTCCCTAAAACAAATGAACGAGTAAATGCATACGGCACTGTAGACGAACTAAACAGCTTTATCGGGGTTGCAGCGGCTTCTCTGCCGGAGAACTGTAAGGACATTCAACAGGAACTCCTTGAGATTCAGCATGAGCTGTTTGATATTGGCGGAGATTTAGCGAATGTGACCGGACGAAGCGATTGGGCTTTGTCTGCTAAAGCCGTAACAAGACTGGAAGGTGCTATTGACCGGTACTGGGAAGAAGCGCCTGAGATTAAAACATTTATTTTGCCAGGTGGCACGAAAGCTGCTGCCGATATGCACGTTTGCCGAACGGTCGCGCGCCGGGCAGAGCGGATGACTGCTGCAATTAGCGATGACGATCCAATGCCGCCTGAAGCCCTGCCGTATTTAAATCGGCTGTCGGATTATTTCTTTGCAGCAGCGAGAGCGGTCAATCATCGTAACGACGTCCCGGATATTGCTTATGCAAGAGGTAAAACAGTATTTAAATAAGGCTGTACGCTTGAACCGGAAGATAAATATGTGCTGACGGAACAGAATCGTAGGCCCGTTCAAGAGGAAAGAGACCTGCCCCAATCCGGAGCAGGTCTCTCTTTATGCCTTAATTAAAGTAAAATCTCGATGTCAGCCTGATCGCGGAGATCCTGAACATACTGATTTTGACGAATCTGCATTTCAATTTCTTCCTGCACATCTTCAAATTCAGCCTCAGCCATCTGTGGATCGCTCATAGCCTGCATTTCAAACGCTTCACGCGCTTCTTCTTCGTCTACTTCGTACTCTTCTTCCACATGGTCCATTGAAAGAAGCTGTTCAACGAGGTTCATTTCACGAATCTCATTTTCAAGCTCTTCTTCTGTATACCCCTGTGATTCGAGTGCTTCCTGAAATTCTTCATCGGACCCGAATGCGCTTTGAATTTCTTCATACTCAGACTCAACAGCATCTTCGTCTGCTTCAAGACCCTGCTCTTCTGCTTCCTGTGCCATAACGCGCTGATTAATGAGCTGGTCCAGGAACTGCTGCTGGAACTGCATCATCATCATGGAAGATTCTTCATCTTCCATTTCCTGCTCCGCAAAGATCTGTTCAAACTGGGCCAGCTGAGCCTGGAGTTCGCCGCTTTGAATTTCTTCACCATTCACAACTGCAACCGGTTCTTCCGGATCACGGTCCATGAATTCAGCAGCCTCTTCCGGGTCCATGTCTTCGACGGCCTCTTCATCCATGCCGTTTTCTTCGCCGTTCATCGCATCATTCATGCCATTCTGGTCATCTGGTGCGTCAGCGTTATCGTCTTCGTTATCAATCGACTCTTCAATGTTGTTTTCAGCATTTCCATTGTTCTCAGCATTGTCAGCATTATTTTCATTCCCGCAGGCTGCCGCAAATAGCAGTGTGGAAAGAGAGAGTGCAAGCATGCCGTTTCTAGTTGTCTTTTTCATTTGATTAATCAACCTTTCTGTATATGTCCCATTGCTACAACAACTGTATCATAAATAAAAGATAAGAGGCAATTTAGCGATTCTATAAAAATAACGAATTGTTCCGGCTGACCGACGATCAGCTCTTGACAATGCGAAGCAACTGTTAAAAAAGGGGGGCAACCTGATTGTTTCAGACGAAACGAATCGGCATAAAAAAGCCGCCCGGTAAGGCGGACGGCAGCCTGTACTATAATTCAATCGAAGTGACAAACTGAATTTCTTCAATACGTGAAAATGCCTCAAGAACGTCTTCCTGGCATTCTTTATCTGTCGTCAGAAGCATAATGGCCTGTCCGCCTTCTTCCTTCCGGCCCACCTGCATCGTTGCAATGTTAACATCGTGGGTGCCGAGCAGCTGACCTACTTTTCCGATAACGCCTGGACGGTCGTTGTGGCGGACATAGAGCGTGTGCTTTGCCGGCTGAAAGTCGAGTTGGAATTGGTCCAGCTGCACGATCCGAGGTCCAATTTCGGAGCTGTGAGTGCCGTGAATGATCAGCTTGTTCGTTTCACCCAAAACCTCGGCTTTAAAGAAATTCTTATAGCCGTTAGCATCATTCTCGTGTATTTCGGAAACCTCCACCTCCCGCTCCTTGGCTATCACAGAAGCATTCACTTCGTTTACATAGTCATCCATACGGTGGCGGAAAAAACCAGCCAAAAAGCTGCGGCTGAACAGTCCGGTTTCCTGATGTGAAATCTCTCCTGCGTAGCTGATATTAATTTGTTTTACAGGCTCTTTAAACAACTGAGAAGCCGTTTCGCCGACTGTTTTTGTTAGTTTTGTGAAAGGTGAAAACTTTTCAAATGCGTCCTGATCCAAGTATGGCAGATTAAGTGCGTGAGGAGCAGGTCTCCCTTCCAGATATCCAAGAACTTCCTGAGAAACCGACTCTGCTACATTCTGCTGGGCTTCTGTCGTGGAAGCGGCAATGTGCGGTGTCGTTATCACCTGTTCAAGGGAGGAGAGAGGGTGACTAATAGCTGGTTCTTCAGCGAAAACATCTACTGCCGCACCGCGAACGTGACCGCTTGAGACAGCTCTGTAAAGTGCTTCCTCGTCGATAATGCCTCCGCGCGCACAGTTTAAAATGAAGACTCCTGGTTTTGTCGAAGCGAGCGTCTCATCGTTTAGCAGATGGCGTGTCTCTTTTGTGAGCGGGGTATGCACGGTTAAAATATCACTTTGGCTGAGTGCTTCTTCAAGCGTAACCGCCGTCACATGATTTTTTTCTGCCCGGGATTTTGTCAGAAATGGATCATAGGCCAGTACGTTCATGCGGAAAGCACGGGCACGCTGAGCGAGTTCTGCTCCGATGCGGCCAAAGCCGATAATGCCGAGCGTTTTGCCGTAAAGCTCAGCCCCCTGATACTTTTTACGGTCCCAGCGGCCTTCCTCCATAGAACGGTTTGCTTGCGGTATATTGCGAACAAGTGAAGCCATCATCGCAAATGTATGTTCAGCCGTTGAAATCGTATTGCCGTCCGGAGCGTTGACGACAACGACCCCGTGATTTGTTGCGGCATCGAGATCCACGTTATCAACGCCAACCCCGGCGCGGCCGATTATTTTCAAGTTCGGCATGCTGCGAAGCAGGTCGGCTGTCACTTTTGTAGCACTGCGTATGAGAAGAGCGTCTACCTGATCCAGCGGAATTTCTGTTTCGAGTACGTTTTCCTGTACCACATTAACAGAACTGCTGTCCAGGATCGGGCGGAGACCGTCCTCGCTCATTGTGTCTGAAACCAGAACTGTATACAAGTTTTGGTCCAGCTTAATTGCTTGTTTCACGTTCACTGCACATCATCCTCCATTTAAGGTACTCAACTGATTGTCTTATACTAACATGAAATTCTGATAATTTGGACGTTCACGCTCAAAAAACAAAAGTTTTTTCGGGGAAGACGAGAAGTCGGACCAATGGTAGCGCTATCATATGCAGAGGGCCATCTTTTGGCAAAAAGATCAGGCTGAAACGTTCATGAACATGTAAAGTAATAATTCACAGTTTACAGCGGCTGAGTAAGCATGTTCTTTAGCAAGCCAAAGAAAACCCCCTGCATCATAAACAGATACAGGGGGAACGAACATCTATTCAAATTTCAGCGCATCGCCGTCAAACGGTTCATCGGCAATCTTAATGGAATCAGTTGGACAGCCATCAAACGCGTCCTCAAGATCTTCGTAGAGATCTTCAGGCACAGCTTCTGTACCCTGGTTATCATCGAGGATAACGTAAGCGATTCCTTCATCATCATAATCGTAAATATCTGGAGCGGCTGCACCGCAGGCGCCACATGCAATACAGGTGTCTTTATCGACAATCGTGTATTTAGCCATTTTCCTACCTCCTATATAAGTATCTTCCAAAAGCCGTGTCGGCTGGAATTCATAACGATTCGTACTTCCTACGATGTTTAATTGTAAAGGTTCTCCATGAAGATTTCAACAGGCAAAGAGAATACACTGCACCAGGTGGCTGGCGCAGCATGCTATTTTTCTTTAGAATAGAAGCCGAAGCTACTAATCTATATCACCGGCAGAAAGAGAGGGACATCATGAAAACGATACTGCTGCACGTACTTTCAGAATTGCAGGAGAGCAGGTCTGCCTCTGGAGCGGTGCATATTATAAAAGGCAAGCGGTCTGCGCAGACGATTCAGGATATTCAGCTGTTTCACTTGAGCAAATGGGCTGGTGCCGCAAGATTTTGGAAAGGAACCGATCCGTCTGCGCTGGCAGAAGAGCTTTTCAACCAGCAGTTGATTACTGGCGCCGGGCGCCGCGCGGCCCTTACAAACAAGGGATTTGAGCAGCTGAAGCAAGCTGAATGGCTGCAGCAATTGTATTTTCAGGGGCGGGAATATGAATGGAATGGATTTGCCGAAGCGTTTTGGAGGAAGCTGAATTTAACCGTGCAGGCGGCAGGATCACTCGCATCTAAAAATAAAGGATTTTTACCTGTTTATGCAGAGGCGGAGGAACGTGACGCAGTACGTAAGATTATAAAAAGCGCTGGAAGCAGACATGTAAACCGGCTGCTTTACAACAAGCTGGAAGGCGAATTGAGTCTCCTGTCTGAGCGAAGCGCCGATATTTTCGTTTCCAGACTCGCAGGCAACGCCTCCCAGGGTAAAACGGTAAAACAGCTTGCCGGCAGATTATCGGAAGAAGAGGTTTTTCTGCGTTGGCGCAGCGTACTTCATTGGCTGATGAAATCGGAATGGCCGGCTGAACTCCAGCCGCTCATTTCGCACATTGAAAAACAAAAGTCCCGCTTGACAAACAGTGCAGAAAAAACAAAACGTTTCGTGTATGAAGGAAAGACAAAAGCTGAGATCGCTGCTTTGCGGGGACTGAAATCCAGTACAGTAGAAGACCACCTTGTCGAGCTCGCTATGTTCGACCCGGATTTTCCTGCACATAACTACATCTCTGAAAAAAGGCTGAAGGATCTCTCGATTATTCTTCAATCATCCGATCAGCAAGAGACCTTAAAAGAGTTAAAAGAAAAAGCCGGCGATAAGGGAAGCTATTTTGATATTCGGCTCGCAGGAGCGTTATTAAAGAATCGCAAGGGGGCAGAATCGTGACAGTTACTAATTTACTGCAGGATACTCCTTTTGATACGTTTCGCCCAGGACAGGAAGAAGTGATTTCAGCAATTCTTAGCGGCCGGGATACGCTCGCAGTACTGCCAACCGGTTCCGGGAAAACATTATGCTATCAGCTGCCGGCAGGAATCATGCCTGGCCTGACTATTGTCGTATCTCCGCTCGTCTCCCTGATGGATGATCAAGTGACCCAGTTGAAAATGAACGGATTTCAACGAGTCGCTGCTTTACACGGAAATAAACCGCCAGCTGAAAAAAAGCGGATCTGGCAGGAGCTCCATTTGTTGAAGCTCTTATATGTTTCCCCGGAAATGCTTGCCGTTGAAAAAATACGCAGTCAGTTTAAGAAAATAAACGTGCCCCTGCTTGTTGTCGATGAAGCGCACTGCATTTCGCAATGGGGGCACGAATTTCGGCCTGACTATCAAAATCTCGGACGATTCAGGAAGGAGCTGGGAGAGCCGGTACTGCTGGCCTTAACAGCTACAGCGTCGGAACGTGTGAGATCTGATATCATGTCATCCCTTAATCTGCAAAACCCTGTTATTGAAGCGCATTCAGTAAACAGAGAGAATATCTTTCTTGCTATAGAGACACAGCATGATCCACAAAGCCGTCAGCAACGATTAATGGAGCTGGTGACATCCGCTGCCAAACCATGCATTATTTATACGGGTACTAGAAGAGACGCGGAAGTGTGGAGCAGCCTTTATAAGGGTGCGTCTGCTTACTATCACGGCGGCATGCACGCCGAAGACAGAAACAGCATTCAAGGGCAGTTTCTGTATAATGAGATCGATGTGCTTTTTGCAACCAGTGCGTTCGGGATGGGAATCAACAAGCCGGACGTCCGTTCGGTCATTCACGGCTATATGCCGCCATCTATTGAGCAATATGTACAGGAAATTGGCAGAGCGGGAAGGGACGGGGAAAGGGCCATTGCTTATGCAGTGCTTGCTGAAAGTGACTTCGTCCTGCCCTGGCATTTTGTTGAGATGGAGATACCAGGTCAAAAATGGCTTCAGGAAGAACTTCTTCCCGCATCAGAGACTCCAGGCAAACTGGAAGAGCTAATAGAAGGAGCTCCGTTTGCCGAACACACGACTTCGTTGTTACGCAGCCATTTGATTAAAGCGAAGGCAAAGGGGTCTGAACGAAAGCGGATAGAACGTCTGATGACACATTTTGAACAACGCCGCCGTGAGCGGTCACAGCAGATTCAAAAAATGACTGATTTTGTTCATGCACCCTCATGCTTTCGAAAACAAGTATTGGCTTATTTTGAAGAAGAGCCGTTTGCCGCTGACAAATGGTGCTGCTCCAACTGTCATCCTGTCCCTATGCTGTCATCAGCACTTGTAAAGCTTGAATCGACTGTCGGCTGGCAAGCGCTTTTGAAGCAAAAGCTGCACGTAGGAGCAGAGCAGAATGAAACGTGAGGTGCTGGATCAGTTTACGGATAGGGAACTCTATGCCAATTTGTATGCAACGCAAGGATTTATGCTCGCCGCTGCCTTGATCGTTTCTTATTTTCTCAGCGGATCTGTCTTTACGCCCTTTCTCGGTCTGGACTGGTCATCTGCGGCTGTGAATGCAGGAATTATATTTGCAGCAGCCGTTATCGTATTGGAAATAATCCTTTACAAGGCAGTACCTTCCAGCTGGTTTGATGACGGGGGTGTTAACGAGCGTATTTTTCAGCATATGCATCCTGCGCACATAGCTGTTGTAAGCCTTGTCGTAGCAATCTGTGAAGAGGTACTGTTCAGAGGTGTCATACAGGAGCATTTCGGGCTCCTTGCGGCTTCTATATTGTTTGCTCTGATTCATGTACGGTATTTAAAAAACATGTTTTTATTTTCCTTTGTTGTACTTATGAGCGTTGGTCTCGGAGTTGTATATGAGTGGACTGGTACCTTGGTGAGCGTCATCATTGCACACTTTCTCATCGATTTTATTCTTGGTCTGTTAATCCGCTACCGGATATTAACATAAAGCGGAAACCAGGCATCAGGCTTTCCCTCAAAATAAACGTAATTCGATAAGGGACTATAGTTTTTCCTGTCATTAGGTGGTAAGGTATAGGCAGGTATAAAAAAGGTGGTGGGAACATGAGTGAACAGAGGGCAGAAGCGCTGACGGAAGAACAGGAGGAAACTCCGCTTCCTTCCAGAAGAGATAGGCACAGCAGCAGGAGCGCTCCGCGCAAACGAAAGAAAAAGAAAAAAAAGACCGGAAATGTGCAGTTTCCGCTGGTCCGTATCTGGCTCGTCCTGTTTTTTACGATTGTAGCAGCGATGTTCACTTATCCTGTCTGGATCGAGCAAATCCGCTGACAACGTGTCAGCGGTTTTTTACTATTCTATTTGCTTTAAGCTGATACTTGCGAGACGGGAGAGGCCGCATTGCGACGGTATCCCCTTGCATGAGCCCGTTTAGAAGCGGCTCGGTTCAGTTCATCAGTCACTTTGCACATTTAGCCTCTGTGATAGCACTCCTTTTGGCGTAACGAAAGACGTTTTACTGCCACCGGCTAAAAAAATTTAAAAGCTAAAATGACAACGCTTTCATTTTGTGGATTGCAGACGTTGATTCAAGTAGGATATGATGGGAAGGACAGTGTCAAACGTGCGCTGTCAATTACCAGAAGAGGTGATGTTATGAGTAAAATACCGTCAGATATTGAAATAGCACAGCAAGCGTCAATCAAGCGTGTCACACAAATAGCAGAGGAGCTTGGAATTTCGGAAGAAAAACTGGAGCCTTTCGGTCATTATAAGGCAAAACTGCCGTTGGACTTGATCAGTGACAAACCCGAAGCAAAGACCATCCTCGTAACAGCTGTCAATCCTACTCCGGCTGGAGAGGGAAAATCGACGGTCACTGTCGGGCTTGGACAGGCATTAAACAAGATAGGCAAAAAAGCAGTTGTAGCACTTAGAGAACCGTCGCTTGGTCCTACAATGGGGATGAAGGGTGGCGCTTGCGGTGGCGGGTATTCTCAGGTTATTCCAATGGAAGACATTAACCTGCATTTTACTGGCGATATTCATGCTATCACGACTGCACATAACGCACTGACGGCAATTATGGATAACCATATTCACCGCGGCAACGAGCTGAATATTGATGTGCGGAAGCTGACTTGGAAACGTGTGATGGATATGAACGACCGCTCACTCAGAAATATTGTTGCAGGACTTGGCGGACCGCTTCAAGGAACCCCTCATGAGAGCGGCTTTGATATTACAGTAGCGTCAGAAATAATGGCGATTCTTTGCCTTGCAGACAGTCTGGATGATCTGAAAAACCGATTGTCCCAGATGGTTGTTGGCTATAACTATGAGAATAAACCTGTTACATGCGGGGATCTTAAAGTGGAAGGTGCGTTGACACTTCTGTTGAAGGACGCGATCAAGCCGAACCTGGTGCAAACACTCGAAAACACTCCCGCCTTAATTCACGGAGGGCCGTTTGCTAACATCGCGCATGGCTGCAACAGTGTGATAGCGACAAAAATGGCTGCATCTCTCGGTGATTATGTTGTAACGGAAGCAGGATTTGGTGCAGATCTCGGGGCAGAGAAATTTTTGCATATTAAAGCCGCTTCCTCTGGAATAAAACCCGACCTCGTAGTGGTAGTTGCTACGATCAGAGCGCTTAAAATGCATGGCGGCGTAAATAAAAATGATCTAAAAAAAGAGAACGTCGAAGCGCTGCGTTCAGGAAGTGCAAACTTGCTGAAGCACGCAGAGACCCTGCGGTCATTTGGACTTCCTATTCTTGTTGCAGTGAATCGATTTGTACATGATACCGATGAGGAAATGGAAGCACTGAAACAAATTTGCTCCGATCACCATATTCCGGTCGAAACGGCAGAAGTTTGGGAGAAAGGCGGAGAAGGCGGGCGTGATCTCGCAAATCGGGCTGCTACACTGATTGAAGAAAAACCATCCGCCTTTACCCCTCTGTATAAATCTGGAGATTCGTTAGAGCAGAAAATAGACACGATTGTGAAAAGAGTATATGGGGGCGAGGGTGTTGTCTTCTCTAATAATGCCCAAAAGCAGTTAACCCTTTTCAAAGATAACGGGTGGGATGATCTGCCGATTTGTATGGCAAAAACGCAATATTCTCTTTCGGATGATCCTTCTGCTTTAGGAAGGCCGAAAAACTTTACTGTGACGGTCCGTGAGCTGCGCATCTCCGCCGGTGCAGGCTTCGTCGTTGTATTGACAGGAAATGTTATGACCATGCCCGGTCTGCCGGCACGTCCTGGTGCGGAAGATATGGATGTAACTTCTGATGGCAGGGCACTGGGATTGTTTTAAAGCAGAACAGCAACTGCACTGGATGGGTACATATACCAGTGCAGTTTTTCTGTTATACAGGCTGGTATCATAAAAGATTGACAGCTTTTTTTCGCAAAAAGGCATGTTGTTTACAACTTAATCTAAATGAAAACATATAGATGAAAAGTAACGGGAACCGAAAAGAAAGTGTTCTTTTTTCCTTTATGCACAAGTATATGATAAAATGTGACTAACAAATGTATAAACCTTCGGGAGGGCATCATGAATCGGATATGCGGAGCTGCGGCGGCGGCTGCAGGCTTAATGTACATGCGCTGGAGAGCGGAAGCTACGAAAGCGATGGAGCATTCGGTGTCTGTTCCTGGTGCCGGCAGGGAATGCCAGCTTCTTTTTATAAGCGATCTTCACTCACGTAAGCTTCAGGAGACGGATCTTCAATCATTTCCGGAAAAAGTTGATGCAGTAATTATTGGCGGTGATTTAGCTGAATTGGGAACGCCGGTTTCTGTCATCGATCATAATCTGGCGCTGCTGAACCGGTTCGGACCGTTGTTTGCAGTGAGAGGTAATCATGATTTCAGACGGCTTCCGCTTGTGGAAAGCCTTTATAAAAAATATAAGGCAACACTGCTCATTAATGAGTGGGTACAGCTGGATAACGGCTTAATATTGGCAGGAAGTGATGATGAGCTTGCTGGCTGTCCGGATCATATTCTTTCGGTCCCGCGTGAGTCCTCCGGTCCGTTTGTCTGGATTTGTCATAATCCAAGAACTCCGGAAACAGTGCACGTTAACCGCAGACCGGATCTCATTTTAAGCGGTCACACGCATGGAGGGCAAATTCGATTAGGATCATTTGGTCTCGACGAGGCAGGGGGCATCAAAGAGCGGTTTAACTCGACACTGCTGATTTCAAACGGATATGGAACGAGAAAAATACCGTTTCGACTTGGGGCGGCGCCCCACGTTCACTTATTAAATATGATTAATCATCGATAGCTCTGCTTGAAAACAGTCGGAAAGTGCTATAATCTTAATGACGTATACAACGAATATAGAAAAAGCAGGTGACGCAGGTATGGGTGAACCGCAAGGCAAATATAACATTAAAGCTGTATCCAACCTACTAGGCATTCACGCGGGGACTCTCAGGGCCTGGGAGCGGCGTTACAACATGATTGAGCCAGTGCGTAACGATGCAGGCCACAGACTTTATACGGATGAGCACGTAAGAATTTTAAAGTGGATCGTCAATAAAGTCGAAAACGGCTTCACAATCGGCCAGGCTGTTGACCTTTTGAACAAGCAGGAGGAACCGGCTTTTATTGAACACGATCCCCGTTATTCCAATCAGATGGACTTATTGAAGGAACAGCTTTTATTCGAGCTCCTAAAATTTCACGAGAGCAAGTCGAATGAATTAATCGACCGGGCCTTCAGTATGTTCTCTACAGAAAAAGTATTGATCCATATCCTTGGCGGAATTATGCAGGAAGTGGGCTTGAAGTGGGAGCGCGGCGAGATTCTCACAGCGCACGAACACTTTGTGACCTCGCTTTTGAGAACGAGAATCGGGATGGTGTTCCATTCACTTCCGGTTAATGGATTTCTGCCAAAAGTTATCTGTGTGTGCGGTCCCGACGATTCGCATGAAATCGGACTTTTAATTTTTACTTACTTCCTCAAGCAGAGAGGATACGAAACGATTTACTTAGGTGCCGGCATTCCAGGAGAAGATGTTAAAAAGGTGGTTGCCGAAGTAGATGCTAAAATGGTTGTTATCGCATCCACGATCCCGGCACATCGGGAAAAAGCTGTTAAACTGGCTGAGGATATTCATCAGTCGAACCTCATTAAAGTAGGGCTTGGCGGTCACGCGGTTGATCAAATGAGCCGTGAAGAGAAAATGAAGTGCAGAGATTACTTGATTGGCAGTTCGGAACCGGAATGGCGTGAATGGCTTAAGGAGAACTAATCATCGATTTCATTAC
Organism: Alkalicoccus luteus; assembly: GCF_052061695.1. Lineage (NCBI taxonomy): Bacteria > Bacillati > Bacillota > Bacilli > Caryophanales > Bacillaceae > Alkalicoccus > Alkalicoccus luteus. Next base: position 21,191 of record NZ_JBPZEY010000012.1, read on the forward strand.
CGTTTAGCATGGATATCCGGACCCCGCCATTTGCAGGCAGGTCCGGATTATTTTATGTAACAGAGTGAATGAATGTTTACCGCATCAGAATGATGCATATACGCAAAATGACGCGGCATGCGCCTCATCTGGAAAAGAGTTCAGACTGATTATGAAAAGCGCACAGCTGTTTTTAAATTTGTCCTTCAGCGTGCAAAATGGAATATATCGCTAATAGGGAAAAAGAGTGTGGAAAAATGGAGTGCACTTCTTTATAGTAGGTAGTGAAGGCAGATAGTATTAGAGACGACACGCAGGGGTGAAATGAATGGATGAAAAAGCTAAAGCTCCAGTAGCAGCTGACAAAAAAGATAATGTACTGGACTCGACCCAGACCGTTATTCACAAAGCACTTGGGAAGCTTGGCTACTCAGAAGAAGTTTTTGAATTGCTTAAAGAACCGATGCGCATGATGACAGTTCGAATACCGGTACGCATGGATGATGGATCGATTCAAATTTTCACCGGCTTTCGGGCACAGCACAATGATGCTGTCGGACCGACAAAGGGGGGAGTACGTTTCCATCCGGATGTTACAGAGACAGAAGTGAAAGCGCTGTCAATTTGGATGAGTCTCAAAGCTGGTATTGTTGATCTGCCATATGGAGGCGGCAAAGGCGGGATCGTTTGCGATCCGCGTAAAATGTCCTTTCCAGAAGTAGAGAGGTTGAGCCGAGGGTATGTCAGGGCGATTTCTCAAATTGTAGGTCCAACAAAGGACATCCCTGCGCCGGATGTGCAGACAAATTCTCAAATCATGGCCTGGATGATGGACGAATACAGCCGAATGAAAGAGTTTGATTCCCCTGGGTTTATTACAGGTAAACCGCTCGTGCTTGGAGGATCGCAGGGAAGAGAATCCGCCACAGCTAAAGGCGTGACAATCTGTATTCGAGAGGCCGCAAAACGGCGTGGAATCAATCTTGAAGGCGCAAGAATTGTTATTCAAGGTTTCGGGAACGCAGGAAGCTTTCTCGCAAAATTTATGCATGAAGCAGGTGCCAAGGTTGTGGGTATCTCAGATGTACAAGGCGCCCTTTATGACCCTGAAGGGCTGGACATCGATTATTTACTTGACCGCCGTGACAGCTTTGGTACAGTTTCCAATTTGTTTAAAAATACGATAACGAATGACGAACTGCTGGAGCTTGAATGTGATATTCTTGTACCCGCAGCGATTGAAAATCAAATAACCGAAGCAAACGCCAATCGCATTAAGGCAAGTATTATTGTTGAGGCTGCAAACGGGCCAACCACGATGGCTGCGACAGAAATCCTGTATAACAGAGGAATTCTGCTCGTTCCAGATGTACTTGCAAGTGCTGGCGGAGTAACTGTTTCCTATTTTGAATGGGTGCAGAATAACCAAGGCTATTACTGGACGGAAGAAGAGGTTGAGGATCGATTGGAGAAAGTAATGATTAAAGGCTTTGATAATGTCTATCGCGTTGCGCAGATGCGCAATGTAGATATGAGACTGGCCGCCTACATGGTGGGCGTTCGCAAAATGGCTGAGGCTAGCCGGTTTAGGGGCTGGATATAAAAAGAGGAGGCTTCAGGACTTGTCCTGAAGCTTTTTTATATGGAATACGGCCGTATTTTTGAGTTTCTCGTCAGGATCATATAAAATAAGGAACAGTTCATACGCAGGAAAGGAGCCGATCGGCTTGAAAAGCGAAACAGTCATCATTATCGGAGCGGGGCCATGCGGGCTTTCTGCAGCAATCGAGCTCCAGAAACGGGGCATAGATGCGCTCATTATTGAGAAGGGAAACCTCGTTCATGCCATTTACCAGTACCCTACCCATCAGCAGTTCTTCAGTACAAGCGAGAAATTGGAAATTGGTCAAGTGCCTTTTTACAGTACTGAGCGGAAACCGAAGCGAAACGAGGCGCTTGTTTACTACAGAAGAGCAGCAGACGAGTTTAATTTACGAATTAGCCCATATGAAGAGGTTACATCAGTAGAAAAAACGAAAAACGGTTTTACGCTGACTTCCGTGCATAAAGGAAGAAAAAAGCATTATCACTGCCGGTATGTAATAGCTGCAACCGGATACTACGGATCTCCTAATTTCATGCATATTCCGGGGGAAGATCAAGCGCACGTGCATCATTATTTTCATGAAGCACACCCGTACTTCAAACAAAAAGTAACGATTATCGGTGGTAAAAACTCTGCTGTAGATGCAGCGCTGGAATTAGAGAAAGCCGGGGCGGAGGTTACAGTGCTTTACAGAGGCAGTGATTATTCCACAAGTATAAAACCATGGATTCTCCCCGAGTTTGAGAGTTTGGTTCGACACGGTAAAATAAAGATGATATTTGAGGCAGAGGTCTGTCAAATTGATTCAGACAGCATTGTATATCAAAAAGACGGCGTAAAGAGCCATCTTGCAAGCGATGCGGTCTTTGCGATGACAGGCTATCATCCGGATCATCGCTTTTTGCGCAATATGGGGGTTAACGTTGATGACGATACTGGCAGACCCTTCTATGATCCGGATACGATGGAAACAAACGCAGCAGACATTTATATTGCAGGAGTCATAGCGGCAGGGAATAATGCAAACGAAATATTTATTGAAAACGGTCGCTGGCACGGGCAGCTCATAGCAAAAGCAGTTCTTGAAAAAGAAGCGCAGCCGAGTCGCTAGCCGGAAAAGATTTTCGCTTTCCTCAACGTGCTACTTGTGTCTTCATAGATGCAGATACATGCATCTGCCTGTGTTTGCAGAGGGGGGGGGAGGGCGACATATGCTTTCCTCCTGCTGTGCGCCGGATATTTGCCACGTTTTGAGCCCCCTCCACATCTGGCTGTTGGGACAGGAGCAGTGGAACGTTCGGTTACGTTTAACATGAGCTTGGAACTGCCGATTAATCTTCTTTGTGAGACCTCTCCTTTACAAACGGTAATGCCAGTGCTTGGCCCTATACGTGAGGAACACAATAAACAGTCTGAAAATGCTATGCTTTCGGAACGGTGAACGTTATAAATGGATGTGCGGAGCCGGACCGGGTCTGGCAGGCTTCGCAAAAGAAGCCTGAGTTTAAATGAAGCCCTGCCCCGCTCTCGGGCGCTGCTTCAATAAACGCAGGGGAATCTAAGTAATAGCGGAAGACAGACCCAAAAAACCAGCTAAATGAAGAACAACGTCATGTAAACGACTTAACAAGCAAGAAAAATGATTTTTTAATAGCCTGCGGGCAGCTTGTTCGCGATGCTGCTGATTTCTAACACCTTCATGCACGCCGCTGATGGGTTCAGAATAGCGGTTAGGGACGGCTGCATCCATACAAAGAATCATGGAAACGTTTCTTGGATTACAGGTGGAAATGGAGCTGATGTGATTGAAAAAAGTTACGGTACTGACGACAGGCGGAACGATCGCGAGCAGTCGTAATGAAAGAGGGAAACTGGAAGCAGGAATATATACCGGCGAAGAGCTGGCAGTTAAGCTGAGGCTTCCGGAAGATATAGAAGTAAGGGTTGTTTCTGTCTTGCAAAAAGCAAGTATACATATGACGCTCACTGATATGGATCAGCTGAGAAAACACATGGAAGAAGACTCGTGGGCAGATGGCTTTGTAGTGACCCACGGAACGGATACATTGGAAGAGTCCGCTTATTACATTGATTTGACTTATAAAGGTGAACGACCGATCGTATTTACCGGCTCGCAGCGGTCACCGGATCAGCTGGGGAGTGATGCCTTTATCAACCTCCGGCATGCAGTTTATACCGCTGCTTCCTCTCAGCTAACCGGTGTTGGAACGGTTGTTGTTTTTAATGAGAGAATTTTCTCTGCTGAATACGTAAAAAAAGAACATGCCTCTAACATTCAAGGCTTCAATGCATTTGGGTTTGGATATCTTGGCATCATCGATAACGATGTGGTGCACGTGTATCAGCGTCCGCTTCGCAGAGAGCATTTCAAGGTGAAGCCCCATGTTTCCCCGCGAGTCATATTAATAAAAGCACACTTGGAGGCAGATGATCTGCTGCTGCAAGCCTGTATCGATACTGGGGTAGACGGCATCATTTTAGAAGGGCTTGGCAGAGGTCAGGTAACAAAAAAGATGGCTTCAGCATGCGGACGTGCTGTAAAAGCAGGGATACCAATCGTGCTTACGACAGCTTCTGAAGAAGGCCACGTCTATACGACGTATGACTATGAAGGAAGCGCGTATGACTTGGTGAAGAAAGGTGTGCTTCTTGGAAGGGATGCCGACAGTAAAAAAGCCCGAATTCGCTTAACTGCCTGCCTGAAAGCCGGACTTAACCCGGCCGATTATTTCGGTCCAATTGATCATCCGGCGCTCTGACAGCTGCAGCAGGTACCGTGATACAAGCAGGAGGTGTCGGAAATGCTCAGTTTACTGGCGGCTGCGGTGGCTCCGGCACTGGCGCTGTTATTTTATTTTTATTTGAAAGATGAATTTGAGCAGGAGCCTGTTCACATGGTCATCCGCTGTTTCCTTTTTGGAGCTTTTTTAGTCCTTCCTGTCATGTTTGCCCAGTACATCATCGGTGCAGAAACAGCTTGGACTACTACACTTGCCGGAACTGCAGCAGTTCCGGCACTCCTTGAGGAACTGTTTAAATGGTTTACGGTAATGGCTGCTGTATATACGCATATTCACTTTAATCAGCGGTATGACGGAATTGTTTATGCCTGCGCAGTCGGACTAGGTTTTGCTTCCGTAGAAAACGTCTTTTACTTACTGGAGTATGGACTGGATTATGCGTTTATTCGAGCAGTGTTCCCCGTCTCCGGTCATGCGTTGTTTGCTGTTGTAATGGGCTATTATATTGGCAGAGCAAAGTTTGGCGGACACAGGAACCTCAACCTTTTTCTCGCTTTGCTTATTCCGGTTCTGCTACACTTCAGCTATAATTTCCTCGTTATTTCCAGGGATACAGCTGCTTTTGCAGCAGTTCCATTTATGATCGGACTTTGGATTCTTGCAATCTGGAAGGTGAAAAAGGCAAACCGGCTTCAGCATTCAGCTTTGCACATTTCTTGAATAAACAGCGCGTGCATTGTATAGTAGGGAGCAGATATGGTCGAACCTTAAACCGAGATGGAAGGGACGTGTTTTTTTGCCTGATACAAAACAACGCTTTAAAGTCGTGATTCGTTGTCAGGATTGTGGTGAAAAGTATATCCTCCGAGGACGTCCTAATGAAAATGGAGGATTTGACACCGGGTTTAAACGGTGTGTCTGTGGAAATGAATACCGCTTTGATATAGACGTAGCACCGGAATAAAGACAGGCTGAAAGCTGGCGTTTGTTAATATCGTTTTGTTTAGCGTTATGCAGCTGAATGAGAATAACCTTGATAGAACACTGGTAATGGTGATCCTCGCCTTTCCAGTGTTTTTTAATGCTGAACTTGCACGCATATAAGAAAAGCTCTCCATCGAGCTTACGCCTGACAGGAATGGCAGTAGGAGATTGAGGGATATTCTGGTATAATAAATAAAACTATTTAACCAGGGAGATGGGACCATGATCAAAGCGGGAACGCCGGTTGAAATGGAACTGAGATCCGCTTCAGAAGATGTCAGTAAGCTAAGAAGCAAGGTGCTGGACCTGCAAAAAGGATACATTTTTATCGACTATCCAGTTTCGATCGAGACGGGTCGTCCTAAGTTTTTTCTGGAGGGAACGGAATTTACCGTGTCGTTTGTCGGGCATGATGAAGCGGTATATATGTTTGATTCGTCGGTGGCAGGACGGGTAAAGCGGACACTTCCGATGCTAATCCTGAAACATCCCCCTGCTGATGAGTACCGGAGAATTCAACGGAGGCAGTATGTACGAATCGATTGTTCGTTAGACTGCGCTTTTTGGAGCGATGAAAAAGAATTCGAGCCGTTTACTACGATGACGCTGGATATTTCTGGAGGAGGAATGTCCTGTGTGCTGCCAGCAAAGCATCCGTTAAAAGAAAACGCACGATCTAACATTTGTATTTCGCTGCCATTTAAAAATGGGGAAACTAAATACGTAGAGGCACATGTCAGAACGGTTCGCATTATCCCTTCTGACTTCCAGACAAAAGCGTCGTTCGAGTTTCATGAACCCCCGGAGACCCTGCGCGAACTGCTCATCCGCTTTATTTTTGAACAGCAGCAGGAAGCGAGGGAGCGTGGATTGGACTGAGGCAGTCAAGCGGCCAGCTTTCTCAGGTTCACAATAAGAAACATTCTCCTTTATCGGTGCATATGTTAAAATAACGTCGTATAAAATTTTGTGCTGGAAGAGGTTTGGACGATGACGAGAGCAAATATTGCAATTGATGGACCAGCTGGTGCTGGCAAAAGTACAGTAGCGAAAAAGCTTGCAGCCGAGTTAGGCTTCACGTATATCGATACAGGGGCTATGTACAGAGCTCTTACATGGAAAGTGCTCCAAGAACAGGCGGACCCGGAAAATGAGCAGGCTGTGCTGGATATTCTTCAAAATATGCAGCTGGGACTGGATATGAAAAACAGCAGCGTTTTCGTAACGGTTGATCGTGTGGACGTGACCGACGCGATTCGTGAACAGGATGTAACTTCCCTCGTATCCTACACGGCAAGGCATGCCCGGATCCGAACGGAAATGGTGGAAAAACAAAAAGAGCTTGCCGCATCTGGAGGAACGGTGATGGATGGCAGAGATATTGGGACGGCTGTACTTCCCGATGCCTCCTACAAATTTTTTCTTAATGCTACTGTAGAAGAACGGGCAAAAAGAAGGCATGCTGAGCAGCTGTCAAAAGGGATGGACTCTGACTTGACAAAGCTCCGATATGAAATCGCTGAAAGGGACAGGATTGACTCAGAGCGTGAGACAGCTCCGCTTAAGAAAGCAGATGACGCTATCGAAGTGGATACAACTGCGATGACGATCGATCAGGTTGTAGCTTTTCTGCTCGACAGAGTAAAGGGAGTGGAACCGAATGAGTAAACTGTATGCGACAGGCCAATTCGTCTGCCGAACGTTTTTCAGGCTGTTTTACCGCCCGGAAATTGTCGGGAGAGAACATATTCCTAAGAAGAAAGGGGTGTTGATGTGCAGTAATCATATCAACAACCTTGATCCTCCGCTTGTCGGGGCGTTTTTAAAGCGTCAGACGCGGTTTATGGCGAAGTATGAGCTGTTTCAGCTTCCAATATTAAAAAAACTGCTTCCGGCCCTTGGTGCATTCCCCATTAAACGCGGGACAAGCGACCGTCAGGCAATGCGTGCAGGTTTAAAGCTCCTGAAGGAAGGGGAATTGGTAGGTGTATTTCCGGAAGGTACCCGGAGCAAGACTGGTACGCTCGGGAAAGGTCTCGCAGGTGTAGGATTCTTTGCTCTCCGCTCTGATGCAGCAATTGTTCCATGTGCGGTTATCGGGTCGTATAAGCCGTTTTCAAAAATCAAGCTGGTTTATGGAAAGCCGATTGATATGCAGCCGCTTCGGGATCGAAAGGCATCACCTGAAGAAGCAACAGCAGAAATTATGGCATCTATTCAAGAACTTTTAGATAAAAATAAAAAATAAGCAGGAATCTATACCGGAGACAGAGAAGTGCTAGTAACGAAGAAGTTTTAGGGCCCGGATTTTCTGACGGGATATAGGGAGGTAATTGTCAATGGTAGAAGAAATGAACAATGAAATGACAGATTTCCGGTCGTTATCGGTCGGAGATCTTGTCAAAGGTACTGTCGCCAAAGTGGAAGACAAGCAGGCGTATGTAAACGTCGGCTACAAGATGGACGGTGTTCTGCCTATCAGCGAATTGTCCAGTCTCCACGTCGAGAAAGTCGGAGACGTGCTCCAAGAGGGTGAAGAGTACGAATTTAAAGTAACGAAGCTTACAGAGGATGAACTTGTCCTTTCCAAAAAAGCAGTCGTAGCTGAAAAAGCTTGGGAAGAAATGGAACGCCGCCTCGAAAGCGGAGAGATCTTTGAGGCTGAAGTTGCAGATGTCGTAAAAGGCGGACTTGTCGTGGATGTAGGCGTCCGCGGATTTATTCCCGCATCTCTGGTAGAGCGTCACTATGTAGAAGACTTTTCTGACTACAAGGGACGTACACTTCGATTGAAAGCGGTTGAAATGGACCGCGAGCGCAATAAGCTGATTCTTTCCCAACGAGCAGTACTGGATGAAGAAGCAAGTGAACGTAAGAAAGACACACTCGAACAGATTAAGGAAGGCGATGTGATTGCAGGTACTGTTCAGAGGCTGACTGATTTCGGCGCTTTTGTCGATGTCGGCGGAGTGGATGGACTGGTTCACATTTCACAAATGGCGCATCAGCATGTTGAAAAGCCGTCTGATGTCGTTTCAGAAGGCGATCAAGTAAACGTTAAAGTGCTGTCTGTCGACCCGGACAATGAGCGAATCTCTCTTTCCATTAAAGATACGCTGCCGGGACCGTGGGAGTCCATTGCAAATGAGATTAAGCAGGATGATGTCATCGAAGGCACGGTCAAGCGACTCGTTTCATTTGGTGCCTTTATTGAAGTCGCCCCAGGAGTGGAAGGCCTTGTTCACATTTCTCAAATCGCAAACCGTCACATCGCTACTCCAGGTGAAGTGCTTACGGAAGGCGATACGGTGCAGGCAAAAGTTCTCGATGTGAACGTTGGCGAAAAACGAATCTCCCTCAGTATTCGCGTACTTGATGAGGATAAGCAGGAAAAAGAAGAAAGTGCGCGAAAGCAGGAGTATAAGAAAGAAGATGACGGCGGATTCTCACTCGGTGACATGATCGGGGATCAGCTGAAAAAGTATAAAAACTAATAAGAGAACAAGGTTCCGGTGTGGGCTTCCAGCTCATGCCGGTTTTTTTGAACTGTCCGCTCTGCTCATTTACGAAGAGCGGCTTTGATAAAGGAGGCCGTTATGACACGTGAACAACGAAAGCTGGATCATATTAAACATGCGCTAACCACAGCAGAAACCTCAGGAAACGGCTTTGATGATATACAGTTCATTCACCAGAGCTTTCCTGAACTGGATGTAGATCAAACGGATTTAACGTCAGCCATCGGTCCGATTTCATCAGCTGCGCCTTTCATGGTCAACGCGATGACAGGCGGCGGCGGTGATAAAACAAAAGAAATAAATGGGGCTATCGCTGAATTGGCAGGCACATTAGGAATTCCTGCTGCATGCGGCTCGCAAATGGCCGCTGTCAAGGACCCTTCACAGCGTACTACGTTTTCCGTGATGCGGGACCGAAGTCCTCGGGGCACGCTGTTTGCAAACATCGGTGCCGAAGCGGACGTTGCTGATGCAGAGGCGGCAGTTGAAATGATTCAAGCAGACGCTTTGCAGGTTCATATTAATCCAATTCAGGAATTGGTGATGCCGGAGGGGGACCGCCACTTTACTGGCGTGTTAACGAAAATTGCGGCGATCAAGCAAGAGCTGGAGCTGCCTGTAATCGTAAAAGAAGTTGGATTTGGCATGTCTATGGAGGCAGCGGAACTTGCAGTCGAAGCAGGAGCAGACATCATTGATACCGGCGGCCGCGGCGGCACCAACTTTTCTGCGGTAGAGAACAGCCGGCGACAGCAGGCATTAACAATGTTTGACAGCTGGGGAATTTCTACTGCCGTTTCACTGATTGAAAGCCTGCATGCTGTTAACGTTCCAGTGATCGCTTCAGGCGGTATTCGTACGGTGGATGATGTATTGAAATCACTTTCTTGCGGAGCTGCAGCGTGCGGAATGGCCGGCGCCGTTTTAAAAAGCCTTCAGGAAAAAGGTCTTGAAAAAACCGCTCAGGAAATGAACGATATGATAGAATATATAAGGCTCGGAATGACGGCACTTGGAAAGAGGCATGTACGAAATCTAACCCAGTCCCCGATTCTTATTTCCGGAAACACCGGACACTGGCTGGAAGAGCGGGGAATCAGCACATCAGCTTTTGCCAGACGCATGGCTGATAACTAGCATCAGCTCCTAAAACCTTGTCTAAAATGACGGGCCGTCTATGATATAATGATTCCAAAGCTAGGAACGGGATCAGAAAGCAGGGATAGAAGTGTCAAAACCAGTATTAGCAATCGTTGGAAGACCAAACGTTGGAAAATCTACTATTTTTAATAGATTAATAGGAGAACGTCTGGCAATTGTAGAAGATAAACCAGGAGTAACTCGTGATAGAATTTACAGCTCGGCTGACTGGCTCCATCACCAGTTCTTTATCATTGATACCGGTGGAATTGAAATCACGAACGAGCCACTCATGGAACAAATGCGCGCCCAGGCCGAACTGGCTATTGATGAAGCAGATGTGATCTGCTTTGTCGTAAATGGAAGAGACGGCATTACAGGTGCAGATGAAGAAGTAGCCCGGCTGCTGCAGCGCTCAAACAAGCCGGTCGTTATTGCCGTTAATAAGCTTGACGATCCTACTATGCATGATAAACTCTATGAGTTTTACAGCCTTGGCGTAGGAGATGTTTTTCCTGTATCTGGATCTCACGGTTTGGGTCTCGGTGATCTTCTGGATTCTGCAGCGTCCCATTTTCCGGCAGATGAAGGGGATGGCTACGAGGATGATACAATCCGGATGAGCTTGATCGGCCGTCCAAACGTTGGAAAATCGTCGCTCGTTAATGCTGTTCTCGGTGAGGAGCGTGTCATAGTCAGCAATATTCCGGGAACAACACGGGATGCCATCGATACGCCTTTTACAAAGGATGATCGCGACTACGTTATTATCGATACAGCCGGCATGCGTAAAAAAGGCAAAGTGTACGAATCGACGGAAAAATACAGTGTGCTGCGCGCGCTGCGTGCTATTGAACGTTCAGACGTTGTATTAGTCGTATTGGACGGAGAAGAGGGCATTATTGAACAAGATAAAAAGATAGCCGGGTATGCGCATGAGGCAGGAAGAGCCATTGTGATCGTCGTTAATAAATGGGATGCCGTTAAGAAAGATGATAAAACCATGCAGCGTTTTGAAGATAAAATCCGGCAGGAGTTTCAATATTTGGACTATGCGCCAATCGTGTTTTTATCAGCGTTGACGAAGCAGAAGATTCAAAACCTTCTTCCGGTTGTAAATGAAGTTAGTGAAGCCCATAATCTGCGAATCAAAACAAACGTGCTTAATGATGTCATCGTCGATGCGGTTACATCTAATCCGACGCCTACCGACCACGGAGGCAAACGACTGCGAATTAATTACGCGACCCAGGTTTCTGTTGCACCGCCGACGTTCGTGCTGTTTGTTAACGATCCGGAACTGCTGCATTTCTCCTACAAGCGGTATTTGGAAAACAACATCCGCAGAGCGTTTGGATTTGCGGGCACACCGATTCGTATCTTAGCGAGAAAGAAAAGTGACTAAACCATTCGTAGATTCGCTTCAGAAACAAAACGCCTGCAGGTAATCAGTCGCGCGCTGCTCGACTCTGGTCTGCCTGCAGTGGAAAGGAGGAATTTTGATGGCAATTGCAGCTGTCATCTTATCTTATTTGATCGGCGCTGTAAGCTTCAGCTATTTAATGGGGCAGCTTTTAAAGAAGCTGGATATCAGAGATCACGGAAGTGGAAACGCAGGAGCTACGAATACGCTGCGTGTCTTAGGCATTGGTCCCGCCATTGCTGTTCTGCTGCTGGATACAGCTAAAGGGATAGCTGCAGTATGGCTAGGCTTCAGCTGGAGCGGGGGAGATCCGCTTTTTGCTGCCATGGCTGGTACTGCGGCTGTAATCGGTCATAATTGGCCGGTATACTTCGGTTTTCGAGGCGGTAAAGGTGTAGCAACGACGATAGGGGTCATGGCGGTGCTCGTCTTCTGGCCCGCGCTGATTGCCGGTACTGCAGCGATCATCTCCATAGCGGTGACAAGATACGTGTCGCTCGGCTCTCTCTTGTTCATGTTTGGAACGACGCTGCTCACGGCGGCGCTGCTGCCAGTCTTTGACTATCCGCCAGTTTATTTGTACTTCCTTGCAGGTTTAACAGCTTTATCGATTTGGAGGCATCGAACGAATATAAAACGTTTGAAAGACGGAACAGAGAGCAGGCTCGGTCAAAAAGCAGAATCCAGTTCGTAAGGGGGCGCTTGTATGAAGAAAACAGCCGTTATAGGAGCAGGCAGCTGGGGGACAGCATTAGCTGGTGTTCTGGCTGATAATGGTCACGACGTGACGATTTGGGCACGGAAAACAGAAATTGCTGAAGAAATTAATACACATGCGACGAACAGCAAATATTTGCCAGACATCAGCTTGCCTGAGACCATTAAAGCAGTTACAGATATGAGAAGAGCTGTAGAACACGCAGATGCCGTCATTCTGGTCGTACCGACTAAAGCAATGCGTGCTGTCCTGCAGGATATTCGTCCGCATTTACAGGAAGAAACATTGCTCGTCCATGCGAGCAAAGGAATTGAGCCTGAAACCCATCTTCGCGTTTCTGAAATTATCGCAGAAGAGCTTGATCGCACTGACGTCGTTTGTTTAAGCGGACCTTCTCATGCAGAGGAAGTTTGCAGAAGGCAGCCGACTACGGTTACGTGCAGCTCTATACATATGGAACTCGCAGAAGAAGCGCAGGATTTATTTATGAATCAGTTCTTCCGCGTGTATACAAACCCTGATCTGATTGGAGTTGAGATTGGCGGATCGCTTAAAAATATCATTGCAATCGGTTCCGGCATGACGAGCGGACTTGGTTTTGGTGATAACGCCCGTGCTGCTTTAATGACGAGAGGCCTCGCAGAAATTTCCCGGCTTGGTGTTAAGCTGGGAGGCAACCCGCTGACGTTCTCCGGACTTTCAGGTCTTGGCGATTTAATTGTTACCTGTACGTCTCATCACAGCCGCAACTGGCGGGCGGGGAACATGATTGGGAAAGGCAAAACTGCTGATGAGGTTGAGAGTGAGATGGGGATGGTCGTAGAAGGGATGCGAACCGCAAAAGCTGCTTATCAGCTCTCAAATAAGCTGGATATCGATATGCCGATCACGTCAGAGCTGTATGCAGTTTTGTTTGAAGAGAAGGATGTAAAAGAAGCGGTGGAAGCACTCATGGGCCGCGTGAAAAAGAAGGAAGTGGAAGGGATTATGAGCGGAACACTGCCGGAAGGCGGCAAAGACCCGCTCGATCACCTCGAGCCTTGATGGCCATAAAAAAAGCTTATCGGACTTATAGACAGCCTGGAGAAAGCATTGCTTTCTCCAGGCTGTCTTTTTGCAGAATTTCTTTAGGACGGCGAGCTGATTGCCTCATCTTAAAAAGCGAGCATGAGAAAATGTGACAATCTGCTGAACACGTGATTATCCCTGACCGCGAACCAGTTGCCTGCAAAGGCAGAGAGGGCAGTATTGTGCTATAATGATGCAGAATGGAACCAAGAGGGGGAATGAGAATGTTTGAGGATCCCTTAATGAAAATGTGGGTATCTTTTATTGCAATGGGACTTATGTTTGTTTCTGTAATCATTACTATTTTTACAAAAGAGAAGCTGAGGGGGGTCCTCCGGTATTCTTTGCTGACAATAAGCTTTATTTGCATTATCGTATCTGGTCTGATCGTTTTCTTAGTAACATTCAGCGGCCCCGTACCGGAATAATTTCTAGTTAAAGGCGGGAATGGTTATGAAAGCAGTTATTCTCCTGGCGGCACTGGCGCTGCTCACCGGCTGTCTGTATCCGCAGGATCAGCGTGATGCCCAGCACGGACCAAACGAGGAGCAGCTTGAAAGAGTGCAGACCGCTGTCGCGCAATTTCAGGAAAACACAGGTGTTCTGCCAATTGCAACGCGTGATGCGGACACACCTCAGTACAGAAGGTATCCGGTGCAATTTACGCAGTTAATCCCATCCTATTTGAGCGAACCGCCGGCTAATGCATTTGAAAATGGCGGAACGTATCAGTACGTCCTTACTAACGTTGAGGAGACACCGGAAGTGAAGCTGATCGACCTTCGCACCGTCCGTACGATTCAAGAGGTGGAAACACAGGTTTTCAGCTATCGAAGCTCCAATCAGTACGCGCCAGTTGATGAAATCGTCGGCAATGAGCTGATCAGGCTTGATTATGAAGCATTGGGCTATGAGGAAGAACCAACTGTAGCCAGTCCGTTCCATCCTGATCACCGGCTTCCTCTTCTGTATACGACACAAGGAGACGTCGTCATTGATTTTTCACTTGATATTCAGCACTATGCAGAGGAATATGGGCTGGAAGGGTATGAATATGGCGAAGACATGCGCGATTTACTGACAGATCATGCTCCGTTTGTACCTGCATACTCTGTACCGACCACACTAACCGAAGATGGCTCGATTGAATTTATCGATGGAGAGTTAAGCTGAAAGTGAGACCGGAAACCTTGCAGTATGAAGGGTTCCGGTCTTTTTGTCAAATATTTTACATATTTAGCAAAATAATAATAAAAAAAACAATGAAATACACGAAAGTTGTTGAATTCACAGGGTTTTTCGTTTAACATAAGCCTTGTTATCCCCTTCGCAATAAGGGTTAACACATGTTTTACGTTTTAAAGCAATGGTAAGTATACCTTACAGGGAGGTGAATACCATGAACAAAACAGAACTGATCAATGCGGTTGCTGAAAAAGCAGACCTTTCTAAAAAGGACGCTACTGGTGCTGTAGATGCCGTTTTCGACATCATCACTGGTGCACTGGAAAAGCAAGAGAAGGTACAGCTGATCGGATTTGGTAACTTCGAAGTGCGTGAGCGTGCTGCCCGTAAAGGCCGTAACCCTCAGACAGGCGAAGAGATTGAAATCCCGGCCAGCAACGTGCCTGCATTTAAGCCTGGTAAGGCGCTTAAAGATGCAGTCAAGTAATAGATTACATAAGCATAGTAACAGCCTTATGTAATGAGAGAATACCCGTCAGGCCCTGGGCTTAACGGGTATTCTTTTTTGTATCGGAACAGTTTTCTTGTAGGTAGAACGGCCCTGTGCTATTATCAACACATTCAGCTGCATATACACCTTGTATATGCAGGGTGTCCGTCGATCTATTCATCAAAGAAGCAGATGCAGGCTGGACACAGGGCTGATGACAACAGGAAATGGAGGCTGTTATAAATGAGCCAGGTAGATCATGCAAAAATTGAACAGGCAGTGACGTTAATACTTGAAGCCATCGGTGAAGACCCGGACAGAGAAGGTCTTGAAGATACTCCGAAACGCGTAGCAAGAATGTATGAAGAAGTTTTCCAGGGATTGCATCAGGATCCAAAAGAGCACTTTAAAACGGTGTTTGGAGAAGATCATGAGGAGCTGGTCCTGGTAAAGGACATACCATTTTATTCGATGTGCGAACATCATCTTGTTCCATTCTTCGGAAAAGCGCATATCGGCTATTTGCCCCAAGGCGGGCAGGTTACCGGTTTGAGCAAGCTTGCCCGTGCAGTTGAAGCTGTGACAAAGCGTCCGCAGCTGCAGGAACGGATTACATCAACAATAGCAGATTCCATGGTGGATACGCTGAATCCGCGCGGCGTCATTGTCATCGTTGAAGCAGAACATATGTGTATGACGATGCGCGGTGTGAAGAAGCCTGGTTCCATGACTGTTACTTCCGCAGTCCGGGGGGCATTCCGTGACGATGCGGCTGCTCGTTCTGAAGTGATGGCGCTGATCAAACAGTAAAACATCCACTGGGAAGGAGGCGGTTTCATGGCACAGTCGAATGATTATATTGTCATCAAAGCAGAAGAAAACGGGGTAAACGTGATTGGGCTCACCCGAGGTACGGATACCCGCTTTCATCATTCTGAGAAGCTTGATAAAGATGAGATGATGATTGCACAGTTTACAGAGCATACATCTGCGATAAAAATCAGAGGCCGGGCGAAGGTACAGACTGCACACGGCGAAATGACGAGCGGAGAAGACTGATCCTGCTTCTGAGCGGGCTGCTAGGCTGCAGGAATATGCGGTCTTGCAGCCTTTTCTCGTTTCAGTTACATCAGCTCGAAGGGTTCATCTAGTAGAACTCTAGTTGAACGAACCTCAATTATTATTGCGGTAAAACTTATTGCTCATCCTTTCTCGTTTAGAAACGTATGTGCTATACTAGACTAGCAGATATGGAAGCGCCGTCTTCCAATCGGATGACGAATCTGGGGGCTCTGAGCATGACAGCAACGTATGATCACGTAAACAATTTACATAAACTCACTGAGGATTTTTACAGGGAAGCATCGTATTCCTATGTTCAGAAATTCCTTCCTGATGCTGTCATGAACGTGATGCAGGCCGAGCTGATATTGCTGCTGCTGGAAGATACAGCGCTTCACGCAGAGGAGAAGCACGCTGTAGCTCTTGCAGCTTCGCTGGTGCAGTCTGCGATGGATACGCATGACCGCATCGACAGCACACCTGTTCACTCGGAAAAACATCGCAAGGAACGTCAGCTTACAGTTTTATCAGGAGATTATTACAGCAGTCTGTATTATTCCATTCTGGCTGAACGCAAGCTGATTGCCTATATTAGTTTATTTTCAGGAGCGGTTCAAAAGATAAATGAGCATAAAATGGCGGCCCTCGAAGCAGAAGATGAGTGGAGCACACTGTCTCTGCTCGCAGAAGCAGCATCGTGTATCCCTGCCGCAGCTGCAGCTCACATCGGACGCAGCGAGCTGATTCCTGCTTTTAAGCAGCTGTTTATCCTGCAGCTATTAAAAGAGGAGCATGTGGATAAGGAAATGTTTTTTTCCTGCAGACTCCCACGATCTGATCGGTCCGAGCTTGCGGGAAGGGCCTTTTTGCGATTGAAGGAGCTGCCTGCAGCTGATGGCCAGACGCAGACATTTCTGCGTCAGGAAGCGCGCAGGCTCATGATGATGCCTTATTAGGAGAGATTTGAATGACCCGGACAAAAGAAGAAAAGGTACATGACGTATTTCAATCTATTTCAGGCAATTACGATAAAATGAACGCGATTATTAGTTTTCAGCTGCACCGTGCATGGAGAAGAGATACTGGACGCAGGATGCAGGTTTTCAAAGGGGCGCATGCGCTTGATCTATGCTGCGGAACAGCAGACTGGACGATTCAGCTAGCAAAGGCTGCGGGTCCTGAAGGCTACGTCTGCGGTCTCGACTTTAGTGAGAATATGCTTGATATCGGCAGAAAGAAAACGGCTGCGATACCGGCTCTCGAACTTATTCAGGGGAATGCAATGGAACTGCCGTTTGATGATGAAGCATTTGATTTCGTCACTATCGGCTTCGGGCTGCGGAACGTTCCGGACTATGACACCGTTCTTGCAGAGATGTACCGGGTATTGAAGCCGGGCGGAACAGCCGTATGCTTAGAAACGTCCCAGCCGGAAAAACCGCTGATCAGCGGAGCCTACTGGTTTTATTTCTCTAAAGTGATGCCGGTTTTCGGTCGTTTGTTTGCCGGTAAGTACGATGAGTACTCCTGGCTTCAGGAATCGACTAAGCACTTCCCGTCGAAGCAGAAGCTGAAACAGATGTTCCGGAACGCTGGCTTTTCCAGTGTTGATGTACGGTCGTACTCAGGCGGCACAGCTGCCTCCCATTTCGCTTATAAGGCAGAAAGGGGAGCCGAACATGAAAAAGCTTAAAGTTATCTTGGAAATGATTAAATTTGAGCATACTATTTTTGCTCTTCCGTTTGCCTTTCTGGGGGCACTGCTCGGGAGCTATTATGTTTTAGGGCATTTCCCATCCTTTATTGACTGGGTGTGGATAACCCTCGCCATGGTTGGTGCCAGAAGTGCTGCTATGTCGTTAAACCGAGTAATCGATGCCTCGATCGATAAAGCCAACCCCCGTACAGCAGATCGAGCCATACCGGCCGGACTTATTTCAAAGGTGGAAACGTGGGTATTTATAGGAGTTTCTTTTTTTGTGTTGTTTTTTGCAGCATTCCAGCTGAATATGCTGGCTGTTTACCTGCTGCCGCTGGCAGTGTTTTTTCTTGTGTTTTATTCGTATACAAAGCGATTCACATGGCTTTGCCACGTGATCCTCGGTATAACTATTGCTCTGGCACCTTTAGGCGGATGGGTAGCAGCTACGGGCGTTCTATCGTGGGAGGCCGTGGTGCTGTTTGCAGCAGTCGCCTTCTGGACAGCTGGCTTCGATATCATTTATGCCACGCAGGATGCAGACTATGACCGGCATGCCGGCCTGCATTCCATTCCCAGCCGATTTGGCATTGCACGAGCGCTGATTTTTTCCCGCAGCTTTCACGTCATAAGCTTTACAGCACTGATCCTGCTTGCCTTCGTAACACCGTTAGGGTGGATCTTTATCGTCGGAGCATTAGCAGCGGGCGGAGTCATGGTGTATGAGCATTCACTCGTATCAGCAGATGATCTCTCAAACGTAAATAAAGCATTTTTCACAATGAATGGGATCATCAGCCTGCTCATGCTTGTGTTTACGATTGGAGATCTGCTGATTCTTGCCTGACGACCCCTTGAAAGGATGACGGTAACATGTCTTTTACAATTGGTGAAATTACCTATACAAATATTCAGCCGATGTTTCATTTCTTGGATAGGGCTACGATGAGGCAGCAAGGATTCACGTTTCAAAAAGCGATCCCTGCCGAACTGAACAAACGAATGCGGAACGGCGTGGTTGATGCTGGCGGTATAAGCTCATTTGAATATGCTTCCAATCCAGGAGCATATTATATTTTACGAGATCTGTCTGTTTCATCCAAAGGCAGCGTACGATCTATTTTTCTGTTTTCGAAGCGTCCAATTGAAGAGCTCGACAATGCTTCGGTAGCACTGACCTCGAGTTCGGCTACCTCTGTACACCTGCTAAAGCTCTTACTGGAGAGGCGGGAAGGTGTTCAGCCTGTTTATACAGTAGAAGAACCTGATTACAAACAGATGCTCGCTCGTCATGATGCATGTCTGCTAATTGGTGATGATGCAATAAAAGCGGCAGATTCCGCGGAAGAAAGCTATCAGTATGACCTTGGCCGTCTTTGGTTTGAATGGACAGGTCTTCCGATGACGTATGCGCTGCTCGCGGTGCGGAGAGAAAAAGCGGATCAGGATCCGCAGCGAACAGAAAAACTGCATCGGCAGCTGACAGACAGTCTGCATCTATGTCAAACGACTGGCTTTAAAGCTTTAACCGAAAAATCTGCTGCTGAGCACGGGCTTACTAGATCGTTTTGGGAATCCTACTTTCAAAACCTGCGCTACGAGCTAAATGAAGAGGAATTTGCGGGTCTCAGCCTTTTCTGCCGAATGCTTTATGAAGAGCACTATATCCCGGAAAAGCCGAAAATTGAAGTCTGGGCATCTGACAGATACAGGATGGGATTACGATGAAGCTAGCAGAATTATACAGACACGTTAAACCAGAGGCTGCCAAGCTGGAAAAGGAAATTGAAGCCGCTATAACGTCCGATCATGACGTATTGGAACAGACGTCCGCACACATCCTGCAGGCAGGCGGAAAGCGAATCAGGCCTGTTTTTGTGCTTCTTAGTGCCAAGTGCAGTTCGTACGAGTTTGATGAGATTAAAAAAGTAGCAGTGCCGCTTGAATTGATACACATGGCTTCTCTCGTGCACGATGATGTCATTGACGATGCTGACACACGACGGGGCCGGGAAACCATTAAATCACGATGGGACAACCGGACGGCGATGTATACTGGCGATTTTTTATTTGCCAAAGCCATTCAAAAAGCAGCGGAGAGCAAATTTCTGGACGTTCATCCGATCTTGTCCCGGGCGATGAGAGAAATGTGTATTGGCGAGATCGAACAGCTGCAGGATCAGTATCATGCAGATCAGTCGCTTAAGGATTACCTGCGCCGCATTCGCCGAAAGACAGCACTCCTGATTTCAGTCAGCTGTGAGCTGGGAGCCGTCGTCAGCGGAGCGGATGATGACCTGCGGAGAGCACTAAAATGGTATGGCTATTATGCAGGCATGGCTTTCCAGGTAACAGACGATATTTTAGATTTTACTGGAAGTGAAAAGGAGCTCGGAAAACCTGCCGGCAGTGACTTAATCCAAGGGAATATTACGATTCCTGCGCTTTACGCCATGGAGGAGGATGCCGAGCTTAACCGGATGATCCGTGACTATACGAACGATCCGGAACGAGTGCACCTGCCGATGGACGATGTTATCAGACGCCTTCGGCAAACAAATGCCATCTTCAAGTCGCGTCAGCTGGCAGACTCCTATGTGAATAAAGCAGTCATGATGCTGAAACCTTTCGCAAGTGCGGATACGGATTCCTTGATCCGGATTGCACATTTTATCGGCGGGCGTCGGTTTTAACTGGATCAGCGCCGGACAGAATATCCCCTGTCCGGCTGCATAGTTTATTTTATTGAAAGCGTTGTCATATGTCGGGGTTTTTGTTATAGTAGGATAGAATTACATATTATGTATGCAGGAGATGATCAATGATGGAACAAACATTTGTTATGGTGAAGCCGGATGGCGTTCGCCGCGGTCTCGCAAGTACAATTATGAACCGTTTTGAACAGAAGGGCTACGTTCTCCGGGGAGCAAAGCTGATGACCATGTCACGCGATCTCGCTGAAACGCATTATGGGGAGCATAAAGAGCGTCCGTTTTTCGGCGAACTCGTATCATTTATTACGTCGGGTCCTGTGTTTACTATGGTGCTGGAGGGAGAAGGAGTTATCGCTGAAGCCCGAAAAATGATTGGTGCAACAGATCCATTGGAAGCTGCACCTGGTACGATTCGAGGGGATTATGCGACAAAAAAATCTGAGAATATTATTCACGGTTCAGATTCTCCGGAAAGCGCAGAGCGGGAAATTGCGTTATTTTTCTCAGCAGATGAGCTTGTAGAAGCTCCACAGACTATTTCCTAATCAATCATTAAAAGAGAAGCGGTCTGTTTCGCAGCGCTCAGAGTGTTAATATCGTCATTTTAAGGGAGTCACCTTGCATCTGCTTGTATCTGCCGACACTCGCTTTTAGGGGGAACGGGGCTCGGCTTTCCCTCCTGCTGTCCGGCGGATCTTCGCCTCTTTTTGAGACGAGGTCTTCCGAATTCGGAACCTGACAGTGCGATTTAAGTGCCTGATGATACGAGTCAAGATCTGGTTCAAGACGGATGAAACCTGCCTTATCCGACATTTCGATGACCAAAAGGGATGCCACTTCGCTTCATTGCCCTTGCAAGCAGAAGCGCACTCCTCTCTGCTTGTCGTGATGTTTTACTCCAAAGTGCGGACCCGGACCGGCGCTTGAAGGCTTCTTTTGAGAAGCCTGTGTCCAAGTAAAGCCGCGCCCTCCTCCCGTGCCTTTTTTCCCTTCATACGAGAGGATGCCGGAGAAATAGCAGATGAGAAGCCCGCGGCATCTAGATAAATAGAGAGGAAATACGACTAAACAGGCAAGTTGATGAATGGTCTCAACAGCCTGCGCGCTGATAACGCTTCTTCGTTATCAGCGTTTTTTTATTGGAGCAAGTGGTTGGACCTGCCTCAAAAAAATTAGAATCTAATAAACGTGTACGCAATCGAAGGTTTGAGACTGCGGTTATCTGTAAATGAATTCCATATCAACATCTGTTTCAGTGAGGATAGAAGACGGGTTATTTATTAATAGCCGGACTGTGGGATAATAAAAGCAGCAGGATCTGCCGATAGTAAAGACAGAGCTGTACTTAAATGTGTCACGAGAGAAGAGGGATAGATAGCATGAGCGCAGACTATATTGCATTTACGGAAGCTGTTTACAAAAAAACCGGAATTGATTTAACGCTTTATAAAGAGTCACAAATGAAACGGCGTCTTACGTCATTACGAGATAAGCGGGGATTCATCAGCTTTAGTGACTATTACAAAGCCCTCCGAAGTGACGAACAGCTTTTCAAGGAATTTTTAGAGCGTATGACAATTAATGTGTCCGAGTTCTTTCGAAACCGAAGCAGATGGGACACTTTAGAAACGCGCATCCTCCCCGAATTGGTAAAGCAAAGAGGGAGCTTAAAAATGTGGAGTGCTGCCTGCTCGACAGGAGAGGAACCTTATTCGTTATCAATCTTACTCCATTTGCTGCAGGTCAAGGGGAGTATTTTGGCGACAGATCTGGACGAATCGATTTTAAACAGGGCGCGCGCAGGTCTTTACATGGAAAAATCCTTGAAGGAAGTCCCGCCAGCCCAGCGGGATCAATTCTTTACTAAGGACTTGGCCGGCTGGAAGATCTCAGAACGTATAAAAAAGCCGGTAACCTTTAAAAAACACAACTTGCTTCAAGATACGTATCCTGCGGGACTCGATTTAATAGTGTGCCGAAACGTCATGATCTATTTTACCGAAGAAGCAAAAATAGACATTTATAACCGCTTTTCGGATTCATTAAGGACTGGGGGCATTCTGTTTGTCGGAAGCACCGAACAAATATTCAATCCTGCAAAGTTTGGTCTGGAATCAGCAGATACATTTTTTTATCGAAAAAGCTGATAGATACGGCTTTTGATTCCTTATCGACTCTTACGCTTTTTAATAACAATACGAATTCCCAAACGTATACACTATTTTGAAATGAAGGGTTGCTATTGTTAACAAAGTTACGTTCGGCATCTGCTACCTTTACGAGTAAACGTTTTTTGCTGATGCTGATTGTGGTGGAGTGAGGTTAGCATGCCTCCCATAAGTCTGCATCTGCAGGAAGAGCTTCTGTTGAGGTTCAGTATATTTCCGGAAGTTTGAAACCCTCCTGTTCAGGACGGTTTCTTCTTTTATTAATTCATCTGATAAAGGAGATTTATAAGCACTTGCGTAGAATAAACGGCTTTAAAAACGTTACAATAGCACGAGCAGGAAGCAATCTGAAAGGTAAAATCAGAATGTTTTCAGAAAAAATCGTGTAATCCTCTTGAAATTGCATGCAAAATCAGCAAGAATAGACACTAAGGCAATTTAACGCATAAAAGCGATAAAGAAAACGGAAGGTGATCATGGATGAGATTTTTAACAGCAGGCGAATCACACGGACCACAACTAACAGCGATTGTAGAAGGAGTACCTTCCCAGCTTCCTCTTCAGGCTGAAGATATTAATAAACATTTGGCACGTCGTCAAAAAGGGTATGGACGAGGCCGCAGAATGCAAATTGAAAAAGATCAGGTCCAGATTTTAAGCGGAGTCCGACACGGAAAAACAACAGGCGCTCCGATCACGCTCGTTGTCGAAAATAAGGATTGGACGCACTGGACGAAAATAATGGGCGCTGAACCGATTTCAGAGCAAGAAGAACAAGAAGTAAAGCGTAAAATTACGAGACCCCGCCCAGGCCATGCTGATTTGAATGGCGCGATAAAGTACCGGCACCGCGACATGCGGAATGTACTGGAGCGTTCCAGTGCAAGAGAAACAACTGTCAGAGTTGCTGTTGGTGCGCTGGCGCAGGTTATTTTAGAACAATTTAATATCCGGCTTGCAGGCCACGTATTGGAAATAGGAGATGTGAAAGCAGAACAGCTTCCCTTTGAGAGTGTAGATGCACTGCAAGAAGTGACGGAAGCTTCTGAAGTTCGCTGCATGGATGGGGAAGCTGCCGAAAAAATGAAAGCGGCTATTGATGATGCAAAACAAAACGGTGACTCTATCGGCGGTATTGTAGAAGTAATCGCTGAGAATGTTCCGATCGGACTTGGCAGCTATGTTCACTACGATCGTAAGCTGGACGGGAAAATTGCTCAGTCCGTATTAAGCATCAACGCCTTTAAAGGTGTTGAAATCGGCTTAGGCTTTGAGGCTGCCAGAATGAAAGGCAGCGAGGTTCATGATGAAATTACGTATTCTGAGGAAGGCGGATTTCAGCGGAGAACGAACCGCCTTGGCGGTTTTGAAGGCGGTATGACAAACGGGATGCCGGTTGTTGTGCATGGTGCAATGAAGCCAATTCCTACCCTGTATAAGCCTCTTCAAAGTGTCGATATTGATTCAAAAGAACCGTTTACAGCATCGATTGAACGTTCGGACAGCTGCGCGGTGCCGGCAGCAGCGGTAGTAGCAGAAGCAGCAGTCGCCTGGGAACTTGCAGATGCGTTTCTAGATAAATTTGGAGCGGATACGATGGATGATATTCGTCATTCCTACGAACATTACTTGAAAGAAGCGAGGGAATTTTAAATGTCCAAAAGGCTTGACATCAACAACAGCGGAGGAACGTATCCCGTTTTAATTGAACACGGTCTGCGCTTTCGCATAGAAGAGGAGATTCGGCGCGTCTGCCCGGATGCTACGACGATCTTCTTGCTTGCTGATGAAAAAGCTGCAGCTCATCATCTGGATGATGTAATATCCTCTTTTTCTGCAGCGCCGCATGTCATCCGTATTCCGCAGGGCGAATCCTCGAAATCGTTTGATGAATTAGAGCGGGTTTTAACAGAGCTGCTGGAACATGGAGCTGACCGAAAAAGTGTTGTTGCAGCTCTCGGAGGAGGCGTCACAGGAGATTTGGCCGGTTTTGCAGCTGCTGTGCTTTTGAGAGGCGTTTCCTTCGTACAGATTCCGACGACTTTGCTTGCTCATGACAGCAGTGTTGGCGGGAAAACCGGAATTAATCATCAAGCCGGTAAAAACCTGATTGGTTCTTTTTATGCGCCGAATGCTGTGTTATATGATCCGGCGATGCTTGCGACTTTGCCTGAGCGTGAGTGGCGCTCAGGGTTTGCTGAGGTGATCAAGCATAGTCTGATCAGCCGCGCCGGCCTGTTAGAGTGGTTGTATGCCCACGTACAAGATCCGAGCGACTTGCAAGAGGATGCGCTTGAGGAACTGCTTTACCGATCGATTCAAGTTAAGGCTGATATAGTGCAGGAAGATGAGTTTGAAGCCGGAGTAAGAGCCTATTTAAACTTTGGGCACACGCTGGGACATGCCGTTGAGGCTGAGGCAGGATACGGGGGATGGACTCACGGAGAGGCTGTCGCGCTTGGAATGCTCGCTGCCATGCACCTCAGCCGCATGAAGCTGGAGGCGGACGTTCCGCTCGAAAAAGTCGAGCAGCTGCTTAAGAGCCACGGATTTCAAACTTCCCTGCCCCGCTCTTTCAACCATGAGAAGCTGCTTAAACGCATGATGCATGATAAAAAAACAGAGGGCGGCAATCTTCGCTTCGTACTGTTAAAAGAGCTTGGCGAGCCTAAACTTGTTCCGGTGGATCCGGAGATGGTGGAGCGGGCAATGAAAGAGGTGACAGCCGATGATTAGAGGTATCAGGGGAGCAGCGACGATTAATGAGAATACGGAGTCAGAGATATTGCTTCATACTGAACGGCTAATGAAGGAAATCGAATCCCGCAATGCGCTTGATCCGGAACAGATCGCACATGTGATCGTCACGGTTACAGAAGATATTAATGCTACCTTTCCAGCGAGAGCATTGAGAGATATTGAAGGCTACCAGTTCGTTCCGGTGATGTGCTCGAGGGAAATTCCTGTACCGGGATCGATGCCGCTTTGCATCAGACTGATGGTCACAGCTGAAACAGATTTGGAGCAAAAGGATATTCAGCACGTCTATCTTGGCAAGGCAGCATCACTGAGGCCGGACCTTTCCTTGACAAACAATGAAGGATAACGTAGGATAGCGCTAATAGAGATGAGCGGTCCCGCACGCGAAGGGACTGAAGCAGAGCCGGAGTAGAGTCCGAAGAGTATAGCTGAGATGAGTTTAGTTCCGAACGTTTGAATAACCTCCTATTCCATATCCCTGGAGAGATACGATCATAAGGGGATATGTTCTTCATGCTACTCTCCGGCTTCATCTGACTTAAGATGAGGTGATTTTGTGTTCAATTTTAACCGCGAATCGTTTCTGGACAAAGCCTCCAGAAATCGAACGATCCCCCTGACTGCAACGATTACAGCAGATACGAAAACACCAGTACAGCTTTTCCATCAGTTTAATGACAGCGCCGCTTTCCTGTTGGAAAGCCGTGATCCGCTTTCACCCTGGTCCAGCTATTCGTTTATTGGATTGGACCCATTCTGTTATCTGGAGGATGAAGGAGAAGTGTTCGTCCGTCTTGATCGAAACAGACGGAAAATTTGGAAAGAAGAGACGCTTCATAATGCGTGGGAGCGAGTATTTTCAGAGCTGGATCCATCACCGGATCTACCGGATCTTCCCTTTCCAGGTGGAGCTGTCGGGTATCTTTCATTTGAGGGGTTCCGAAACTATGAACCTGGGATAAACAAAATGGATGCTGAAGGGCACGACGTGCAATTCATGTTTTGTGAAACGATATTAGCGTATCACCATAAAGAGGAAACACTCACCGTCATTCATTTCACAGATGTTTCAGACTGCCCGGAAGCTGCTTATGAGGAAGCGGTTCAGCGAATGAAGCAGGTTATTTCAAACGTGGGCAGCTCATCCGCAGAGCTGCCGCTGCTGCCTGTTGAAGAAGAAGTGACAGGGGATTTATTTGACGGCGTCGCCTCCAATTATACGAAGCAGGAATATAAGGCAGATGTGAACAGGATTAAAGACTATATTGCAGCTGGAGATGTATTTCAAACTGTCCTCTCGCAGCGGTTTGAAATGCCGGTCCAGTCAGATGGACTATCTCTTTACCGGGTACTTCGCAAAGTAAACCCAAGTCCCTACCTGTATTACATCCGGTTTCACGATCAAGAAGTAATCGGAAGCTCGCCGGAGCGGCTTGTGAAAGCAGACAGGAACAGAGAGCTGGAAATCCATCCGATTGCAGGCACCCGTAAACGAGGAAAAAACGCAGTTGAAGACCGTGAGCTTGAAGCAGACCTTCTTGCAGATGAGAAAGAGCGTGCAGAGCATCTGATGCTGGTTGATCTTGCCCGGAATGATATCGGCAGAGTAAGTGATTATGGGAGCGTAAAGGTACACGATATGATGAATATCTCTTATTTCTCTCACGTGATGCATATGACGACGAGAGTCACCGGTACACGAAAAGACACTGTTCATCCGTTTGAAGCGCTTCTTGCTACACATCCTGCGGGGACCGTTTCAGGTGCTCCGAAAGTCCGAGCGGTGGAAATTATTCAAGAACTGGAAAAGCAGCGCCGTGGCGTGTATGCAGGCGCAGTCGCTTATTATGGATTTAACAAAGCAATCGATTCGTGTATTGCTATTCGAACGATGATTTTGAAAAAGGGAACCGTATACGTGCAGGCCGGAGCCGGCATTGTTCAGGATTCTGTACCAGAGAGTGAGTGGGAAGAGACACGCAGCAAGGCCAGCGCGCTGCTGTATGCCGTGAAGCTTGCAGAGCAGAGAAAGCAGAAAGAGGAGGTCATGAATCATGACGTTCAGCAGAGTCATTAGAGGAGAAACGTTGAGCAGAGATGAGGCGCGACATACGGCCCTTCAAATGATAGAAGGCAAGCTGTCACCGGAAGTTACTGCCGGGCTGCTTTCCATAATGGCGTACCGGGGAGAAACGGTAGCTGAAATTACAGGATTTGCAGAGGCAATGATTGAAAAATCACAGAAAGTGACAGCGGAATTTGATGTAATTGATACGTGCGGTACGGGAGGAGACGGGAGTGGAACGTATAACGTTTCTACAGCTTCTGCTCTGCTCGTCAGTTCCCTCGGGGTGAAAGTCGCGAAGCACGGAAATCGCAGCGTTTCATCTAAATCAGGAAGCGCGGACGTGCTCGAAATATTAGGTGTTCCGATTGAGGGTAATCCGGAAGAATGTCTGCAGCGTTTATCTGAAAACGGATTAAGCTTCTTTTTTGCTCCGCACTATCATTCGGCAATGAAGCACGTTGCACCGGTTCGTCTGGCGCTTGGTCAACGGACTATTTTCAATGTGCTTGGACCGTTAACAAACCCGGCTGGAGCCCGTGTACGGGTGATTGGCGCATACAGTCTGGAAGCTGCAAGGAAAATGGCTGAAGCAGCATTGCAGCTTCCTATTGACCGTGCGCTGTTTGTGCATGCAAGAGATGGGTTGGACGAATTTTCGGCAGCGGCGGCTACGGATGTTATTGAACTCCGAAATGGGAAACTGCACGAATATGTATATACACCGGAAGATGCCGGACTGCGTACACGTCCCTTAGAAGGAGCTCTTGTTCGCGACGCACGTGAAAGCGGGGCTTTAATTGAAGCATTGCTTCAAAACAAAGGGCCTGAGGATGCCAAGGTTCTTCTATTATTGAACGCAGGGGCAGCACTTTACGCCGCCGGACAAACTGTGACGATAAAAGAAGGAGTGCAGCAGGCTGAAACTGCATTACATCATGCAGCTTTCGAGCAGTTGGAACAGCTGCGCAGGAAAGGAGCGGGGACGGTATGACAATTTTAGATACGATCGTTGCAAAAAAACACGAGGAAGTAAAAGCAACTGTGCTGCCCGACAGGCAGATTGACGGATCTAAACGTTCCATGTCCCAATCGCTCGCTTCAGGCAGCCTGCCTCTCGGGGTTATTGCTGAAGTGAAAAAAGCCTCGCCTTCCAAAGGATTGATCGCTGAACATTTTGATCCCGAAGGTACTGCACGTGATTATGAAACAGCAGGAGCCAGGGCGGTTTCGGTGCTGACAGACCGGGACTTCTTTCAAGGTGCTAACCAGTACCTTACCAGCATTCGCAGCCAAACGTCCCTGCCTGTGTTGCGAAAAGATTTTATTATTGATCATTTGCAAATAGAAGAAGCAGATTTAATTGGAGCAGATGCCATTCTGCTCATTGCTGCCTGCCTGACAGAAAAGGAGCTGCAGGAGTTCTCCCTTCATGCCCGGGAACGTAAAATGGAGTCTTTAATAGAGGTTCATGATGAAGCAGAGCTCGAAAAAGTGCTGCGCGCCTGCCATCCTGATATGATAGGAGTAAATAATCGAGATTTACGTACGTTCCACACAGATTTAGGCGTTTCTGAACGCCTGCAGCCGATGATTCCTGAAGGAACCATGTTTATCAGCGAGAGCGGCATTCATACAGCTGCCGATGTGAAGCGGCTTTATGAAGCTGGTGCTGACGGTCTGCTTATTGGGGAAAGCTTGATGAAGAGTAAGGACCGGTCCGCCTTTCTTGAAAACTTGTTCGGTGACCTGCGATGATGTTGAAGTTTTGCGGAACCCGTAATAAGCAGGATTATGAGAAGGCCGTTTCCGCAGGACCGGATTTCGTCGGCTTTATTTTCGCCGACAGTCCTCGTATCGTAGATCCCGAAGCTGTAGCCCGATGGATCGCTTCCCTGCCAGGAGCGGCACCGAGGCCTGTCGGAGTATTCGTTAATGAAACGCTTGAAAACTGTGCGAAAACCGCTGAGACAGCCGGCCTTTCCGTTATTCAGCTGCATGGTTCTGAATCGGTTGATGAGGCGGCCCGATTAAAAGAGAAGACCGGCTGTCAAATTTGGAAGACGATTCACCACGCCGCAGACGGATTAACAAAAATGAAGCAGTACAAGGGTGTAGCAGATGGATATGTCATTGATACGAAAGCGTCTGGAGCATGGGGCGGCACGGGGATCCAGTTTGATTGGAATGCTGTTCCCGCCTACGTGGAAGAGGCGGAAGCTCAAGGAGTTCCGGCATTTATTGCTGGAGGCGTTACTCCGGAAAATGCTGCAGAACTGGCTGCCTTCAGACCTCATGGAATCGACGTCTCCTCTGGAATAGAAACGAATGCACAGAATGATGAAAGGAAGATGATCAGCATGGTTCGAACTGTAAAAAATCAGTATCAGGCACCAGATGAGCTGGGCCGTTTTGGAGATTATGGCGGCCGGTATGTACCCGAAACGCTGATGTTTGCTTTAGAGCAGCTGGAAGAAGCTTTTCGGAAAACGGCAGTAGACGAAGGCTTTTTGCAAGAGCTTCATCAAGAGCTGCATTCGTATTCCGGCAGACCTACCGGAATGACATACGCTGCCCGTCTCTCTGAAAGCTACGGTGGAGCAGATATATACCTGAAACGGGAAGACCTTAATCATACAGGTGCTCACAAAATTAATAATGCCATTGCACAAGCCCTTCTTGCTAAACGCATGGGGAAGACACAGATCATCGCCGAGACAGGCGCCGGCCAGCATGGGGTAGCTTCCGCTACCGCCGCGGCAAGGTTTGGACTCACATGTAAAGTATTTATGGGGAGAGAAGACATTAAGCGTCAGGAGCTGAATGTGTTTCGAATGAAGCTTCTCGGGGCGGAAGTGATCGAAGTGACGTCCGGCGGCATGACCTTGAAAGATGCTACGAACGAAGCCATTAAGCACTGGGTCGCCCACGTAGAGGATACATTTTATTTAATTGGAAGTGCTGTCGGACCACACCCTTATCCAGAGATGGTACGTCATTTTCAAAGTGTCATTGGTGAGGAAAGCCGTAGTCAAATGATCGAGAATACCGGCAAGCTTCCAGATCATGTAGTGGCATGTGTCGGCGGGGGGAGCAATGCGATGGGAATGTTTTATCCCTTCATCAATGACGCGGATGTTCATCTTACCGGAGTTGAAGCTGCCGGCCGGGGAGTTGATACCGAACAGCATGCGGCTACGCTTGCACGCGGACGAAGAGGCGTGCTGCACGGCTCAATGTCCTATCTGCTTCAGGACGAGCATGGAAACATTACCGAGCCATATTCCATTTCCGCGGGTCTGGATTATCCCGGAATCGGTCCGGAGCATGCACATCTAAAAGACACAGGTAGAGTCAGCTATGTGCCTGCAACAGACGACGAAGCGATGGAAGCACTTAAAGATCTGTGTGAGCTTGAGGGTATTCTGCCAGCGATAGAAACTGCTCATGCACTCGCTTATGTTAAAAAACTGGCTCCGAAAATGGAGAAAGGGGAGACGATCCTCGTCTGTCTTTCCGGACGTGGAGATAAAGACGTAAATACGATCAGACAAGCTTTCGAGGAGGATCCGTCATGAACAGATTAAAACAGGATGCATTTTTACATGCGGAAAAACGATTTGTTCCGTATATCATGAGCGGACACCCGAATTACGAATCGTCTGTAGAAATTGCGCTGATGTTGGAGCGGGCAGGTGCAGCGGCTCTTGAATGGGGAGTGCCGTTCAGCGACCCGCTCGCAGATGGCCCTGTCATCCAATCAGCAGGAGACTACGCCCGTGCGAGAGGAGCCAGTCTGCATAAAGCACTTGAAGGGGCGAAGGAAGCAAGAGCGCGAGGGCTTTCCATACCAATGATTTTATTTACGTATATTAATCCTGTTCTTTCAGCTGGAGCTGATGAGGTGCTGGACCGCATGCAGGATGCTGGAATGGACGGCATCTTGATCCCGGATCTCCCATTTGAAGAGAGCGGTCCGCTGCGCGAAGCAGCAAAGGCACGAGGAATTTCACTAATCAGCTTAGTAGCGCCAAGTTCGAGAACAAGAATGAAAAAAATCAGCCGGGAAGGAGACGGGTTCATTTATTACGTGACGTCTCTCGGTGTGACGGGTACGAGAGAAAATTTCTCAGAAAACCTTCAGAATTCAATAGAAGAAGTGAGAGAAGCTGCAGACGTACCTGTTTTAGCTGGATTTGGCATTTCCAAGCCGGAGCATGTTTCCTTTTTCCACTCCATTGCAGATGGTGTAATTGTCGGCAGTGCGCTCGTCAGCTGTATCAGTGAAAGAGCTGAAAGGCTTGAGGACCAGAATACTCGGGAGGCAGCGCTCAACGAAATAGAAGCATTTATTGACGATCTGACGTCAAAGCAGAAGGGATGAATGACAATGCAGGTAAAACCATCCATTAGAGGATTGAAACCTTACCAGCCCGGAAAAACAACTGAAGAAGTTCGTGAAGAGCTGGGACTGGAGCGGGTTGTAAAGCTCGCTTCAAACGAAAACCCTTATGGTGCTTCACCGGCTGTTTCAGAAGCGGTCGCTGAAGCGCTTGCTCATGTTGCCGTTTATCCCGATGGAGCAGCACGGGCCCTCCGCAAAGAAACAGCAGCCCGTATTGGCGTCAGGGAAGACCAGCTGCTGTTTGGAAACGGATCGGATGAAGTCATCCTGATCCTGTGCCGGGCAGTGCTTGAACCGGGAGACAATATTGTTACCGCGTGGCCAACATTCCCGCAGTACCGCCACAATGCTCTGATAGAGGGAGCAGAGATAAAGGAAGTACCGTTACAAGACGGCTTTCACGATTTAGACGCGATGGCTGAGGAAGTGGACAGCAGCACGAAAATTGTATTCGTCTGCAATCCAAACAATCCTTCCGGCACCCATACAGGAGCAGAAAAGTTTCGCGCGTTTATGAACCAGATTCCGAAAGACGTCATTGTTGTAAGTGATGAAGCTTATCACGAGTACGTTGATACGGAAGACTACCCGGATACACTTTCTATGATCGATGAGTATCCGAATCTTCTCGTTCTGCGGACATTCTCCAAAGCATACGGCATTGCATCTTTGCGCGTTGGATACGGCGTCGGGAAGGAAGCGCTTATTGCTGCAGTAGAGCCGGGGAGAGAGCCGTTTAACACGAACAGTGCGGCACAGGCGGGTGCTCTTGCCGCTCTCAAAGACAGCCGTTTTCTTGCGGACTGTGTGAAGAGCAACTCAGCAGAAAAGCGCAAATTTGAACAGTTTTGCGAGGAAAATCAGTTTCACTACTATCCAAGCCAGGCAAACTTTATATTAATGAGCGTGGACTTGCCTGGAGGCGATGTGTTTAACCACCTGCAGCGAAAAGGATTTATCGTTCGCAACGGTGAAGCTCTCGGCTTCCCTCAGCACGTACGAATTACCTTTGGCCGTCCTGAGGACAATGACCGGATTCGGGAAGAACTTCTTGCACTTCGTCAGGAGGAGGCAAGCGTTGACTAAAAAAATATTTATTGCAGGTCTCGGGCTTATTGGCGGATCGCTCGCCCTGGCAGTAAAAGCAGGCCACCCAAAAGCTGAGATCATCGGGTTTGATATTAATGAAAAAGCGGTGCGGCTAGCATCGAGTCTGCAAATTATAGACCGCGCAGCTGAAACTCTCGCCGAAGGGGCTGAAGAAGCAGATTTTATTATCATTGCGGCCCCCGTTGAAAGCTCACTGGCTGTTATGGATGAGCTGGCCGGCTTATCGTTGAAAGAAGGTGCAGTTATTACGGATGTTGGCAGCACCAAGCAGTCGGTTGTCGAGAAAGCCTCTGCATTTGCGGACAGCGGTGTTGTGTTCATTGGAGGTCATCCGATGGCCGGTTCCCATAAATCCGGCGTGGAAGCTTCGAGAGAGCGGTTATTTGAAAACGCCTTTTACGTATTGACGCCCGGCCCAGATGTAGCGGATTCTATGCTGATTAAGCTGCAAAACCTGCTTCGCGGGACGAAAGCAAAATTTTTGCGACTTGATGCCGCAGAACATGACCGTTACGCTGGTCTAATCAGCCACTTGCCGCATATTATTGCTTCTGCACTCGTCCATGAAGTCGAAGAAGCGGGACAGGAGGAGCCGTTGATTCAGCAGCTTGCTGCAGGCGGTTTTCGAGATATTACTCGAATTGCATCCGCCTCTCCAACGATGTGGCGGGATATTCTCGTGCACAATAAAGACACGCTGCTGCCGATGCTGAACAGCTGGAAGAATCGCCTAGAAGGGATCGAAGCTCTTTTGCGCAGTGATGATGCGGATGGCATTTATTCGTTTTTCGAGCGAGCTAAATCATCCCGTGATAAGCTTCCATCCAAGCAGAAAGGCGCTATGCTGCCTTTTTATGACCTCTTTGTCGATATCCCGGACCATCCAGGGGTTATCTCAGATGTGACGGGCCTGCTCGCGGTGCAAAATATAAGCATTACCAATATCCGCATTATTGAAGCACGGGAGGGCATTATGGGAGTTTTACGTTTGTCTTTCCGTTCAGAGAGTGACTTAGTTTATGCCAAGCAGGTACTGGCAGAACACATGTATGAAACATACGAAGCCCCGTAGAGAGGAGATACAGCTATGATGCAGGAAACAATCAGTCCCGTGAATGGACCGCTGACAGGCACCATCCGGGTACCAGGAGATAAATCAATCAGCCACCGGGCGGTTATGTTCGCTTCACTTGCGGAAGGAACAACTACCATAACCGGTTTTTTACGGGGACAGGACTGTCTGAGCACGATCAGATGCATGAGGCAGCTCGGCGTAACGATAACAGAAAATCAGGATGAAATCGTGGTAGGAGGCAAGCCGGAAGGTGGCTTCTCAGAGCCGGAAGCCTTGCTTGATGTGGGGAATTCCGGGACCACCATTCGGCTTCTAAGCGGGATCTTGGCAGGTGAGCCGATTTATTCTGTGCTGGCAGGCGATGATTCCATCGCAAAGCGTCCGATGTCGAGAGTAACCGGGCCGCTTAAAATGATGAACGCTGTTATTGATGGGAGAGACAGAGGCCGACTGACGCCGCTTTCTATCCGTGGAGGCGGATTAACTGGTATTCATTATTTGTCTCCTGTCGCAAGTGCACAAGTGAAATCAGCTGTTTTACTGGCGGGACTCCAGGCTGATGGACGCACGACCGTGACAGAACCTCATCTTTCCCGAGATCATACAGAACGGATGCTCAATGCATTCGGCGTGAAAATAGACAGACGTGAAACAAGTGTGTCGCTTGAAGGCGGACAGCCGCTAAAAGCCGCAGACATCCATGTTCCGGGCGATATTTCCTCCGCCGCATTTATGATGGTGGCAGCCTCCATCATTCCGGGAAGCAGGGTCATGCTGGAGAATACAGGGGTCAACCCTACCCGCACAGGAATTATTGATGTTCTCCAGCGGATGGGCGCCGATATCCGCCTGCATCACGAACGAATTGAAGGCGGTGAACCGGTCGCGGATATCGAGGTGCATTATGCACCGCTTCAGGCAACGGAAGTTTTCGGAAGCGATATTCCAAGACTGATAGATGAAGTTCCAGCTCTCGCGCTCGCAGCGGTGTTTGCTGAAGGTGAAACGATTATCCGTGATGCGGCAGAGCTGAAGGTGAAAGAAACAAACCGCATTGATACGGTCGTGCACCAGCTTAATCAGCTGGGAGCGTCCTGCCATGCAACAGAGGACGGCATGCGTATCCATGGCGGTACCGGCTTGACAGGCGGAACGGTGGAAAGCTATCATGATCATCGTATCGGTATGACGATGGCGCTTGCCGGTCTTGCAGCCAAAAGTGAAGTAACCGTGAAAGATACGGACGCTGTGGCTGTATCATATCCGGGCTTTTTTGAAGATTTGCAGAAATTGATAAACGGCAGATAGAAAAAAAGGCGGTCGAACTGCTCGACGGCCTTTTTCTGTCTGCTTTTGAACGGAGGAGGATCACCATGAATGAAGAACTCCGGAATATTATTACCCGGATTGAAAATGGAGAACATGAAGAAGCTTTAACGGATCTGGAACAACTGACGGTAAAAGCAGATGATGAAACGAAACGGACTGCAGCTGAACTATATTTTGAGCTGGGGCTCGTCGACCGCTCACTGCCGATTATCGAAGAGCTGCTGTTTAAGTATCCAGAGAATGGAGAACTTTTTGCCTTTGCATCAGAGTGCTACATGGAGCTGGGGCGAGAACAGGAAGCATTGGATATGCTGAATGAGATTGACAGCTCAGATAAAGCATATCTGCAGGCGCGACTGCTTCTGGCAGATTTGTATGAAAGCCAGGGGCTGGAGGAAGTGGCGGAACAGAAGCTGCTGGAGGCGAAGGAAGTGATGCCGGAAGAACCGCTTCTGCAGCTGGGACTTGGAGAGTTTTATTTAAACCGCGGCGACTATCAGCAGGCTGTTTCCTGGTTTAGGAAAGCCGTATTAGGCGGCAAGCTTCCTGAAGACCTTCCTATTAATCCGCATGTCCGTCTGGCTGAAGCGTACAGTGCAGCTGGACAGTTTGAAGAAGCGGTTGATCAC
Source organism: Alkalicoccus luteus (assembly GCF_052061695.1). Classification (NCBI taxonomy): domain Bacteria; kingdom Bacillati; phylum Bacillota; class Bacilli; order Caryophanales; family Bacillaceae; genus Alkalicoccus; species Alkalicoccus luteus. Next base: position 57,080 of record NZ_JBPZEY010000012.1, read on the forward strand.
TATAAGTCAGGGATGGAAAAGGACGAGACCCCCGACGGCCTGTTCGGGCTTGGCGTCACGTCTCTTCAGCTTGAGCGCTATACGGAAGCTGCAGATGCGCTGGAAAAGCTGATTGAACAGGATCCCGATTATACGACGGCCTACAGCGTGCTCGGCAGAGTCTATATAGCGGTTAAGAAATGGGATGAGGCAGCTGACATTTTAAAGCAGGGCATAGCCCGTGACGAATATAATGAGGAGCTTTATTTACAAATGGCGAGACTGCAGTTGTCCAGAGGGGAAGAAACAGAAGGGCGAAGCTTTTTATCCCGTGTTATTGCCATGAATCCGTCTAATGTTTCGGCTGTAAAAGAAGCCCTGTATTTGTATGAGGAGCGCGGAGATTTTGAAGAAGTGCTCGATCTGATCCGGTTTCTGGATGAATACAACGAATTCGATCCGCTTTATGAATGGTTTCGGGCTAAGGCGCTGTTTGAAGAAGATGATGTATCCGGAGCTGCACAGGCAGTGGATGCGGCCTTCTCAGATGGTTTGGGTCAAGACGACAGCTTGATGCTTGAAGAAGCAGCAGACATATATTTCGCAGCGGGAAGAGCAGAAAAAGCTGTTGCTGCGCTTAAAGCGGCGCTTCAGGCTGATCCGGACAGACTCGATTTGGAAACAAAAATAGAGGACATGGAAGAACGTCTTCGATCTGACAGGTAGTGTATGCTGGATCGCGGTTTGAACGAGAATGACGAACCTTTTCACGAACCTCAGTCAAAAATTTTTGCAGGAATTTCAATGCCGCTGTAGAATAAGTACTATAAGCTGACAGCGCTTACGCCCGAAGGAGGGAGATGCAGTGGCTTCCATTTCTGTATTGGAAAAAAAGGACTTTTTAAAGTGGTTTTTAGATAAGTATCAGCTGAAGCGGAGAGAGTGTGCCTGGCTCCTGAACTTTTTGATGAGTGATGACGTTTTGATGGAAAGGGTTCACTTCGTCGAGAAAGCCGAATTTTGTCCGAAGGCGCTTATGATTTCTGCTAATGACGTAGACCAGGTGCCCTTTGCTTTCCATAAAAATCAGCACGTTACGATGGACGCTGAGAAGTCATTTCACGATATCCGGCTGAACCGCAGCGAAGAGATTTTCATTCAGCTTAATTTTCAGGAGAAGCAGCTCGTTCCTGAGTATGCCGCCGTACTGGAAGAAAATCCGTACCTGCCGGATAATAAGGAAGAAGATGCTGTCACATCGCTTCTCGCGGAGATTGTGTTGGACCAGTCGCTCAGAACGCAGGAGATTGGACGTTTAGAAATGGATATTGACCGGGCTCTATCTGAAGGAGACCGTGAACAGTTTGAACGATTGTCAAAAAAATATGCTGAATTAAAGGCCCTTGAAAGCTAAGGGCCTTTATTCAGGGCATAAATCATATGATGTAATTAAGAAGAGGGAAGAAACAAAGGCCTGTAACCCCTCGGAAAGGACCGTCACGACGTTTTTTTCGAAGTACAGCTAGCCATCCTCAAAACGAGCGTTACGCATTTGGCGTCCGCGGCGAAGCAATCATATCCTTATTTATATAAGAGGTGTTACATAAGTTAGGGACAGTGAGCCGTCTCATCCGAGCTGACAGCTGCCGAAAACGGGGAACTCGGGACCTGGAAGATCAAGATGAGGTGAAGGTCTGGCATACAGCGGAAGAGACAGCCGAATTCGCCTCCTCTGGAAAGCGGGTGTCCGCAGACCAAGGCGGAAACCAAGATAGTTATTCATAAAGACGTTACCAACACTTGGAGTAACTAAAACAAAGCGAAAGGAAGGGTTCACTCATGAAATGGATTGGAAAGGACATGGATACATACAGGCAGGCTGCTGAATATATCGATACGGCGGTGATTCCATTGATTCCGGCAGCGCCGGGGAAAAAAATGAAAGATGCTGTGACCATGGCCGAGTTCACCGACTATTTAGCCGAATACGTTGAACAACAGTACACCGGCAGAGTATTTCTGCTCCCGCCGTTTACGTACCTGATGTCTGAGCCAGTGGCAGACCGTACAGAGCGGCTGCTAGGATGGCAGGAGGCATTCAGTAAAGAAGGATTCGCTCATTTTCTGTATTTGACAGCAGATATGGAGTGGCGGGCAGCTGATACGCAGGGAAAAGGGGAAATGGTGTGGGTGCCGTCTTTTCCGCTTAAAGGAATGGACGGCAGGGATAAGCTTAAGTCTATTGAGCAGCAAGCCCAGCAGATCATCCCAATTATGACAGATAAATGGGCGTCAGCAGGAAGAAATAACAGCTAACGCTAGCTGATGACCGCATGATCAACAGGCTCGAAAAAGCCTTTACAGCTCAAGAAGTCCAAAGCGCTTTCATACAATATTATTCTTGTAAAATGAATCCATTGATTTTATTGACACAGCTTAATCCAATAAGCTATGATTGGTATGTCTTAGTATGATTTTTTATAAAAGTGTGTGTAGAAACGGAAGTGAGGAGGGAAGGTTGTGAGCGAGAAGAACCACAGAGTCTCTAGACGCCAGTTCCTTACCTACACGCTTACAGGTGTAGGCGGTTTCATGGCAGCAGGAATGCTCGCTCCCATGGTGAGAATGGCCCTGGATCCAGCACTCGAAGCAGCGGGTGATTCAGAGTTTGTTTCTGTCGGCCTCAGCGAAGATGAAGTGACCGAAGAGCCACAGCGTGTTGACTTTAACGTAGAGCTTGATGACGGCTGGTATACGTCGGAACAAAGCCGATCGGCATGGGTGCTCCGGTACGAAGACGAGATTCTTGCGCTGTCACCAATCTGTACCCATTTAGGTTGTACAGTAAACTGGGGCACGAACGAAGACAATCCGGAAGAATTCTTCTGCCCATGTCATTTTGGACGGTTTGAACGGGATGGTACGAACATTCCGGGGACACCTCCTACAAGACCGCTTGACGTGTATGATGTAGAAGTTCGGGACGGAATGATTTATTTAGGTCAGATTAATCAGCGTGGTTAAATAAGGGGGGCCAGCTATGTTACAGAAAGTGTACGACTGGGTGGATGAACGGCTCGATATTACCCCTCTATGGCGCGATATTGCGGACCACGAGGTGCCTGAGCACGTTAATCCGGCCCATCATTTCTCAGCTTTTGTCTACTGCTTCGGCGGTTTGACGTTTTTTGTTGTCGTCATCCAGATCTTATCTGGAATGTTCCTGACGATGTATTATGTACCTGATATTATTCATGCATATGAATCTGTTTATTACTTACAAAACGAAGTTACCCACGGTATGATCGTCCGGGGTATGCATCACTGGGGTGCCAGTTTGGTTATCGTCATGATGTTCCTGCATACATTGCGGGTATTCTTTACCGGCTCTTATAAGAAGCCGCGTGAATTGAACTGGGTTGTCGGAGTGCTTCTGTTCTTCGTCATTCTCGGTCTAGGTTTCACAGGATACCTGCTGCCATGGGATATGAAGGCTTACTTTGCAACAGTAGTTGGACTCGAAATCGCGGAGGCAGCACCTTTTGTCGGTGAATTTGCCAGGGTACTGCTTGCCGGCGGTGACATCATCGGTGCGCAGACTCTCGCTCGATTCTTTGCGATTCATGTCTTCTTCCTTCCGGGAGCACTGCTCGGTCTGCTTGGGGCCCACTTCTTTATGATCCGTAAGCAGGGTATTTCCGGACCATTGTAAAAACAAAGATGAGGAGGGGACAATATGCATCGCGGAAAAGGGATGAAGTTTGTAGGCGACTCTCGAGTGCCTGCAGAACGTAAACCTAATATACCGAAGGATTACTCAGAATATCCGGGGAAAACAGAAGCCTTTTGGCCGAACTTCCTTCTGCGTGAGTGGATGGTCGGTGCCGTTTTCCTGATTGGCTTTCTCGTTCTGACGGTTGCCCATCCGGCTCCGCTTGAAGCGATTGCTGATCCGACGGAAACTGGCTATGTTCCTCTGCCGGACTGGTACTTCCTGTTCCTGTATCAGCTTCTGAAATATGAATTTGCTGCAGGACCGTACACGGTAATGGGAGCAGTTGTTATTCCAGGCGTCGCGTTTGGGGCACTGCTTCTCGCGCCATGGTTGGACGGCGGAAAAGAGCGCCGCTTCTATAAGCGTCCAATTGGTACTGGACTTATGATTTTAGGTGTTATTTCAATCATTTTCCTAACTTGGGAGTCTGTTGACCAGCACGACTGGGAAGCTGCAGAACAGCAGGGGCAGATTCAGGAGGACATGGAAATTGACGAATCGGCTGCCGGTTATGAGATTTATCAGACTCAGGACTCCTGTATCGGCTGTCACGGCGGGGATATGATGGGCGGCGCTGCCGGACCTAATATTTTCGAAAGTGACTATGATACGGATGAAGTAATCGACATCATTCAAAATGGTATTGGCGAAATGCCTGGCGATCAGTTCGAAGGCTCTGACGAAGAGCTTGAGACACTTGCTGCATTTATCGCAAATGACGGCCAGGATCCGGATAACGGTGACGGCGGCGATGATGAAGGTGACGATGAAGAAGATGAAGAAAATAGCGACGGCGAAGAGAATGAAGATGCCGGAGATAATGAAGAAGAATAAGTAAGAAAATGCCGGTGATAGTGTGTGTCACCGGCATTTTTCTATGTTTTTCTGTTAGTCAATAAAATGATTTTACTTGAAATGAGAGGAACGTCAAGTTTCTAAGCTGATTCGCAAGGTTAGTGATCGTGTTTGCAGTACATACATCCTGCAGCGGCTCGGGCATGCGTTCTGACAAGAAGGCGCTTTGCGCTTTTGTTCGTGGAGGCTGATCTATGGTGAAGGAATACTTATTTTACATATTGAAAGATCGTCGCTTTCTATGGGCGCTGTTTATCGTGAACCTTCTGGGAACGATCTATGGTTATATTTGGTATGAGGCGCAGCTGATGCAGACACCGTGGTATTTTCTGCCGTTCGTTCCAGACAGCCCTACAGCAAGCCTCTTTTTCACAATTGTGCTTGGTTGTTATCTCGCTGGCAGACAGTGGCCGTTGATGGAAGCACTGGCGGCGGTCACTCTGATTAAGTACGGGGTGTGGGCGGTTGTCATGAATTTGGCTGCCGGAGCAGCTGGAGATTCACTGAACATTTTACACTGGATGCTTGTATTCTCACATGCCGGAATGGCGCTTCAGGCTATTTTATATTTACCGTTTTATAAGATTAAACCGATTCACCTTATTTTAACCGGTGTGTGGACTGTCCATAATGATATGATCGATTATGTATTTGGCATGCATCCATGGATTTCTGCATCTCTGCAGCCTTATTCAGCTCAAATTGGATTTTTCACGTTTTGGCTTGGGCTTCTAGCGATCGTGCTTGTATTTTTTGGGGCCAATCAGAGCAGAAGTTTTGACTTTCATCTGAAGTCTGACTAAAATTAACCTTAGATATTATGTGAGGAGGGGGTTCATTCATGTTCGGATCAATGACGATGTTCCTGCTATATTTTGCAGCATTGATTGCGATTCCGCTTTGGGCGAATTCCAGAGTGAAGAGTGCCTATAAAAAATATTCACAAGTACCTGCTTCGTCTGGCATGACAGGTGCTGAGACGGCAAGAAAGATACTTGACGACAACGGTTTGTTTGATGTAACAGTGGAACCCGTTAAAGGGAAGCTTACCGACCATTACGATCCACGTACAAAAACAGTCCGGCTGTCAGAACAAAATTATTTTAAAAACTCCGTAGCCGGTGCGGCTGTAGCAGCACACGAGGTCGGCCATGCGATTCAGGACGCGGAGTCTTATTCGTTTTTGAAATTCCGGTCAGCCCTCGTACCGGTAGCAAGCTTTGGTTCAAACAGTGCGATCTTTTTCATCATTGGAGGCATGCTGCTCCAGTTCAGCGAGCTGATGCTGGCCGGGATCGTTTTAATGTCATTTGCGGTTTTATTTCAGCTTGTCACATTGCCAGTTGAATTTAATGCTTCTTCAAGAGCAATGAATCAGATCGTTTCAAGCGGAATTATCCGCAATGATGAAGAGCGCGAAACGAAAAAAGTGCTCAACGCAGCTGCACTCACTTATGTAGCTGGTGCACTCGTTGTCGTTCTCGAGCTGCTCCGCTTTGTTTACATGTATATACTCATGAACAATGATTAACTGATTATCACGGAAGCAGAGTTAAAAACGTAAGCAAAGGAGGGACTCTTCGCTGGAAGAGTCCCTCCTTTCATCGTAGTGGTAAAGTCTTTATTCGTGCATGCCTTCGTATCTGCTGGCAATCACTTTAGAGAAAAAGAACTCGCCGCCGGATCTTCGCTTCGTATTGAGCTTCCAGCAGGCGTGGCCCTCCGATAATGGCAGCTTACGGGATCGTAGACTGTTCTTATTTGAACAGGCCTAGCAGTATAAAGGTGTTTTTCCGCGGTGCTGTTGAAAAGCGTTCGCACAAGCAGAGCCGGATCTAACGACGTCGATTGAACAGAACGGCTTTGTCGACAGCCAAACAGGAGGGGCTGATCCAACAGAGAATCCAGCCCTGCTGGTCAGCATCGCGAATTATAAAAATATCATCATCGCTTTTTCACTTTGGCTGGGTTTTCCATCCAGCCGGAGAAGAGCTGTAGCTTAAGTGTGAACGGCTCTTTTTGCTACGAGATGTCTATCGGCCGCTTTTTCTCATCGAGCGTAAACCCTTCGCCCATTACATCCTGAACATCCTGCATCGTGACGAATGCGTGTGGGTCGGTGCGGGCAATTAAGTTTTTGAGACGTACCATCTCATTGCGGCCGACGACGCAGTAAAGAACTTCTCGAGCGTCGCCAGTAAAGGAGCCTTTTCCTTGCAGGAGCGTTGCACCGCGGTCCATTTCCTTTGAAATGGCTGCGGCAATTTCCGGTACTTTGCTGCTGATGATCATAGCTGCTTTTCCTGAATACGCACCCTGCTGAATGAAGTCGATCACTTTAGCAGCAACAAAAACGGCTACCAGCGTATACATCGCTTCGCGGTAGTTTAAATAAACAAGCGATGTGGTGATCACAGCAGCATCAAAGACGAACATCGTCCGGCCCATGCTCCAGCCGTAATACTTGAAGCCGAGCTTGGCAATAATGTCGACCCCGCCAGTGGTTCCGCCGAATCGAAAGACGATTCCCAACCCGACTCCAATAAATACACCTGCGAATAACGCTGCAAGTGTCATATCATCCTGAAGCGGAATCGACATCATCGGGTATGCCTGAAACAGCCATAAAAACAGCGACAGGGCAAAGGTGCCGATTAGCGTATACATGAAGGCATTCCGGCCAAGCACTTTCCACCCTAATAGAAACAGTGGAATGTTTAAAAGCAGATTGGAGTATGCAGGGTTGAAATCAAATACGAAAAACAAAATAAGCGTAATACCGGTAAAACCACCATCAGCAAGATTGTTTTCCATGTTAAAATAGACGAGTCCGAAAGATAAAATAGCAGTACCAAGTAAAATAAAAAAGATGTTTTTGATATGCACTCTGGCAATCACTTACAATCACCTCCGCCGCCGTTAATTATATGACAGTTGCGGACGGCTGGCAATCTGATTTCGAGTTTAATGAAAGGCGTGTTAAAAATGGAGAAAAAATCATTAGAGCAAATGCAGTCGGAAGTAGACGCGTACATAGGTCAATTTAAAGAAGGGTATTTCTCCCCGCTGGCTATGATGGCAAGGCTCACCGAAGAGATGGGGGAGCTTGCACGAGAGGTGAATCACTACTACGGAGAAAAGCCTAAAAAAGAATCGGAAGAAGAGAAAACCCTGACTCAGGAAACAGGAGACATATTGTTTGTTCTGATTTGTCTCGCAAACTCGCTCGATATTGATTTAGAGGAAGCGTTTAACCTTGTTATGCATAAGTTTGAAACGAGAGACAAAGACAGATGGACAAAGGTGGATGATGAATCATGATTACCGTTATGATTGCAGGACCGAGAGGGAATATGGGCAGAGAAGCTGTAAAGCTCGTGCAGCGGGAAGAGGGTATGAAGCTCACGGGCGTGATCGATTACAAATTTGGCGGGAAGACCATGCAGGATACTGGTCACATGGAGTCTCTCGACATTCCCGTTTTCGAAACGCTGGATGACGCTGCGAAAAATAAGCCGGATGTTCTCATCGATTTAACGAATCCGGAAACTGGTAAAAAGCATTTACGAAGGGCACTGGAGCTCGGAATCAGGCCTGTAGTCGGTACGACGGGCTTTACAGATGAGGATATTGAGGCATTGTCAGTGCTTGCACAGGAAAAAAAGCTCGGGGCTGTGATTGCACCTAATTTTGCAATAGGGGCAATTTTATTAATGAAGCTGTCGGTCATGGCTGCAAAATACATGCCGGAGGTGGAAATTATTGAGCAGCACCATGATCGAAAACTTGATGCACCTTCAGGCACGGCGATGAAGACAGCACAGATGATTTCAGACGTTCGGCCCGAAGCTTCTCAAGGACATCCGGAAGAGGAAGAGGCGTGGAAAGGTGCAAGAGGCGCAGACTATGAAGGAATGAAGATACACAGCGTCCGTCTTCCAGGACGAGTCGCACACCAGGAAGTTATTTTTGGCGGAGAGGGGCAGACGCTTACGATTCGTCACGATTCATTGAACAGAGCTTCGTTCATGCCAGGAGTAAAAATGGCTGTAGAGCATGCGGTCGCTGCTGCGGGGCTCGTGTATGGACTTGAAAATCTGATTGACTAACGGGCTGACGAGCCTGATAAATTAGACAGGAGGAACGAAAAATGAATATCGCCTGTATCGCACATGATAAGAAAAAGGATGATTTAGTCGCGTTCATGACAGCATATGAGCACATTTTTTCTGGGCATACGCTCTATGCTACGGGAACGACCGGTAAACGGATTATGGAAGCGACGAGCTTGAAACTTCATGCTTTCCAATCGGGGCCTCTAGGGGGCGATCAGCAAATCGGAGCGATGATCGCAGAAGACAGCATGGATGCTGTGCTGTTTTTTCGGGACCCGCTTACCGCGCAGCCGCATGAGCCGGATATTAACGCTTTGATCCGCCTGTCGGATGTATACAGCATTCCGCTTGCTACCAATATGGCGACAGCTGAAATACTCGTAAATGCGCTGAAGCGCGGGGAGCTGGAGTGGCGCCGCGTTATTTCCGAGCGTTCGAAAGGCGATCAGCATGACTGATACGTATCTGTGTATCGGCGCCCATCCGGATGATATTGAAATTGGAATGGGCGGCACGGCTGCCAGGCTGGCGGCATCTGGAGCAGAAGTAATCTTTGTTAATCTGACCCAGGCAGAGATGTCGTCAAACGGGAATCCGGAGCTTCGTCAGAGAGAGGCTGCAGCTGCAGCTGATATTCTGGGTGTTCATAACTCCAGCAGCCTTTCCTTTTCGGACAGGGGACTTCGACTGCAGGAACGAAATGTCCATGATGAGATCGTCAGGTTGATCAGAGAATGGCGGCCGCGCTGGCTCTTTGCTCCTTCTGTTCACGACAGGCATCCGGATCATCGTGACTGCTCGGACATTGTGCGCGAAGCATTCTTTTCGGGCGGCATACGCCGATATGGAAACGAGGCTGCTTTTCGTCCGGATAATTTATTTTATTATCAAATAAACGGCCCTGGCTCTCCTCAAATTGCAGTCGATATCTCGGACTGGGCAGACCGGAAATACGAGGCGCTGCGCTGCTATCGTTCCCAGTTTGAACAAGCGGGGGGCGTGAAGACCCCGTTAACGAACGGCTATTTGGAAGATGTAGAGGCGAGAGACAGATTGATAGGCAGAGAAGCAGGAGTCCAGTTTGCTGAAGGATTTACGTCAGAGAAACTGCCGCTTCTGAGCACGGGAGTTGATTTTATATGAAAATTGGTATTACATGCTACCCGACCGTTGGAGGGTCGGGTGTGATTGCTACGGAATTGGGAAAAGCACTAGCAAGAAACGGGCATGAGGTTCATTTTATTGCTTCCAGTATTCCTTACCGGCTCGATGAAGCTCAGGATGGCATTTATTTTCATGAAGTTCAGGTGAATTCATACGCCGTTTTTCAATATCCGCCATACGATCTCGCACTGGCAAGCAAAATGGCGGATGTCATTAAGCAGGAAAAGCTGGATGTGCTGCATGTACATTACGCTGTGCCCCATGCTGTAAGCGCCTTTCTTGCGAGCGAAATGACCGCTCACCCAGTTCGGATCGTAACAACACTTCACGGTACTGATATCACAGTGCTCGGGTATGATCCTTCCCTAAGCGACATCATCCGTTTTGGAATTGAACGATCCGACGAAGTTACTGCGGTTTCCAACGACTTAATCCGTCAAACGAACGAATTGCTTGATATAACCAAGCCAATTACACCTGTATATAACTTTGTTGATGACAGTGTTTACTATAAGCGGCAGGATTCGGGTTTGAAGAAGTCGCTTAGCATACCGGATGAGGTGCCGGTTATGACGCATGTATCGAATTTCAGAAAAGTAAAGCGTGTCGAAGATGTCGTTAAAACGTTTATGCGGGTCCGCCAGGAAATGGATGTGCGCCTTCTGTTAATTGGAGACGGACCTGAACTCCCTGTCATCCGCGCGATGGTTAAACAGGAAGGCCTTGAACCCTGGGTGCATATTACAGGTACACAAAAACGTGTAGCGGATCTGCTCTCGATCAGTGATGTGAAGCTGTTGTTATCTTCAAAAGAGAGTTTCGGACTGGTTCTCCTGGAAGCAATGGCGTGCGGCGTGCCGGTGATTGGAAGCAGTGCTGGTGGCATTCCGGAAGTAATCGAGGAGGGCGTAACAGGATACGTTGTACCAGTCGGCGATACAGAAGCAGCTGCCAGCAGAGCGCTTCACATGCTGGCCAACCCGGAGCTTCGTAAAAAGATGGGGGAAGAAGCAGTAAAACGGACTGCGGTAGCATTCAACAAACAGGCAATCGTAGATGACTATGTGAGGGTCTATCAAAAGGCGTGCAGCCGATGAGCAGGGTTGTTTCAACTGCCGTTGATATGATAAACGCTGTAAGAGAAGCTGGCTGGGAGTCCTGGATAGTAGGCGGGGCAGTCAGAGATACGCTCATGAAGAAAGAACCGGCTGACGTGGATATAGTCTCTTCTGCCGGAGAGGCTGTGTGGCAGAAGCTGTTTGGACGAACGGTTCGTGTTGGCCGTCGCCATAACACTTTTCTCGTTTTTTCGGGCCGAATCCCGTTTGAAGTTACTCCCTTAAAAGGAGCGACCATTGAAGAGGATCTTTCAAGGCGTGATTTCTCCTGCAACGCGGCAGCATTTGATTCAAAAGGAGCTTTGATTGATCCATTCGGAGCAGAACGTGCGGTGACAGAAAAGCGGCTTGCCGCTCCGGGTGATCCTTCCGTTATGTTTCAACAGGACAAACTCAGGTTGCTTCGAATGATCCGTTTTGAGATTTGTCTTGGATTTAAAGCGGATGACCTGCTTGAACGAGCTTTTCAGGTACATGCACATTCATTTTTTGCTGTACCAGAGCGAATTCAAAAAGAACTGGATACAATTCGGGCATGCATCTCATCGTCAAAGCTGCTTGGAGCATATGAGCAGCGGGCAGCCAGCCTGCCTGAATCGTTTCGTTTCTCTTACAATCCTCAACACAGGGAGTTCGTGGATTATCCACTCTCCGCATTGGCCTGGAGCCTGATGCTCACAGATGGGGATGACAAAAAAGGGCGGGAGTTAGGATTCGGGCGCCGTTTAAGAAAAATGACAGGTAAAGCTGCCGATGCTGCAAATACATATCCCTGGTCAAACGAAGCGTTATATTACTATGGAAAGGAAGCGGCAGTTGCGGCAGCTGAACTTCTTCCTGAAAAGAACGGCGCAGCGTTAACCGAAAGGAGATATCAGCTTCTGCCAATTAAGCACCGCAGAGAGCTTGCCCTTAACGGAGAGGATATTTCCCTTTTCGCAGCATCAGATCGTAAAGCAGTACTGGAGGCTTGTGAAAGATACGTGCTCCAAGGCGGAAAGAACGAACGCGAAAGCTTGCTTCGCTATGCAAAGGAGAGACAAATGGAATGGGAGCAGAGGAAACATTAAAGCTGCTGAGGCAGTCATCCACATATGTGTCAGGAGAAAAGATAAGCAGCTCGCTGAAGTTATCACGCACAGCGGTCTGGAAACATATTCAAAGCTTACGAGCAATGGGCTACGACATTAAAGCGGTCCGGAACCGGGGCTATCTGCTGGTGGATGAAACAGCAGTTTTATCTCCGGATAAGCTGCAGGCACGGCTTGATGAAGCCGGGGTGCCTGTTACTATCGACCACACGCCTTCCCTTCCTTCAACGCAGACTAAAGCGATGCGATTAGCTGCGGAGGGGGCGCCTGCGTACACGGTGGTATCTGCTGATGAACAGACCGGCGGAAGAGGGCGGCTCGGCCGGCCCTGGAGTACCCCATTCGGTACAGCATTAGCTATCAGCATTATCTTCCGTCCGGAAATGGACATGCGTGAGGCGCCAACGGCCACACTAACCGCTGCAGCCGCCGTCGCAGAAGCACTGGAAGAGATGAACTTCAGACCGCAAATTAAATGGCCGAATGATATTCTGCTGAATGGCAAAAAAGTTTGCGGCATTTTAACGGAAATGCAGGGCGAGGCGAGCCGAGTATCTTCATTAGTGATGGGGATTGGAATCAATGTTAACACCGAACAATTTCCTGAACAGCTCCAGGAAATCGCTACGTCACTCGCGATCGTGCGCGGTGCCCCTGTAAGCCGGGAAGAAACAGCTTTTCATTTACTAGCGGAGCTGTACGAGAGAATGATTCAGTTTCAGCTCGACGGATTTCAAGCTGTCCGGCCTCTATGGGGAAAACATGCGCTCTCCTATACAAAGCCAGTGACAGTCGTGCAAAACAGGCAGCGGGTTACCGGTATAATGAAAGGAATTGAAACGGACGGGACGCTGCTTTTGGAAGCTGAAGACGGAACAGTCCATTCCATTGTTTCCGGAGATATTGAAGGCATCTGACTTCGACGCAGAGAGGGGATTCTGCTATAATGACGATTGGACAGCATCCGATAAATTGGAGCTGTACCAGGAAGACCAGACAAATTTTACATGTCTGCCTCGATCCATTCAGCGGACGGGGACAGAAGGTGGTGCGCAGTCTGCGCAGCCCTTCTCTTTTAAGAGCGGAGGGGAAAATATGAAAAAAACAACACTTGGCTTTAAAAAACTGAAGCAGCAGAACGAGCGCTGCGTCATGGTAACTGCCTACGATGCGCCAGGTGCACGGGCAGCCGAAGCAGCCGGTGTAGACTTGATTTTAGTAGGAGATTCACTCGGCATGACAGTGCTCGGCTACGACACAACAACGCATGTGACGACGAGTGATATGATTCACCACACGCGGGCCGTCAAACGAGGGGCCGGCAATACGTTCATCGTCACGGATATGCCTTTTCTAACTGCTCAAGGCTCCGATGATCGAACGCTTGATGCAGCACTTCGGCTTATGCAGGAAGGCGGGGCTGACGCTGTTAAAATCGAGGGGGCAGGGACAGTTTTTTCGAAGATTCGCATGCTGACGGAAGGCGGCATTCCGGTATGTGCCCACTTAGGTTTAACCCCGCAGACAGTAGGCGTTGATGGCGGGTACCGCGTACGCGGTCGAACACAGGCAGAAAAGGACAAGCTGATGAAGGAAGCGTTTGAAGCAGAACAGGCAGGGGCATTCATGCTCGTACTTGAATGTGTCACGGAGGAGACAGCTGAAGAAGCTGCCCGTCAGCTGGACATTCCCGTGATAGGAATCGGTGCAGGCCGTTGCACAGATGGGCAGGTGCTTGTGTATCACGATATTATCGGTCAATTTAATGGAAAACAGGCGAAGTTCGTTAAACAATATGCAGATGCAGGCCAAATGATTGAAACAGCGCTTTGCAGCTATGCCAAGGAAGTCAGGTCCGGCGCCTTTCCTGAAACGTCGCATACGTTCGAACCGATGGAAAATCCGGAAAGTCTTTACGGTGGATCAAAATGAAGGTGCTGAGAACGATTCAAGAGCTTCGATCAGCGCTTGATCAAGAAGCCTCCCCGACAGCATTTGTGCCAACGATGGGAGCCCTTCATGACGGACACCTGGCCCTTGTCAAAGAAGCGGCATCAGGGCATGTGGCAGTCGTAATGAGCATTTTTGTAAATCCGCTGCAGTTTAATGATAAGCAGGATTATGAGGGCTATCCCGACACGCTTGATGAAGATATCCGTCAAGCGGAAGCAGCAGGGGTCACCCATTTGTTCCTGCCTGATCTGCACGAACTGTACCCTGCTGGTCCGGAAGGCATGTCGACCTTTATCCATGTTACCAAAGGGGTGGAAGTGCTCTGCGGAGCCCATCGTCCGGGTCATTTTGATGGCGTAGCGACTGTCGTTATGAAGCTGCTGCAGATCGTGTCACCTGACTGGGCTTACTTCGGACGTAAAGACGCACAGCAGGCAGCTGTTATCGAAAACATGGTGTCTGATTATCATGTGCCAGTGAAGATCATCACTGTACAAACGGTCCGCGAAACGGATGGGCTTGCGATGAGTTCAAGAAATGTCCGGCTTCGTCCCGAGGAGCGGAAGGATGCTCCTAACATATACTATGCTCTGCAAACGATGAAAAACGTTTATGAAGAAGAACCATTTTCTCCAGAGTCGGGTCGAACGATGCTGCAGAAATTTGTAAAGGGAACGGTAGAGTACGCGGAGGTAAGAACGTATCCCGGGCTGGAGCTTCCAGCTGAGAACTATCGTGGAACCCTGCTGCTTGCCTGTGCAGTTCAATATGACCAGGCGCGTCTGATTGATAATATTATGTGGACCAGAAAGGAAGAAGATCATGTTTCGTGAAATGATGGGGGCTAAGCTTCACCAGGCTGTCGTAACAGAAGCAAATTTGCAGTACGTAGGCAGTATTACCATTGATCAGGATCTGCTGGATGAAGTAGGGCTTTTGGAGAACGAAAAGGTTCAGGTTGTAAACAATAACAATGGCGCGAGGCTGGAAACGTATATTATATCTGGTGAACGCGGCAGCGGAACCGTCTGTTTAAACGGGGCAGCTGCTCGGCTTGTTCAGCCGGGAGATCGTGTAATCATCATTTCCTATAAATGGATGACAGAAGAAGAAGCGTCTGTACACGTACCGAATGTCGCCATATTGGATGATGAAAACCGGATTGTAGAAAAAATGGGAACAGAGCCTGCCGGAACGATACGCTAAAGGCTGACAGTACTATGGAGAAGGTAGGGAATGATGTTGTCTAAATTTGTAGTTATGGATCTGGAAACAACAGGCGTGTCTCCCGCAGAGGGTGATCAGATTATCCAGATTGCCTATGTGGTGATTGACAATGGGGAAAAAATAAAGTCCTTCTCAAGCTTTATCAGCGGTGCGGCATACATTCCGGACTTTGTGCAGCAGCTCACTGGCATATCGCTTGAGGATCTGGAGGGAGCGCCTGCTTTCGAGGATGTTGTCCCTGAAGTGCTTACGGACTTATCTAACGCCTGTTTTGTCGCCCATAATGCTGATTTTGATCTTCCCTTCTTAAACGAAGCGCTGGAAGAAGCGGGATACACTTCTTTTGAAGGACCGGTCGCTGACACGGTCGAACTAAGCCGCATATTTTTCCCTTCAGAAGACAGCTTCCGGCTGGGTGAACTCTCCGCTTCTCTGGGCATCTCTCATGATAATCCGCATCAGGCCGACAGCGATGCGGAGGCGGCTGCCGATTTATGGCTCCGCATACATAATAAATTACAGCAGCTTCCCGCAGCAGCGTTAAAGCATCTCCTTTCTCTTTCAACCAGCTGGAAAAGTGACATGTATCCGATCGTAGCAGAAGCTTATGAAACGGCATCCGGGGCAGATGAAGCCGAGTCGGAAACCGAAACATATCGGGGCATAGCAGTAAGAAAGCCAGCTAAAGCTCCGCGGAGAAATCGGACAGAGCCTGTTCAGCTTAAAGAAGTACTCGCTACCTTTCAACAGCAGGAAACCATGGAGGCCATTTTTCCTGGCTACATTTACCGTTCCGGCCAAGCGGACATGATGACATTTACAGATACTATTTTTTCTGAGAATGAGACCGGATTAGCAGAGGCAGGCACAGGGACTGGAAAAACGCTGGCCTATTTAATTCCCGCAGCCGTTCATGCTTGGAATAATAAAGAGCGGATCGTTATCAGCACGGAAACCATCCAGCTGCAGGAACAGATTCTAAAAAAAGAAATACCACTGCTGGAGAAGCTGCTTCCTTTCAGACCAAAAACGGCACTCTTAAAGGGGCGGCATCATTATGCGTGCTTGCAGAAAGTAGAAAGGCTGTTGGAAAACCAGCTGCATGAAAGCTATGAGACGATGCTGGCTCGCTCCCAGCTCCTCATCTGGCTGACGGAAACGACGACAGGTGACCTTGAGGAGCTTAACCTTGCTGCAGCTTCGCAGCTTTTTATGAAAGAAATTGCGAGTGACCCGGAGTCGTGTTCTTCGCCTGACTGCCCCTGGTTCTCACGTGATTATTACCAGCGCGCTAAGCAGCAGGCTCGCGAGGCGGACCTTGTTATCACCAATCATGCGCTGCTTCTGACAGATATCGCACATGATACACAGGTCATTCCGGCATACCGGAAAGCCGTGATTGATGAAGCTCATCATTTATCAGAGGCCGCTTCCAGACAATTTGGGATTTCACTTGAATATGCTGATATGGCCAGACTTCTGAATGAATTCGCTGGCAGAGATAGGGATCAAAAAGGCTTGCTAGAGCGGGCGCTGGAGCACCTTCCAGCACAACTAAGCAGATTAACGACTGCTTTTGAGGATGCAAAGCAGGAATACCATGATACATTTTTAATGATGTACCAGTATTTGTCGCATGGAGCAGGAACCTCTGAAAGCGGCGGAAGAGCACGAACGGTTCACATGGACCGCAGATGGGCGCAGGTCCAGGATACAGCAGCCAGGTTTCGTGCGGTCATGCAGGATATTCTCGATGAATGGGTTTTTTTGCAGCAGGAAGCTTCAGAGAAAGATCTGCCGAAACTGACAGCGTTTTTTCAGGAGCTAGAGGATAAGCTCCACCTCGTGGAAAAGCTTATTCTCCAACAGCAGGACGGGTATGTTTACTGGCTGGAAAAGTCCGCTAAAGGACCGAAGCAGTCCATTACGGTTTATTCAAGCCCGACTGAAGTCGACCATCTGCTTGCCGACCGATTCTTTCGTAAAAAGAAAAGTGTGCTGCTGACGAGCGCCACCATGACAGTCGATAAAAGCTTCGCCTACATGATCGATGAGCTGGGGTTGGAAGATTTTGAAATCAGGACTCTGCAAGTTGCATCTCCTTTTCGCTGGAAGGAACAAGCAGCTATTTTGATTCCAGAGGATATGCCTCATATCAAAGACGATGGAGAAGAGCTGTATATTGAAGCACTTGTTGAAACAGTGTATAGGCTTTCGAGTGTCACTAAAGGTAAAATGATGGTATTGTTCACCTCTTATGATATGCTCCGCCGTGCCTACCGTCTGCTGCAGCCAATGCTCGACGAAAGCTATCTTCTAATCGGGCAGGGCGTCCAGTCTAAAAGCAGAACAAAACTGGTTAAAATGTTTCAGCAATTTGACCGGAGCATTCTCTTTGGCACGAGCAGTTTTTGGGAAGGAGTCGATATACCAGGCGATGATCTTTCGGTTCTCGTTATGGCAAGACTACCTTTTCCGCCTCCGGGAGACCCAGTTTTTCAGGCAAAAGCAGATAAACTGAAAGAAAGCGGTGGGTCTCCATTTATGAAGCTGTCGCTTCCAAAAGCGGTTCTCCGATTCAAACAAGGCTTTGGCAGACTGATTCGGAATGAAAAGGATTCGGGCCTCATTGTCGTTATGGACAGAAGGATTATCACAGCGCGATACGGACGGAAGTTCTTAAAATCGCTTCCGGAAGACGTTGCCGTGTATGAAGAGTCAATATACGATTTGGAAAGCCGGGCCGAGGTCTGGTTCAGGAAGGAGCTGCAGGAATGAAGGCAACAGTCATAAAAAACGGTATTCTGCTGACTCCTGGGCAACCGGCTGAGAAAAAGGATATTCGGATAGAAGGAACAAGCATTACGCGGATTGAACCGGACTTAGAGCCGTTAGATGAAGATCATGTAGTAGATGCTGCAGGCAGGCTTGTGACACCGGGTTTTGTTAATACACACACTCATACAGGCAGCACGTTATTAAGAGGTGCAGGCGGAGGTCTTCCTCTGCAAGAGTGGCTTAAAAATGTCATGTGGCCGGCGGAAGGTCAATTTACTAGTGATACCGTTCGTGCGGCCTCCAACCTTGCTATGGCTGAAATGATCCGCAGTGGAACAACGATGTTTATGGATATGTACCATCTGGATATGCTGCATCTTGCGGAACGGGTTACAGAAGTAGGAATGAAGGCTGTACTGGGCAGAGGAATGATCGCCCTTGATGGGCGCTGGACAGAGAGGCTGAAGGAGTCAGAAACGCTTATACAGACCATTGAAGCTGATACTAGCGGTCTTGTTCAGGCTGCGGTATCGCCTCATGCCCTTTATACTTGTCCGCCTGACTTTATTTACAAGGCAGCTGAGCTGGCTGATCAATATGATGTTGTTCGGCATACACATATGTCTGAAACAGCATCGGAAGTCTCCGATCACCTCGCGAAGCATGGTATCACGCCTTGCCGGCATTTATATGAGCTTGGATTTCTAACGCCTCAAACAGTGCTTGCTCATGCCGTACATGTGACGGAAGAAGATACTATTCTGTTGCAGGAAAGCGGAGCTTCCATATCACATAACCCACGCTCCAATTTAAAGCTGGGGTCGGGGATTGCTCCTGTCAGCAGAATGCTGGAAGCAGACATCCGGATCGGAATCGGCACTGATTCAGCAGCAAGCAACAATCGTTTAAGTGTATTATCAGATATGCAGACTGCAGCAATCCTTCATACTGGTGCAGAAGAAAACAGCACGGCAGTGCAGCCGGCGGACTGGTTGAGAGCTGCGTGGAGAACGGGAGCTTCCATGCTCGGTTTCTCCAATACAGGCGAACTAAAAACGGGGAAGGCCGCAGACATCGTACTATTAAGGACAGACAGGCTGCACATGTCGCCAGACTTGGAACAGCGTGCTGAGGATCATCTGCTCTATGCAGCTGAATCCTCTGATGTGACAGACGTCTGGTGTAATGGACGAGCGTTGATGCGTGAAGGAACGCTTCTTACGATCGATGAAGAGAAGGTACGTGCCGAAGCAGAATCAGAGTGGAGAAAAATTGCGGAATCAACGTCCTGACAGGACCAGGTATGATAAAATAAAATCGTTGCAAGCAGAACACGGCTATACTCTGCGTCGCTTTTAAAGGAGGACGGAACGTGAGCAGCAATCAGGTGAAATTACTTAACAGCGTCACGATAGAAAAATGTCCGGACGCGTATAAAATGGTAGATTCCTTAAATCGCACGTTAAAAGAGAGAGATTTAATGTTTGGTATTGCGCTGGATGATAAAGACAGCAGCCGAATGGTATTTACGATATATGATACTGCGGGTGAATAATGCATGAAAAAATTACTGATGATATTAGGCCTGGCCGGAACGGCAGCGGTAGGCGTCACTGTATACGCTGTTCTCAACTCTGCATTAAACCCGCTGGAAGAACGGCAGGCTCTTGCGGCTGAAGCTGCTGAAGAGGAATATGAACTGCAGGAAATCCGGGAGATCGAGTATTTTCATGGAGCAGTCTCCTACCAGGTGATTGATGCAGTCGACGCTTCAGGAGAAGATGTCTATGTGTTTGTAGAAGACCCGCTTCCTGAAGAAGAGGAAGCGGCAGAAGAACTGGATGAAGCTGACAACGAGGCTGGGGAACAGGAAGAACCGGCTGAGGGAGAAGAACGTGACATCATCGTGTTGAATAAGAATGATGGGATTGCGCAGGACGAGGCTGTATCAATCGCTGCTTCTGACGCGGATATCAGCCGATTTATCTCAGTTAAACCGGGCTTTATCAGTGATACGGCTGTTTACGAGGTCCGTTATCGTGATTCGGAAGGGCGCTTCGGCTACTATTACGTTTCATTTGAAGATGGTGACTATCTCCGCAGATATGAACTGTCGCCGCGTATTTCCAGATAACCTTACTTCATTATAAATAGAGGAGTGTATTACAAATGCAATTTTCCCCTAAGGTAGAATCGATCACACCATCATCTACGCTTGCGATTACCGCTAAGGCTAAGGAACTTCGGGAACAGGGGCATGATGTCATTGGACTCGGGGCAGGTGAACCGGATTTTAATACACCGGAGTACATCATTGAAGCCAGCTATAAATCCATGCTGGAAGGACATACGAAGTATACTCCTGCTGCGGGCCTTCCTGCTTTGAAGCAAGCCATAGCTGAAAAATTAAAGCAGGACAACGGGCTTTCTTACCGTCCAGACGAAATTATCGTGTCAACGGGTGCCAAGCATGCGTTATCTTCTATTTTTCAAACGATTTTACAGGACGAAGATGAAGTTATCATCATCACACCTTATTGGGTAAGCTACCCGGAACAGGTGAAAATTGCAGGAGGCAAGCCTGTATTTGTAGAAGGACGCGAGGAAAACGGCTTTAAAGCAGAAGCTTCTCAGATTGAACAAGCAGTAACGGATAAGACGAAGGCGGTGATTATTAACTCGCCGTCCAACCCGACCGGAATGACGTATAGTGCTGCCGAACTGCGTGAAATAGGGGATGTGTGCCTAAAATACAACATGCTGATTATTTCAGATGAAATATATGAGAAGCTTCTGTATGACGGAGCGGAGCATGTTTCCATCGCCCAGCTTTCGCCGGAATTAAAAGAACAGACGCTGCTCGTAAATGGTGTCTCTAAATCGCATTCTATGACAGGATGGCGTATCGGCTACACAGCCGGAAATAGTGAAATTATCAAAAAGATGTCGAATCTGGCCAGCCATACTACGTCAAATCCGGCCGTTATGGCACAATATGGTGCGATCGCAGCCTATGAGAAGGACGATGGTTCGGTTGAGAACATGCGCGCTGCATTTGAAGAGCGGCTCAATAAAGTATTTGACCGGTTAAACAGCATTTCCGGATTCTCCTGTCAAAAGCCGCAGGGCGCTTTTTATTTGTTTCCAAACGTAAAAGAAGCGGTGGACGCCAGTCCTTATAAAACAACGGATGAATGGGTGACGGCCCTACTGGAAAAAGCAAAAGTCGCCGTTGTACCAGGCAGCGGGTTTGGCGCGCCGGATAATATCAGACTGAGCTATGCGACAAGCCTGGACCAGTTTGAGGAGGCGCTGAACAGAATCGAAGCATTTACAGCTTCACACGGATCCTGAATAGGTTCTCTAGCAGACGAGAGGTAATTTTTGACGGAGGTTATCGTATTGAAAACGACTATTAAACAAATTGGACAGCACGAAAATGAATCAGTAACGCTAGGAGCGTGGCTTGCAAATAAGCGGTCAAGCGGTAAAATTGCTTTTCTTCAGCTGCGTGACGGCACCGGCTTTATCCAGGGTGTGCTTGTTAAAGCCGAGGTTGGCGAAGAAAAATTTAAGGTGGCGAAGGAGCTTTCTCAGGAATCTTCCCTCTACGTAACAGGCACGGTAAAAAAAGATGACCGCGCTCCTTCCGGTTACGAATTAGCAGTTACAGATATAGAGGTCATTCATGAAGCGTCTGAGTATCCGATTACACCGAAAGAACACGGCACTGAATTTTTAATGGATCACAGGCACCTGTGGCTCCGTTCAAAAAAACAGCATGCGATCATGCGGATTCGTAACGAAATTATTCGTGCCACTTACGAGTATTTTAACCAGGAAGGTTTTGTGAAGGTAGATCCGCCTATTTTAACAGCAAGCTCAGCAGAGGGGACTACGGAGCTGTTTCATACGAAATACTTCGATGAAGATGCGTACCTTTCCCAGAGCGGCCAGCTGTACATGGAAGCAGCAGCGATGGCGCTTGGCAAAGTGTTCTCGTTCGGCCCGACTTTCCGGGCAGAGAAATCTAAAACGAGAAGGCATTTAATTGAGTTCTGGATGATCGAGCCTGAAATGGCATTTATGGATCATGAAGAAAGTCTGCAGGTGCAGGAAACGTATGTAACCGCAATTGTTCAGGCGGTTCTGGCAAACTGCAAAGAAGAGCTTGCTGTATTAGAGCGAGATACGGCCGTCCTGGAAAAAATTCAGGCTCCTTTCCCGCGAATTTCTTACGATGATGCTATCGCATTTTTACAAAAAGAGGGCTACGAGATTTCATGGGGCGAAGATTTTGGAGCGCCTCACGAAACGGCTATCGCCGAAGCTTACGACAAACCGGTGTTTATCACAAACTATCCGAAAGACATTAAGGCATTTTACATGAAGCCGCATCCTGAACGCGACGATGTCGTTTTATGTGCAGACCTTATCGCACCAGAAGGGTATGGAGAAATTATCGGCGGCAGCCAGCGTATCGACGATGAAGCACTTCTGCAGCAGCGTTATGAGGAACACAGTCTTTCTGCAGATGCTTATCAGTGGTACATGGACTTGAGAAAGTATGGATCCGTTCCTCATTCCGGCTTTGGCTTAGGTCTTGAACGAACGGTAGCCTGGATTTCGGGCACGGAACATGTCAGGGAAACGATTCCATTCCCAAGACTTCTAAACAGGCTTTATCCGTAATGATGCGAAAAGCGGCGCTATCGTAACGACGAACCCGTGCCGTTCGATTTCATACCAAGAGCCGTCCAGCGCCTTATTCATGTGGACGGCTTCTTTTTATCGCCAGGTTCAGCGAGTCGTCGACTTTCAGGTGACAAGAGAATTTTCAAGAATACGAAAGGAAGATCGTCATGGATGAAAAGCTGCTGAATCTGCTTCAGGAAAAGCCATTTGTTTTGCCTGCACTTTTTTTTAAGTCCTATAAACAACTCGGGTTAACGGATCAGGAATTTCTGCTGACCCTTCATATCCATCAGCTTTTAGAAGAAGGTATCAAGCTGCCTTCACCAGCGATGCTCTCTGCCAGAATGAGTACTGATGAAAATGAGATATCCTCCATTTTGCGACAGCTTTTGCGAAAAGGCCTTCTCGAAATCAAGGAACAGCCTGGCAGCAGTGCATCGATGATTCAGGAGGAAATGACGCTGCAGCCTCTGTATCGAAAAATGGCTGAGCAAGCAGGGCAGCCAGCGGAATCAGAAAGCCGGAAGCAGTCGGAAATGGAAGAGGGCCGCTTATTTCAACGATTTGAAGAAGAATTTGGACGGCCGCTTTCTTCTATTGAGATGGAAATGATTTCGATGTGGCTTGATGAAGATAAGCATTCTTGCGAGTTGATTCAATCTGCTCTCAAAGAAGCAGTGATCTCTTCAAAGCTCAATTTTCGGTACATTGATCGTATTTTGTTTGAGTGGAAGCGTAAAGGCGTAAAAACGCCAGACCAGGTCAGAAGGGTGTCGGAAGAAGTCCGGCATCAGCGAAAAGGAATACAGGCACCGCCAGTTAAAGCAGCCAGACCTCATCCCGGCTATAACTGGCTGGAAGGGGGAAACAGCTGATGCTGAATCGGACTCAAATCAGAGAAGTATTGGATACGATGGAAGCGATGTATCCGGATGCGGAATGTGAACTGACGCACTCTAATTCATTCGAATTGACGATCGCTGTTTTACTGTCTGCACAGGCAACGGATGCGCTCGTCAATAAAGTGACACCGGCGCTTTTTGATAAGTATAAATCGCCTGAGGATTATCTGGCGGTCCCGCTTGAAGAACTTGAACAGGATATTCGGCGGATCGGTCTTTTTCGAAGCAAAGCGAAAAACATTCAAAAGCTTTGCCGAAGCTTAATTGATGATTTTGACGGTGACATACCCAAGGAACGGGATGAGTTGGTTAAGCTGGCCGGAGTGGGACGAAAAACGGCAAATGTGGTCACGTCTGTGGCATTCGGAAGACCTGCAATTGCGGTTGATACACACGTAGAGCGAGTCAGCAAACGACTCGGTTTATGCCGTTGGAAAGATTCCGTTTTGGAAGTGGAAAAGGCACTTATGAAAAAAATACCTGAAGCAGAATGGTCAGATACGCACCACCGTATGATTTTCTTCGGGAGATATCATTGCAAAGCGCAGAAGCCTGCTTGTCCGGAATGCCCGCTTCTCTATTTATGCAGGGAAGGCAAAAAGCGGGAGAAAAAAACCGCGGCAGGATGAACGATAAGCTGATACAGATGCACAAGGCCTTTTATGAAAACTGGGATGAGCCCTACATGCGCCAATCAGCAGATGATAACGAAGTCAAACAAGCTGCAGCTGCCTTGCTGCAAATGCTCGAAACCGCAGCCGAAGAAAAAGCAGCGGCTTCCGTTTTTGATCAGCATGCCGCTCCTGTGAATGCTAAGGAGCGTTTCCAGTTTGTACAAGAAAAAGCCGGACATTTCACGGGGAGACTGGAAGTGTGCAAGCTGGCTCAGGAAATGAAGCATCGAATGAAGCGATAGGCCGAAGGCCGGCTTTACTAGACAACTATACGTATATAGGTAATAAGAGTGCCCGCAGAGACTCGATCTCTGAGGGCACTCTTATTTGTTGCTGGAAAACGGTCCGAATATGTGGCAGAGACCTCGCTGGCTGGCAGGGGGTCCCTAGGTTGAGACACCATTTTCCCTGCCGCAAACGATTATTCGTCTTCTGATTCGGGACTATCTGGTTCGTTCGCTTCCTGACTGGAAACCTCTTCTTCATTACCGTCGCCAGGGTCACCTTCACCTGGCGTATCTTCAGGAGGACCGTTATTGCTGTTACTGTTCTCAGCAGGAGTCCCTTCATTCGTTTGAGACTCTTCGTTTTCATCATTCGTTTCTGATTCATTTTCTGTATTGTTAGTTTCCGGAGCTGTGTTATTATCGTTTCCTGCGCTGTTATTTTCTTCTACGCTCTCATCTGGAGCTTCGTTATTCTCATTCGTTTCATTATTTTCATTGCTGTCGTTTTCTTCGTTTGTTTCATTGTTCTCATTCATGTTGTTTTCGTTGTTATTTTCGTCGTTGTTTGCTTCATTATTTTCTTCCTCTTCCTCGTCATCCTCTTCCGGTACAGTTACTTCTGCCGTGGCAGCATCTCCAGCCTCAGAGTCATCCTCATCGTCAACCGGCGTGATGCGGATGGTATAGGTCTCACCTGGTGCCGGATTAGAGAAGGAGTAGGACGTATTCTTCGTCGTATCAACGGTGCTGAAATCGGATTCTGAGTCGGAAACCTCAATACGGAAACTGAAAAACTCAAGTTCGTCTTCCGGGAAGCTCCAGCTCGCTTCAATCGTATTGCTGGATTCGTTATAGGAGGCGGAAAGGCCGCTGATTCCTGAAGCTTCTTCCATTTCAAATTCATCAGAAACGCTGCCAGGCTCTGTACCTCTGACAAAATACTCGCTGATGATTTCACTGTCAGGGGTAAAGCTGCTCGGCAGAAGACCGGTTGCGCGCTCAATATCCACCTCTACGACAGAATCAGGCTGGCTGAAGCCGGCAGTATCTCTGCCTTCATGAGCATAGTTCATCACTTCCTGGAATATATCCTGAGAAATGTGATGCTCATTGTTATTCCGGTCTATATAACCGTCGTTGGAGGATGGGTATCCAGTCCAGACAGATGCGGTCAGCTCTGTTGAATAACCGACAAACCACGCATCCGGTATCGCGTTGGCACCTTCAGGAATACCGTAGCGTTCTCTGTCTCCTTCATCAAAGTTACTGGATCCCGTTTTTCCGGCTGCTTCAAAACCGTTCATCTGCAGGCGGGCGGCAGTGCCGTCCGTCATCACATCTTTCAGCATGTCAGATACCATGAATGCAGTGTAATCTTCCATTGCTTGAGTGCCTTCAGGAGCAAGATCGATGACCTGGCCGTCAGGAAATTCAACTGCACGCACTGTATGAGGATCATTATACGTGCCGCCGTTGCCGAATGCGCCATACGCGCCGGCCATTTCAAAGGAAGAAACTTCATTAGCACCGAGGGCATTTGATTCTACCATCGTTTCTACCGGAATTCCCAGTCCTTCGGCAAATGCCTCGGAAGAATCAAGTCCAACTTCATGCAGGGCTTTTACCGCAGGTACGTTTAAGGAGTCGCGGAGTGCTTCCCGCATCGTAACATCACCCCGGAATGTCCGGGTGAAGTTTCGAACCGGATCGCCGGTAGTGTATTCGTATTCTTCA
This sequence comes from Alkalicoccus luteus, assembly GCF_052061695.1. Taxonomy (NCBI): domain Bacteria; kingdom Bacillati; phylum Bacillota; class Bacilli; order Caryophanales; family Bacillaceae; genus Alkalicoccus; species Alkalicoccus luteus. Next base: position 83,367 of record NZ_JBPZEY010000012.1, read on the forward strand.
TCCTCAATAATCTGGCCGGTTGACCACTGCTCATGTTCAATGACAGGTCCATAGGCGAAGATCGGTTTACTTGTAGAACCGGCTTGTCTGGAAGGACTCGTTGCCCAGTTCCACATCCGCACACCTTCTGCCTGCTCGCGCATACCGCCAATTGCATGCACCTGACCGGTGTCAGTATCCATCAGCGTGACACCAGCCTGCATGAGTTCATCCGGGAATTGCACGAACTCGTCAGTCTGCATGACGCGCTCCACGTGTTCCTGCAGATCACGATCCAGGTTCGTGTAAATTTTCAAGCCGCCGGTATAAATGTCACTCGCTTCGATACCTTCAATTTCCTCGACCTCATCTAAAACCTGATCGATATAGGACTGGAATTGATTTGGCTCCCGTTCGGTGCGCTCAAGCTGTTCTTCAACTGGAATGCTTTTTGCTTCTGCAGCTTCTTCTTCAGTAATTTTGCCGTAATGTGCCATGCGGTCGAGCACGATATTACGGCGATTTTCTGCTAAGTCTGGATTGTTATAAGGATTATGTGCGTTCGGTCGCTGCGGAATACCAGCCAAAAGGGCAGCATCTTCAAGCTCCAGCTCATCAAGCTCTTTGTTGAAGTAGTAGCTGGAAGCTTCTACAATGCCGTAGCGCCCGTCTGAAAAGTAAATCGCGTTCAAATACATCTCCAGTATTTGATCCTTCGTATAGCTTTGTTCGAGCTGAAGGGCAAGGTATTGTTCCTGCAGTTTTCTTGTAATTGTCTTATCAAAGTCAAAGAAAAGGTTCTTCACAACCTGCTGAGTGATGGTACTTGCACCCTCGCTGCCAAAACCGCTGCGGACGTTTGCGACAACTGCACCGCCAAGCCGTCTTACATCGATACCAAAGTGATCGTAAAAGCGAGCGTCTTCTATAGCGAGCACAGCATCAATCATTACAGGAGGAACTTCTTCGATGTCCGCGGAGCGCCGGTTTTCACCGGTTTCCAACGTCGTAATAATTTCATCATTCATGTCGAGAATTTCCGGATTCTGTGACAGCGTTAACTGCTCGTGGTCCAGTTCCGGTGCATCGCGGATTATCGCGAATGCGGTGATCCCGCCTGCGATTATTCCAACCATAATCAGAATGAGAAACACCATAAACACTTTTTTGAAAAAACCGCGGCCGGAAGTTTTCTTTTTAGGTTTCTCTGGACCGCGGGATTTTTTACGCTGACTTCGTGACAGATTTTCTGCCATATTGCATCTTCCTTTCTTCTATCAGCTCTAAAGGCTGAGCCATTCATCAACGGCCGACAAGTAATCCACGCTCGGCATGAATCCTTGGCTGACACGAAATCCTGATTCTTCAATCCAGGATTTCGGAATGGATTTTCGTTTTTCTTCATTGTTTGTCCATGCGATAAAGACAGCGGCTGGAATGAGATAAATTTCTTCATGAACAGTGAAATGTACAAGCACAAATGCTTTCCCGCCATGATCTACCACGGCTTTCATATGATGGAGCTGGTGCTCGTGAAAGTTTTTCAACGGAAAGCTCTGCTTATTACGGGTTTCCTTCGCTTCAAAATCGAGATGAAACCCTTTATAAACGCCGTTAAAATCGGTGGTTGAAGGTTTTTGGAAATAAGCTTCTGTCACAACTGCAGCACTCCGCTTTGGATAATGCACGTTCACAATTTGAAGCGGGGTAGGCTTTTTATGAATCACTGCAATTCCCCTGGACAGATAAAACTCATTAGATTCTTCAATGCGCTCTTCAAACCGCATCCCTCGGTTGCTGAAACTGCTGTCCTTCTTATAGTCGCTTTTTTTAGCGGTCGGGATACGCTTCGGCTGAAATTTTTTACCGTTTGGATATCGGATGGCCATAAATAGACGCCTCCTGAATGGCTTATCGTTATGCGAAACACATGAGCCTGCTAAAACAGGCATCGATATATGATATCAGATTTTAGACGCACATGCTACGTGCCTGTGGCGGGTGACCAGCTCCATCTGTTACAATCATACCGGGGTGAGCAGCATGAATGAATTCGAATTGTTACTTAAGAGAACAGATATAGTGAAGGATTGGAATCGTCAAGCAGAAGAACACTTTCAAACGTACCGGATTGGCGGAGCAACTGCAGATTTTTATGATGACGTGAAGCCGTTTGTTGAGCAAGTAATGCAGGATTTAGAGAACTGGGTGCCAGATGTGCTGAAATTTTTAGAGATGGCGAAGCCGGCATATGTGCATGCCCAGCAAATTGATCAGCTTGCTGAAAATGTGGAGATGGTAGCTGTTACGTGTTTTCAGCAGGATACCAAAAAGAAGCGGTTCAGAGAGCAGGTTAAATCGATCGATTATACGCTGGAAATGGTGAAACAGGCCGTTGTGGAATATCAACAGAAGAAAGAAGGGGAGCAAACGTGAAAAGCTGGGTGATGGCGCTGTTTACCAGTTTACTGCTGATACTTTTATCGGGATGCGGAGAAGAGGGAACGTGGGAAGCGGCCGACCGCGACACGGAAGATCAAGAAACCGAGTTCGTCATAGAATATATGGAAGCCTGGGAAGAAAGCTTGGAACGCCAAAGCTTTTCTTATATGGAGCCGTACTATATCTTAAACACGCACGGTTACCATACGGAAAGACGGCAGCATCAGCAGCTGTCAGCATCACGAACGATTGAACGAGTCGATGAAATCCGTGAGATTCAGGCGGAAGAGAATGAATTTGGAGAAGAGCGGATTGCAGTGACCGGAGTGTTTGTTTCAGACAGAGGCGGCGAAGAAGAACGCCGTGAAGGAACACGCTATTATTACCTTCAATTGCAGAATGATGAATTTAAAATTGATGCAATAGGGCGGGAACAATAGCAGCTGGCGCGCCGTGAAATAGATGATGAAAAACCGTGTATTCTTTTTAAAGAATACACGGTTTTTCGGGTTGATCACTAAAGGATACAAAGACATACGGTTGTTCGTTTATGTTCCATGCTGTTTATTCAGCTTTTTAAGTGTACGCGTGAAAAGGTGCGGATTAAGCACTAGGCATGTTTCTGATTGAGCGCCGTAGTTGCGCACAATCATTCCATTTGTCTTCGTCATGCCTCATCCTTCATAAAATCCGGTCAGATCATCGTCACAGCACAAATCGATCATGTACAGTTGACTGCAATCTTTCAACATTCTCGAAACGAGCTCTTTTCCAATTCCTTGACCTTTGTATTGCGGAAGAACTTCAACCAGTGGAATATAAGCAGTGAGAACGCCGTCACTGACTGCCTTAATAAAGCTTGCAACCTGTTGATGATTCTCATCATATGCCACGATAACCTTCCAGCTGTCCTGCAAAAGCCGCCAATGCGTTTTGTATCAAGCGTCTCAGGCCAACCGGCAAAGAAGCCGTGAAGCATGTCAGCAGTAATGTCGTCTGGCGATGTTTTATATATGATTTGATCCACTCCTTTTTTAACAGGCTTAAAAAGAGCGATCGGATTCTATAAAATAGCAGCATGTAAGCTTTTCATTCTGATCATAAGGTGGCAGGCAGCTTCCGCTTGGAAACGAAAGATGGGAGCTGCTGCTACATTTCTTCTACGTCAAATACGCGGTATCCATTGCTTTCGAGATCCTGCAGGAGGCTGTCCAGCTTTTCCCGGCCGGTGCTTGCCGGAAGTGTGACAATGACACGTCTGAAGAAGGTACTGTCAGTATCCAGAGTCATCAGACTGTGAATAGAACTGTATTTTTTAACAGTTGTCATAATTCCGCTCAGGGCACCCTGATATTCATGCGTTGAGACCGTAAATGTTAAATTACCGGACTCGATGCCCCATGAGTCTTCCAAAATCGACATCACGTTGCCGTGCGTCAAAATACCGGTAAACACGTTCTCCTGATCTGTCACGGCGATATAAGGGTATCTTCTAATATTTTTAAAGATCCTGAAAAAAGAAGCAGATTCCTGCAGGTGAACATCCCGATCTGCCAGAAGTGTTTCCAACGGAGCCTGCTTGTCTATTTCACCGTACAGTAAAGCTTTATAAACATCCTGCGCGTACACATTGCCTTTAAAATGTTTGCCGTCATCCGATAGGACGGGAACACAACGAAATCCGCTTTTCTCCAGCACATCCAGCGCCTGACCGACAGAATAAGACTCTTTACAGGTGATCACGTCGTCCTTAGGTATAATGTTATATTTGATTTTCAATGCTCATTCACCCTTTCTGGTATAATAGAATAAAGTCTATGGGTGTTTCATGGAATGATGGCAGGGTATGCCAGCTGGTTCTATTATACCAGAGTACATGAACTGTCTGCACAAGTCTTTACAGCTTTTGCCGAGCATCGTTGCTGATAAACCCGATTTTTAAAAGAGGAAAGCAGGTATTCAGGGAGGCGGTTTTACAATGAAAGAAGCATTGATACTTGTTGACTATACAAATGATTTTGTTGCAGAGGATGGCCGTTTAACATGTGGAGAACGAGGTCGCAGCATTGAGGAGGCCATCACCAATCTGGCAAGATCGTTTATTGAATCCGGAACTTATACCGTTTTTGCAGTAGACGCTCATGAAGAAGGCGATCCGTTTCACCCGGAGGCAACTCTCTTTCCGCCTCATAATATTTTAGGTACGAAAGGCCGTAATTTGTACGGAATACTTGGAGACTATGTGGAGAATCTCGACGGGGGTTATTACTGGATGAATAAAACTCGTTACAGTGCATTCGCGGGAACAGACTTAGAATTGAAGCTCCGCGAGCGCGGGATCACGACGCTGCACCTTGCCGGAGTGTGTACCGACATTTGTATTCTCCACACTGCGGTAGATGCATTTAATAAAGGCTTTCATATTGTCGTGCATGCAAATGCTGTGGAGAGCTTTAATCCGACTGGGCATCAGTGGGCGCTCGAACATTTTAAGCAAACGCTCGGTGCGGAAGTAAGAGGGGAATCTTCGTGATTGCATCCTCCGGATAACGGGTAAACCGGCTATGAGGAGGGATAAAAATGGAATTACAATCTGCAAGAAAACAGCTTGAAGAAGTAGCACATCTCTGCCAGGAGCTTAAAAACTCGTACATGCGGCTTGATGACAATCTCAAACAGGAATTTAAGATCGGGTACGGGCTTGACCTTGATGTCGATGAGCTTGCACGCGTCTTATTTGACTGGTCAGAAATTCAGCATGACAGGCATCACGGGAAAAATCAATAGAGCTGCAAACACAGGCTGCTGACTTCCCTGAGGGAGCGCAGCCTGTGTGTTTGTCGAAAGGAGATACATATGAATAAATGGATGGATATATCAAGAGAGCTGCACGAGGGCATGAACGTCTGGCCTGGAGATGCGCCTTTTCATAAAAGCGGTACAATGTCTATGGAAAAAGGAGACAGCGTAAACGTCTCAAAGATAAGCATGAGCGTCCATACTGGAACGCACGCCGATGCTCCCTATCATTACAGTCGGGAAGGCAGCGGGATCAGCGAAATCGATATCAATCGATTCTCTGGTCCGGCACTTGTCGTTGGCACAGACGAATGGCCTGTTCTGACGATAAATGCTTTTCAGAAGCAGCTCCCTGCAGGTGTTCGGCATGTGTTATTTAAAACTGCTGCAAAGCCGGGAAGCTATGAATCCTTTCCAGTGATGGATCCTGCTTTAATTCACGCATTGGGTGAGCAGGGAGTTCAACTGATCGGAACGAATGCCCCGTCGGTAGATCCGCTGGAAAGCAAAGATCTTCCGGCTCATCATGCCTGTCTGGAAGAGGATATCCTCATTCTTGAAGGGTTGAATCTGCACATCGAGCCAGGCTTATATGAGCTTGTCGCTTTCCCTTTAAAATTACACGGAGCAGACGGTTCCCCTGTCAGAGCGGCACTTCGGAAACGGGAGGGAAGCAGTCGGTATGACTGAGTTTACCTACTTTTATACGCCAGTCTGCGGAACATGTAAACTTGCGGAGAGGTTTGTTGACATTGCAGAACAGCTTCCCGGAACCGAAAAAGTAAGCCGGTTGGACATTAACGAACATCCAGATCTGGCCCAGAAATGGCAAATCACAAGTGTCCCTTGTTTAATGAAAGTAATCGATGGACAACCGCAGGATCGTATGTATGCGTTTCGCGACGTCCCTCGTGTTGTTCAATTTATACAAAAGTCAAAGGGGGAGCACTCTTGATGGAAACAATCTCTATCCGCAGGCTGGTTAGTGAAGAAACGGTAGTGCTTTCAAACTGCGATCAACCAGTTATTCTGACCTTCTGGACGACCTGGTGTCCTGAGAGTCAGACTGATTTGCAGCTGAAGCAGGCACTTTACCGATCAGCCGATCCAAATAAGCTTGATATGTATACCGTTCACGTACCTGGCAGAGAAGCAGCTGGTGCGGACCCGGCTGCTTTTTATGAGAAAGCAGGTCTATCCATCCCTGCTTTGCAGGATGATGGAAGAGCGTTATATGACCGCTTGAATTTAAACGGGGTACCTTCTACAGTATTTATTAGCAGGCAGGGAGAGGTAACGCATGTTCTGGGAGATCAGGCATCGCCGGAGGAGATCAGGCATCGCCGGAGGAGATCTGGAGAGCGTTAGCGGAGACCGCCGGTTAACCACCGGCGAGTCCGCTGCCTAAACAGAAAATTATACAGGACGGGAACCGTTCTCATAAATATAGCGCAGCAGCGGAACCGCCTCAGCCGGGTATCCGGTGTCAGACAAGTCCTGAACGGCGCGATTTATGTCATACGGAACGCGGCGAAATTGTACGTGGACATCGTCATCACGGTCTAAAAGCACATAGGACGCTTCCGGCGACCCGTCAAACGGTAATCCAACACTGCCCGTATTAATAATAGATTTTCCGTTTATTCTTCGGTAGTGAGGATCGTGAATATGCCCGTATGCATAATAATCAGCACGAGGATTTGCGGAACCGAATGCCTGAAACGCTTCGTCTTCAGCATGTTTTGGAATGACGGTAAATAAGCTTTCAGGAGTTGCATGTACCGCATAAAGCTGTCGTTTATTGCTCAAGGGCAGCTCAAGCGATGAAGGCAGATGGTGCAGGTAGGCCCGCTGATCCTCTGACAGGTGTCCTGCAGTGAAAGTTTGTTCTGCACGCATTAACTCTATCGCTTCTGCCGGTACTTCACCAGCGTGAATGCCGCGGACTGCCCATTCGTCCGCATTTCCTTTAATGACGTAATCACAGTGAGTACGTACTTTTTCGAGGCATTCAGAAGGCTTCGGACCGCGGTAGGAAATATCCCCAAGCATAACAATAGCAGATACTCGATTTGACTGAATATCTTCCAGCACAGCATCCAGGGCTGCTTCATTACCATGTACGTCTGAAAGTAATGCTGTTCTCATTCTGTCACTTCCTTTAAAATGGAATTTAACGGGAATGCCGCTTTTTCCTATTTTAACAGATCATGGGCATGAAAACAGATAAGAGGGGAGTCTTTTGAGCTGTTCGACTGCGGTATGATAGGATGAAGAAGAACGACCAGTTTAGGCAGTGGCAAGGCCGGAACGCACGCCGCTATCTTTCTGAGTATCCAGGCTGCGTATAATGAGACAACGTTCCTCTGCTATGGAGCGGATCTATATCGGAATGTTGACGAAAATAGATGAAGGAGTTTGATAGTCAATGAAAATTCGATCTGTAGAACCAACACCAAGTCCGAATACAATGAAATTTACATTGAGTGAATCGCTTCCTCAAGGAAGTGCGAATAACTATAAACAGGGTGATACGAAAGAGGCACCTGAGTTTGTCACCTCTCTGCTCGCAATTGATGGCATTAAAAGCGTCTACCATGTTTCCGACTTTATCGCTGTTGATCGTCATCCAAAAGCAGACTGGAAGGAAATACTTCCACAAGTCCGGGAAGTATTTGGTCAGGAATCAGAAGAAGAAGCAGTAGCTGCAGGTGATGACCATTTCGGGGAAGTGACGATAGAAGTACAAGTTTTTAAAGAAATTCCAATGCAGGTTAAAGCAGCAGACGGGGAGGGCGAGGCCCGGGAAGCGCTGCCAGCCCGTTTTGCTGAAGCTGCCGGCAAAGCTGCACTGCCCGAGGATAACATTGTCATGATGCGTTCATGGGAGCAGCAAAAGCCCCGGTACGGTGACCGGGAAGAAGCTGCTAAAGCAGTAGCGGAGGAGCTGGAAGCCGCTTATTCACAGGAACGACTGGACCGCCTTGTCCAAAAAGCGCTGAACCCGGAATCGTTCAAGGCTGACCGGGAATGGGTTACAGTCACGGCAGAAATGCTGGACCATGAAGATTGGAGACAGCGTTTTGCATGGCTTGAACAGATGGATCCGCAGATGAAAGATTTAGACGTACTCGAAAAAGCACTCCAGGATGAAAAGTCGTCAATCCGCAGACTTGCAGCTGTTTATATCAGTATGCTGGAAGATGAATCGGTGATTCCTGTGCTTGAGAGAGCAATGGAAGACAAATCTGTTACTGTGAGACGAACTGCAGCGGACGGGTTTTCGGATATCGGCAGTCAGGCAGGTATTCCTGCTATGATTAGGGCACTGGAAGATAAAAGCAGACTAGTGCGCTGGCGAGCCGCTATGTTTCTTTACGAACTTGGCGACGACAGCGCAGCCGAACCGTTGAAACGTGCGACGGAAGATCCGGAATTTGAAGTAGCGCTTCAAGCTAAAATAGCGCTCGCACGGATTGAAAAAGGTGAAGAAGCGAAAGGATCTGTATGGAAGCAGATGGCTGACGCGTTTGATAATGGAGCTGAGGAGGGGAACCGATGACAAAAGACGAACTAGTTCAAACATTGGAACGGGAAGGCATGACGGAGGCACTCGAGCTGATTGAGGATGCTGAAAAAGGAAGTTTGACAGCATTGGAGTTAGCGCCTTCTTTAGGGTTGCTGCGAAACGATGAATGGAACGAGGCGCTGTTAAACGTGCTCCAAAGCGAAGGAGTCGAAATTATATACGTGGATGAAGAAAATTGAGTACGGCAGCATCCAGCGAGTTGAGGCCGCTTCCGGATCAGCCTCTCGCTGGAAAGACGCTTCGTGTCTGGAAGATAGGTGCTGCAGCAGAATCTCTGTTCTTGTTTTTACTCCCTGCCGGGTACTGGGGAGCTACCTTCATTTGGGAGCTGCCAATGTGGCCGCTGTATGTGATCGCAAGTTTTTTCGTGCTGCTTGCCGTGTTAAATATATTCGTTATCCAGACGTTAAAATGGAGGCGCTGGCGCTATAAGGTTTATGAGAATGAGGTTGAATTGATGAGAGGGGTCTTTATCGTAGAGCGGGTTATTATTCCAATGATTCGTGTCCAGCACGTTGATACCCGGCAAGGGCCTATTTTGCGCCACTATAAATTGGCGAGCGTCACCGTTTCAACAGCAGCGACTATTCACGAAATACCAGGCTTGGAAATGGAAAAAGCAGATGAGCTGAGAGACCGGATTGCCAGACTGGCCAGGGAGGCTGACCCGGATGAGTAGCTGGAAGCGTCAGCACCCTGCAGCTATTTTCGTTTCTTTTTTAGGCAGTTTAAAACAACTGGTGATCACGCTCATCATTTTATTTGTTTTCGGTCAGTCCGCCCAGGGACTTCCCGCGCCTGTGCTGGCAGGGATATTTGGTGTCATATTGCTTTTTGCATTAGCCGGGGGTTTCGTGTCATGGTGGAAATTTGAATACATGCTGCTTCCTGATGAGCTTCAGGTAAAGCAAGGACTGATCGTTAAACGAAACCGGTTTATTCGCCGGGAGCGAGTGCAAAGTATTGATATTAACGCAGGTCCGATTCAACGGATTTTCGGGCTGGTGGAAGTGAAAATAGAGACGGCGGGAGGCGGCAGCGAGCCCGAATTCCGACTCATTGCGCTGAGACGCTCCGAAGCTGAAGAAATTCGCGGTGAATTGTTAAAGAAGAAGCAGAGCCGGAGCTTTGCCGGCGAAATCAGTGCAGGGATGGATGAAGCGTTATCGGAGGGGTGGAGCGACACGAAGACTGCTCCGGACTTTAACTGGAAGCTGTCGCCAGGCATGCTGCTTATTGCAGCAATTACATCGAGCGGTGTCGGAATAGCGGCGACTTTTGCTGCAGCGGTCATTTCACAGGTTCCCCAGTTTTTACCGGACTGGATTATTAATATAGCAGTTGGCTGGATTATTCAGTCGAGTATCGTTTACATCGGTGGATTTATTGTAACCGTGCTGCTGGTAGCTTGGGTGTTTACCATCATTTCTACCGTGCTGAAATACGGTTTTTTCACCGTTTTCAAGCAGGGGAAAGATATCTATATATCTCGTGGGGTCATTGAGACCAGGCAGCTTACGATTCATGCCGATCGTGTGCATGCCGTGCGTATTGTAACGAATCTTCTTCGGCAGCCGTTGGGATTTTGTGCAGTTTATGTGGAGAGCGCAGGCGGCGGGACAAAGGATGAGGATTTATCGACTATTTTGCTCCCGCTTTGCCGGAGAAAAGAAGCTGTTAAGCTGCTTCAGGAAATAGTACCGGAGTATGCGTTTGTGCCGGAATATGAAGGTCTTCCTAAAGAAAGCATGCGCAGATATATGATAAGACTGGCAGTGCCGGCTATGCTGGCAGCCGGGGCGGCGACTTACCTGATCCCTTACGGCTATATTGCCTTTCTGCTCCCGGTAGCAGCGGGACTTATTGGCTATTTGCAGTACAAAGCCGCTGGAATCTCTTCCGAAAAAGACTACTTATTTATCCGCTCCAGAAGCATTTCCCTTATGGAAGTGTTTTTACCGAGACGACGAATTCAGGATTTGGAGTACAGCCAAAATCCGCTGCAGCGACTCGATAATCTTCATACCCTTCACGTATCTGTGCTTACGACTATAATCGGAAAAACATTTTCGCTAAAGCACGTTTCTGATAAGCAGCGGGAAATATATATGAGATGGTTTTCGTATGAGGAGAGAGAAAAAGGAGGCGGATTCGAGATCGAGCATGAAGCCTCTGACCAGCACCAGGGCATTTCGCCGTAATCATACGAAGCTGGACAGATTTGTGTTAGAGGCTGGGACAAAATACTTCTCCAGCACGTAAAAAACGCTTTCGATGACCCAGGCGGGTCGTCGAGAGCGTTTTATTTGGGAGAAGCAATAACGAATCTGTCTCATGGCCGTGAACT
>NZ_JBPZEY010000013.1:0-76179 GCF_052061695.1 Alkalicoccus luteus
GAAGGCCGCTCGGATTTCTGCTATTTTTTTGTCTTTTTCTCATTTCATTCCAAAAAAAAGCGGTACCGGACATATCCGGCACCGCTTTTTGTTTCAAGAAGAGCTTTTTAGACAGCCCCATTTGCTACCTCACTTATTTACTGTGAATGGTTAGAATCGTTGTTTCGCCTGCAATGACGTTTTCGCCCTCTACTTTATCCATCGAGGCCACTGCGTCACCATTCGTAATGATTACTGGAGTAATTGTGCTCTCAGCTTTCTCATTGACGAGGTCAAGATCGAATTCGATCAGCGTATCTCCCGCCTTTACTTTATCTCCTTCGCCGACATAAGCTTTAAAGCCTTCTCCCTGCATATTGACCGTTTCAATACCGATGTGCAGTAAAATTTCGACTCCATTAACCGTTTTGATGCCTACCGCATGCTTCGTTGGGAACAGCTGCATAATTTCACCCGTTACCGGTGCAACAATTTTACCTGTTGATGGTTTTACAGCGACGCCGTCTCCCATCATTTTTTCTGCGAAAGTTGGATCCGGCACTTCGGATAACGCCACAACTTCTCCATCGGCTGGACTGACGAGAACATCTTTCCCGTCTGCTTCCGGCATCTGCACCTCTTCTTTTTTCTTATCTAGACCAAACAGTTTCTTAAACATGTAGTCAGACTCCTTTCGCGTTTCAATTGTATATACAACTACAAAATACGGTTTACAGTATACGTCGAACACGACGCTGATGCAAGCACGGGCTCATGTTACTTTCGTTCCCCGATTAGGGGTGAGCGAAACCAATTGTCAGTCATAGCGCATTTTGCGCGTCATGCCGCCGTCCACCTTAATTTCTTCACCGTTGATAAAGTTATTTTCGGGTTTCGACAAGTACCAGCATAATGAAGCGATGTCTTCTGGACGGCCGATTCGCCCTGACCAGTGCATCCGGTGGTAATAGTCATCATGTGTTGCCCCTTCGGTGTCGATCCATCCGGGACTGATGGCATTTACCGTAATGCCTTCAGACGCCAGGCTGGCAGCAAGTGCATGCGTAAGAGCCGTGACCCCGCCTTTTGAAGCAGCGTATGCTTCACTGTCCGGCTCTGACATCGTCGCCCTGGTAGAGGATATATTAATAATCGCACCACCGTTCATTCTCGCTGATCCATACTGACTCATCAGCATGACCCCAGTGAGATTTGATGCAATCACTTCATTCCAGACTGAGAGCGGGAGCGTTTCAAACGGATGAAAGGTGGAAATTCCCGCGTTATTAATAATGACATGAAACGTTTCTGGAAGCTCTTCCCTGCTGAACAAGGTTTTTATCTCATTCTCTTCTCCAACGTTGCATACAAAAGGCGTTGCCATGCCTTCGATCTCTTCAGCCCGCTTCATAACGTCGGCTGATTTATCGATCATGAGCACATGATCACCTTTTGCCGCAAAAAATGATGCACAGCTTAACCCGATTCCAGATGCTGCTCCGGTAATAAGTACATTTTTCATATTATCATCCTCCATCCTGGTTAGTATGTACTCTCTGGTAAAACTTGTGCGGCTCCGGTATACTTTCTGCAGATAAAGGGAATAGAATCAACGGAAACCCGTAACTTAGAAAGGACGTGTCGTATGCCTCATCGTTATGATAATTACTTATTTCGTTTTTTTGTAGTCTGGTACGCAATCGGCGTTATTTTGCTCTCTTTCCATTTAGTTCCCCCTTGGCTCGAGTGGGCAAACGTCGTGTTCCTTATCAGCTCCGGCCTGTTAGGTGTCTTCTATTTTATCCGCTCTGCAGGTCCTGCAGGTGCTGCGGCTGTAATCATTATCTTTTTTGGCTCGATAGCGGTGGAAAGCTTCGGTGTACACACCGGACTGTTTTTTGGAGCGTATACATACGAAACGGACTTTGGTCCCAAGCTGATTGGAGTTCCGGTCACAATCGGGTTTGCATGGGTAATGGTGCTCGCGACTACGCACGTGCTTGCTGCTCCCTTGATGAAATGGAACTTCCCTGCCGGAGGGTTTCTTTATGTCGTGTACGGTGCGCTGGCTGCTGTCATTATGGATTTAATTATCGACCCTGTAGCTTATGATGTGAAACAATATTGGGTTTGGAATGAGGGCGGATTGTATTATGATATTCCCTTCTCAAATTTTGCAGGCTGGTTTATTTTATCCGCTGTCTTCCATGCATTATTACTTCTTCTTTTTAGAAGAAACGGCAAGTGGACCAACACGCACTCTTCTTACTGGAGTATCCGGATGAAATGGCTTTATGCGATGATGACCGGTATGTTTATCATTGTCGCGTTAGCAAACGGCTTGCTGCTGGCACCAATACTGACTGCAGTGCTCGTTACTGCTGTTCTGTTGTTCTATTCCTATATGCAGCGGGCAGGTGGACGTGCATGATCGAAGCAGCTCGTTCCCCGATGTTTGTCCGTGTGTTTGATGCCTATAATGCATGGCTTATAAAAAGACATTTCAAGCGGGTGCATGTATCGTTCTCGTCGATTCCGCTCCCAAACAAGCCTTCAATTATTATTGTTAACCATAGTTCATGGTGGGATCCGCTCTTTCTTTTCTACTACAATGAACGAATTTGGCGCCGTAGCAGTCTGGCGATGATGGATGAAGAAGGATTGAACCGCTATCCTTTCTTTGCAAAGCTCGGTGCGTTTTCTATAGGAAAGCGCGCTCGGGCAATTCATGAGTCGCTGCTGTACGCGGAAAAACAGCTGCGAAATGGGCACGATATCTTTTTGTTTCCGCAAGGGGGAGAAGCTCCGCTCGAAGAAGCCTATTCCTTCTTTACCGGCGCTGGTCATCTTAAACAAGCAGTTCCTGAAGCGCCTGTTGTACCCGTATGTTTTTATCACGGCTTCCGGCATCACCAGCTGCCAGAGTGGACCATGATGACTGGAGCTCCTATTCAAGGAGCTCCCTCGTGGAATCGCAGGCGGTGGACCGAAGAGATGGAGCGAGGCATGGAACAAACCAGGAACATGCTGAGAAATGAGTGGAATGACTCCAAGACGTCTTTTCATACCGTCACGCATGGGCGTGCCGGAATTGGTGAATCCTGGGAGCGGTTCAAACGCCGGACAGGGCGTTTATCATGATGATCACTGCAATAACTGTTGTCCTCTCGGCCTTGCTGATTTGGACCGTTATTAACTTAATTGCGCTGCCTCTACCCTCAGTCAAAGAAACGTCTATAGAAGAGCCATTTGTCTCTATTTTAATCCCAGTCAGGAATGAAGAACGCAATATCCCTCCGCTTTTAAAAAGCTTAGAGCTGCTTTCGTATGACAACAAAGAAATTATCGTACTAAACGACAACTCGACCGACAGCACCGGTGACCTGCTCGCATCAGCATCGGAATCTGTTCAAACAATTGCCGGCGAGAAACTGCCTGATGGATGGGTAGGGAAAGTTCACGCCTGCCATCAGCTTGGCAAAAAAGCTTCCGGCGACTACTATATGTTCATTGACGCCGATGTCCGTCTTCATCCTAATGCAGTTGAAACGGCACTCGCAGCGTTCCGAAAAGATACTGGCCTGATCAGCGGCTTCCCAAAGATTCCGCTCAAAAGTTTGCTGGGCCACCTGCTCGTGCCAATGCAGCATTTTCTCGTTTATGTTCATCTGCCCGTACTGCTTGCTAACGCAACTGCTTGGCCTCCGGCTTCTGCTGCACACGGAGCCTTCATGATGTTCCGGGCAGATGCCTATGAGCAGGCAGGGGGACATGCTGCGGTCCGAAACGATATCGTGGAGGATATTTCGCTCATGCGACAGGTGAAACGATCGGGCTGGCAAGCTCTATTAATAAACCCCCTCCGCTTTGTAACATGCTACATGTATGAAACGAACGCTGAGGTGTGGAATGGTTTTTCAAAAAACATTTATAACGGCATAGGCAGAAAGCTTTTTGCTGGAGCAGGAGTGATGCTGCTTTACAGTTCTTTATTCGCAGCACCTGCCGGCATCGCTGTATACGGCGCTTTGACTGGAGAATGGGTCTACCTGCTTCCGCTGCTGATCGGTTTCGCGATCAAGTTTCTCGTCGATTCGGCAGCAGGATATCCACGCTGGCTGTTTTTGCTTATGCCGCTGTCTGCTCTAAGTTTTATTGCACTGCTGCTGTATGCGATCTATCGGGATATGACGAAAAAAGGCGTAATTTGGAAAGGAAGAGTGTATGAGTAAACAGCATGTCGTTATTATTGGCGCAGGACTCGGCGGTCTGTCGTCAGCGATCGTCCTGCAAAGCAAAGGCTACCAAGTTACCTGCCTTGAAAAGAATAGCCACCCTGGTGGGAAGCTGCATGAAATTAAGCTCGATACAGCTTCATTTGACTTTGGTCCAAATACGATCACGATGCCGCACGTGTTTCAGGATGTGTTGAGAGGAGCTGGTCTGGAACCTGATGACTATTTTACCTTTACGAAGCTGCAAAAGCATACGACGAATGCGTTTCCGGACGGCTCCAGCTTCTCTTTCTCTTCCAATACAGAAGAAATGCGGGAAGAACTTTTTCAGCTTGACCCGGATGCAGCGGACAAGTACCCTGCTTACTTAAAAGAGGCGGAACGTCTGTTCAAGCTTGCGGAACGCCATTTCTTCAGCCGGACTTTCTCAAGCTTTCGGGATTACTTTTCTTTCGGACTCGCAAAGGCGCTGGCGGCTTCAAAGCCTGTTCAGACGATGGATGCCTTTCATCAGCGCTTCTTTTCCGATGAAAGGATCCGCTCTGCTTTTAACCGGTACGCTACTTATATCGGCTCCTCCCCTTTCGCATGTCCTGCGACTTTTTCGCTGATCGGCTATTTAGAGCTTGCAGATGGCGTCTACTACACGAACGGAGGAAACTTCCAAATTGCAGAAGGGATGCGGCGTGCAGCGGAAGACTTGGGGGTATCTTTCTACTTTGATGAAGAAGTAGTAAATCTTGAAGTAGTGGAAAAGCAGATTCAAACCGTACACACAACGAAACGCATGCTGCCTGCCAATGCTGTGATCATGAACGGCGATTTGCTGACCCAGTACCCATCACTCGTACTCGAAAAAAACCGCCCTTCTTTTTCAGATAAAAAGGCAGCGTCGTTTGAACCTTCTATTTCGGCGGCGGTGATGCTTTCTGCAGTCGATACTGTCTTCCCTACTACTCATCACCATGTCTTCTTCAGCGGAGACCCTGAGAAAGAGTTCAGGCAAATTTTTCACGAAAAACAGTATGGTGAAGACCCGACAATCTATTTGTGCACATCCTCGAGATCGGATGGAAAGAGAAGTCCCGATGGCGACAACATCTTCCTGCTCGTGAACGCCCCTGCTGTGTCAGGTAAAAAGACGGAATTTCCAGTTGAAAGAATTTATCGAAAACTTCGCAGATACGGAATAGATCTTCGTCATCATACGAAGGAAAACAAAGTGATTTTGCCTGAGCATATTGAGAAGTCATTTTATGCTTTCCGCGGAGCGCTGTATGGTCTTTCTGCCAACTCTCGTAAAAATACATTTTTACGCCCTTATAATCACGCCGCAGATATTCCAAACTTATACTTTGCCGGGGGGAGCACGCATCCTGGAGGTGGTTCTCCGATGGTAACGATCAGCGGAGTCCGAACAGCTGAATTATTAATGAGCCACCGCTAAGGGGCTGGGTCCGCCACGTTTTACATTCTGCTGGAAACAGTTTTCTGCAGGAACAGTATGAAGCCGTACGAACAGGCGGTACTGTTCAGAGCAGAAGCTGTCATTTTAAGCAACCTTCATTTTCAACCAGGTTCGTATCAGGGTTCAAAACTTCTCACGAGCATTGTTGTCCGTTTGCAGCCTTGCCTTTCCCTTGTGCGGCAGGTCCACCTCGGAATAGTACGGGAAACAATCTCATCAAAGTCACAGTAAACAGAAGGACATATATCCAAACTAGTAAACAGGTTCCTTTCCGTCCAAATCAATAAGCTGAAAAACAGGATGCGCCCGACGGCACATCCTGTTTTTCAGCTATTTACTTAAAGCGAGTCCGCTCAAAATATGCTGTTTTGTTTCTGTCGATACGACAGCCCGTTGCTTAAACACATCGTACCGGTTGTTTCTAGCTGTTTGTAAAATCTCCCGATAAAAGTAAGCGGCTGCCTGTACTGGCAGTCTGGCCGCCGGAGAGTATAAGTGAATATCCTGCAGTCCTTCTTGATAAAATGATTCCGCTAAAGTAGCAAGTCTTTCCCAAACTTGTACAAACGACTCGTTCACAATCCCGGCCTCAAGCATTTCTCGCGTATAACCGTATTCCTTCATCAGATCATCCGGCAAATACTTTCTGCCCAGTCGAATATCTTCTCCAACATCTCGAAGGATATTGGTTAATTGCATGGCATATCCAAGCTTGATCGCACTGGGGCGAAGATCGTTCTCTTTCCCTGGAGCCAGAATCGGCAGCAGCATTAAGCCGACAGTTGACGCTACATGGTAGGAATAATCAAGTACCTCTTCAACAGACGTATACGACCGGCTTCGCAGATCCATCCGCTGACCTGCAATCATGTCATAAAAGGGCTTAAGGTCGAAGTCAAACCTGCTGAACGTATCAGAGAGCGCCGTCCAAAGCAGTCTTTCCCGAGGCACCGCCCCTTGTTCAAACTGCATCAGCTCCTGTTCAAACTGATCCAGGTCCTCTTCCTGATTTGTGCCTTCATCTACGAGGTCATCAGCTGTGCGGCAGAACGCGTAAACCGCCCAGACTGCCTGCCGCTTCGCTTTTGGCAGGTGCTGAAACGCTTTTGAGAAGGTTTTGGAGTGTTTTTCGATGACCATTTTGCAGTGCTTATATGCCTGTTCTGTGTGCATAAAGTCCGCTCCTTTCTAACGTCTGCCGGACGAAGGCTGTTTGAATTATCAGCCATATTAGTAATAGAGTATCAGAAAACATCCGCCATAAACAGCTATGTGGCCGGCTGAAGGGAGGAATCACCTATTTCCTCATCTCTTAAAAGCTCATTCAGTACTTTTGCCCCCTGCATCACGATGGGGATTCCGCCTCCCGGGTGAACGGAAGCACCAACTGCATATACATTATCGATCTCAAACGGTTTAACTTGCGGTCTGAATACACCTGATTGAAACAGTGTTGGCGCTATCCCGAAGCTCCCCCCTTGGAATAGTCCATCCATTTTTGCTTCATGAGGGGTTCGGATATGAGACCATTCTGTTTTTTCCAAGAGACCGGCATCTACCCTTTCGATCAGTTTTTCTTTTATGTTCTCCGCGTAGTCTAGATATTCCTGCCTTGTCACATGTGCTGCCGAAGGAACCGGGACGAGAACGTAGGCAACTGCATGTCCTTCAGGTGCGAGTGACGCATCAATTAAGCTCGGCTGAAATACATAGAAAGAAGGATCTTCTTCCAGCTTCTTATTTTTGAATACGGACTGCATATGTTCATCAAGGCTTTTTCCCATGTAAAAGCTGTGCACGTGCTCTGTCTGAAGGGGCTTGTTCAATCCGAAATAAAGAAGCAGACATCCGGAAGACGGTTCATAGTTTCGAACTTGCCGTTTACGCACCAGCTTCTCCACTGCTGGAAACTCACCATTCATAATAACCCTGTCACAAGCAATTTCTTCTCCATTTACCTGAACAGCCTCAGCGTGCAGCTCATCCTCTGACATTCTCAGACCGTTTACACTTGCACCCGTGCGAATGACAATGCCTCTTTCCTCCATTGCTTCCTGAAGCACTTCAGCAAGCCGGGCATATCCCCCATCAACATACCAGATTCCGTGAAAATGCTCGCTGAATGGAACGAGCGAATACATAGCAGGAGTAGCATCCGGAGCTCCTCCTATATAGAGCGTCTGCAGCATGAACGCTTCCTGCACCCGCTTATCTTTGAAGTATGTTTTCACCTGCTTTTTTACGGACTGGTAAGCCTTGAGCCTCAGCAGATGCTGAATGTTTCTGCCTGTCCAAAAGTCTTTTTTCTTTACAAAAGCTCTGCCGAGAAACGAGGCACTGCCGATTTTAAACCGTTCTTCCATATCGGTCATATAAGCGGGAAACGCAGCCGCATCTTTTTTAGAAAACCGCTCCAGCTCCTGCTGCTGCTGTTCAACTCCGCTCATTTTCAATAACGTCGATCCATCCTGAAAATGCATTGGATAAAGCGGATTGATCCTCGTCATAGCTATCCGGTCCTGCAGGTTGAGTTCTTCCAGTATGGTATTAATCATGTCAGGCAGCAGGACGATCGTAGGGCCTTCATCGATTTTATAGTTTCCGCGGTCATGATAGGCGAGCCGCCCTCCTAATCGCGGCTTTTTTTCAAACAAGATCACCTCATGCCCTGCTTGATTTTCATAAAGTGCGCTGATCATCCCGCCTATACCGCCGCCGCAAATGATCGTTCTCATGCTTTCACCTTCTTCCTGTCATGAATGGCTATCAAAGAAGAAGTAATCCGTGCAGATTCAAAAATTGTTGGCAAGCCGCTGCCAGGATGTGTGCCTCCGCCGGTCAGCCATAGTCCTTTGATATCATCGAACTCATTATGCGGCCGGAAATACATCATTTGCCCTAAATTATGCGCTAAATTGAAAGTAGCTCCTTCGTAAATAAGCTTATCCTCTTCCCAGCCTTGTGGAGACAGAACACGCTCCACTTCAATTCTGCTCTCCAAATCAGGGATACCTGCACGATCAGCCACCGTTTGGAGTACCAGGTCACGGAATGCTTTTTCGTGTGTTTCCCAATCGATGCCGCTCATATTGTTTGGAACAGGTGCGAGTATATAGAGCGCTGACTTCCCGTCCGGAGCAACCGTACGGTCAGTAACAGCGGCATTTTGCACATAGATGGAAGGATCATCCGGCAGCACTTGTTCTTTCATAATTTCATCTACGTTGCGTTTATAGTCTTCAGCGAACAGGACGGTATGGTGGTCCAAGTCCACCTCTCCGCTCACTCCTAAATAAATCATAAAAGTAGAACAGGAGTATTTTTTCTTCTTCAGTTTCTCATCGGAATATTTTCTCCGCTGGCCATTATCAATGAGGTGTTTCATGCTGTGCGCAAAATCAGCATTCATGACGATATGATCAAAGCGGTGAATACTCCCATCCTCAAGCTCAAGGGATTCTGCACGCCCATTCTCAATATTGATTTTTTTTACACCTGTTCCCGTTCGGATATCAGCCCCTTCTTCCTCAGCAGCTCTGGCAAGTGCCTTCGTCAACTGATTAACTCCGCCTTTAGGATGGAAAACACCGTACTCATGCTCCATAAAAGAAAGAATCGTAAATGCCCCGGGACAGTCCCACGGTGACATCCCCAAATATTTTGATTGAAATGTAAATGACAGCTTTAATCGTTCATCATCAAAATATCTGGACAACACGTCATAGAGAGAGCTGCCAATCTCCAGCTCCGGTACTGCTCTCAAACTTCGAGGACGAAGGTAGTCCAGAAGAGAGGCGTGCTTCTCTTGCAGGATCGGCGATAGAACAGCCAGCTTTTTTCTCGTATCTTTCATAAACTTGATGTATGCAGGACCGTAGCCCGGGAAATGCTTTTCAATTTCAGCAGACATCTGATCTCGATCGCTGCTTGCCCGAATAGTCAAATCTGAAAACTTCAATGTATACATCGGATCAAGACGGATTAACTCCACGTAATCTTCTAATTTTTTGCCTGCTTCTTGAAAAACTTCTTCCAAGATGTGCGGCATACTAAAAAACGTTGGACCTAAGTCAAAGGTGAAGCCATTTTCTGAAAAGGATGACGTTCTGCCGCCTACGTATTGCTGTTTCTCAAACGTTGTCACATCGTACCCTTTTGACTGAAGCAGCATAGATGCTGCAAGACCTCCGGGACCTGCCCCGATAACTGCCACTTGTGTCATTTTGAACACCTGCTCTCCTGCTTATCTAAATACATATATAGCTTTTCCCCGATAAAGGATGTTATAAACGCCGTCGTATAAGTTTTGTTTATCTTTTTTGCATACGAAATGATACGTTCTTTCCTTATACTAACAGCTCGAAAAAAAAAGCTGCCCTCGGGCAGCCGGTGGTCCGTTATCGCTTTTTCTTCATCGTGATTAAATACCATCCGCCTTCTCGGATTAATGGCTTCATATCGGCAATTCGAAAGCCGGTTTTATCAGCATACTCTTTTAAATCATCCGGTGACGGAAGCGGGTATAGATTTTCATGGGCAGACATAAACGTATTGAATGCGCTCGTAAATGCTGCTCCGTATTTCGCTTTAACCAGCGGACAAATAATCGTAACCGTTCCCTCTCTTGCCAATGCCTGGTGAAATGTTCGAAATAAGTCGACTCGTCTTGACGGTTTGAAATAATAAAGCAGATTATGGGCCATAATCATATCAGTGCGACCATCAAAATTTTCCAGAAACTCTTCAATCTCGCCTTCCCTTATATCTATCTCATCGGGAAGCGAGGCATTTGCCTTTTTTACCACATCAGGGCTCAGCTCCACTCCGATTAATTCCGTTTTCGGGTACTTCGTGTGAATCGCTTTTAAGTAGCCTCCAAATCCGCAGCCAAGATCGATCGCACTTGAAGGCTTTTCCTTCTTTACCCAGCGTAAAATTGGTCCAACAGCCGCTTTTTCGAGCAGGGTGGACGTTTCCGCTACAATTTCAGCGAACTTATCGGATAAATATGTAAGCCGTTCATCCGATTCCATTATTTCGGGATACTCAAGCAGCGTAGGAATATGCAGCTCCATCATTTCGCTCAATAAGATGCCGACAGATTCACTGCTTTTCTTTGAAGCGTATTTAACCATTTTTCGTTTCGAGCTGATCTTTCCGCTTCTTGATTCTTTTAAATGGTTTACTTCTACCCCTACATCAACCCAGCGCTGAAGCAATTCTTTGGAGAGCTTTTCTGAAGCAGCTACCTCTCCTACAGATTTCGATTTCTTAAAATGATCAAATAAATCCAGCTTGTATCCTACATGCGCATGCCACGTTTGTAAAAAATTCTCATTTGTTTTCATCCAGTTACGTGCTTGAAGCATTCGCTGCAATTCACTCAT
This sequence comes from Alkalicoccus luteus, assembly GCF_052061695.1. Taxonomy (NCBI): domain Bacteria; kingdom Bacillati; phylum Bacillota; class Bacilli; order Caryophanales; family Bacillaceae; genus Alkalicoccus; species Alkalicoccus luteus. Next base: position 11,070 of record NZ_JBPZEY010000013.1, read on the forward strand.
GCCATCACCTGCTCTATCGTTTAAGTTGTCAATCTTTGTAACTGAATTCCCTGTTGTCAGTTTCCTTAAACCACTGGATGAACCGCCTGACGCTCCTTAGGAAGCGGCAGAATCGTGATTACATCTTGCTCAATAAATATCCTTGCACTTGCCTGAATCGGCAGACATTCGCTTTCCCTGCGAGAATGGTCGCGGATTCCTTACAATGTCCGGAGGATCTTCCCTTCGATGTCGGCAGCTGACAGAAGCATCGCCTGATTTTTTTAGCGCGTGTCTGCAAATGCCATCTGAACCTTCTTCATGCAGCGTCTCTTATTCACTAGATAACGCTGGTGCTTCGAAGAAGCCTGGTTCCGAGTGAAGCCGCGCCATCCTTCCATTCATACAGGAGTCATCCTGAGAATTAGCTGAAGGCCAGCCCCGTAAGAAAAGTTAGGCGCAGCAGGAATGCATATAAAATGAATGATCTGTTTGTTAGGCTAACGTTGTCAACAGCATGTTCTCCCTTAGGAATGCGGGTTTCCTTATCATAAACAAAAAGCCCGGTTCATTATAAACCGGGCTTAGAAAACGTTTTTATTCGTTTAGTGAAAATACGTCGGATATTTTTTCTTCAATCGGACCAAAGCTTCTTCTACTTGCTCACTGTTCGCTACCTTCTCTTCTCCAATCAGCCTTAGTGTATGATCGGCGTCGATGTTTCCAGCAAACAGCTTAATGCTTGATTCTGAACTGCACTCTTCTGAAGAATACGATGCTACGTCACTGGCACAGTCAACACTCTCATAACGTTCATAAGCTGCATATACGCTCTCTACTGTTCCTGCGTCGCTTAGACGCTTCGTCTCAACTAATTCTTTCACGAGCACGATTGGTCATCTCCTTGAGTTGTATTAATCTACGCTTTAATCATACATACTCATTTAGAAAATTGCGAGATGAAATGTGACTTTTTTGTGAACAAAGCTAAAAACACGTCATGTAATCGTTCACAATTGGTAATTTCAGGATGACAGCACGCTTTCTCGCTGTTGCATCATGATTATTTTTGTTTAAACGCATTACCCCCGGCTTTTTCTACAATTGAAGGCGCAAGCTGATATAAACGGGCAGCAGCGCCCATCCACCAAGGCATCATTCTGGACCTTTTTTTCCGGACGATGAGTTGTACTGCAGCGCGTCCAACTGTTTCCGGTGCCAGCATCATTTTCTCTATGTTCTGTTTGTAGCGTCCGCTTCGATCAGCCGTTTCAAAAAAAGCAGTATCCACCGGCCCCGGCATCAATATTCCTACGTGAATGCCATACGGCTTCATCTCCATCCGAAGAGCATCCGCATAGCCTGCCACCGCATGTTTTGTAGCACTGTAGATGCTCGTTTTTGGAGTAGGCAGCCTAGAAGAGATGGACCCGGTAAAAATGATGCTGCCTTCCCCGCGTGCTTTCATGAAGGGCATTACATACTTGGCCGCCGCAGCGCCGCTCAGTACATTAAGACGAAACATGTCTTCTGCCTGCTCTAATTGCACATCTTCTGCATAATCGAATGCCCCGAACCCGGCATTGTGAATATAAGAAAAGATTGGTCCAATATTGGCTTCAATTCGCTCAATCATGTTTTTTAAGGCTGAAAAGTCCGATACATCACACACTTCTACAACCGGCCGGATCCTGGTAAGCTGCTCTACTTTGTTTTGAGTTGCCTCAAGCCTTTCTCTAGTTCTTGCTACGATGACGGGAAGTGCTCCTCTTGCAGCTGCTGCGCAGGCAATTTCTTCCCCGATGCCGGTGGATGCCCCGGTTATCACGATAATTCTTTGCTTCAATGATTGCTTCAAACTGATTCCTCCTATTCTTGACGTTTAACTTCATGTTGACATTGCGTCTTACGAAGAGCATAATAAACGTAATTTTCAGTATACAGGAGTGTCAGAGATGAAACTATTTATTGCAGGTGCAGGATCAATGACAGAGGCAATGGTTAAAGGATGGATAAAAGAAGGCAGTATTCCGCCTGACCATATTACCATTACGAACAAATCGAATGACCAGGCACTTGCCAACCTCCGCAGCCTTTACGGAGTTCAGACCACACGTCATGCGCAAGCTGCAGCTGACGCAGATATCATATTTCTCTCCTGCAAGCCAAAGGATTGGGAAGATGCTCTTGCTCCGCTTAACGGCATATTACGCAGCGACCAGCTTCTGGTGTCGGTCATGGCAGGTGTTACGACTTCATCTTTAGAAGAGGCTTCCAAGGGACCCGTTGTGTTTCGTGCGATGCCTAATACGTCCGCTGCCGTACGTGCGTCCATGACCTCCTTTGCCGGGGGAAGCGCCGCTGAAGACGTGCACATCCGTACAGTAGAGCACGTGTTCAGTTTGATCGGCGAAACAGCTCATGTAGAGGAACATCTCCTCGATGCTGTTACGGCGCTTACTGGAACAGGTCCAGCTTACATTTATTATCTAATGGAATCGATGGAAAAAGCGGCTCAGGCGATCGGGATTCCTGAAGAGCTCGGTCGAGACCTCGTAGCTCAGACCCTTCGCGGTGCTGCAAGAAGAGTTCAGGAGGAAGATACCACACCAGCTGAACTGTATAAGCAAATCATGAGTCCTGGCGGGACGACAGAAGCAGGGTTTAACGTGCTTAAAGAACAGCATGTTCAGGAAGCATTAATTGCCTGCATCGAAGCCGCAAATAACCGTTCCAAAGAATTAGGTGCTCCTGCCGCCAGCAGACAGCAAAGCTGATCCGACGTTTCCTTAGAGAGAAGGTAATCATGCTCCCGCTCACGAGCTGGAGCATTTTTGATGTGCCTATAAATAGTATACACGCATCATTTCTGCTTGATTGTATATGCTGATTTTCCTTTCCGCGTGTTTTAAATCATAGTAAACTAGTAAGCAGCGTGTCGCCCACAGCCTATACATAAAGGATTTGATCTATTCATGGGGTTTCTTCCAGAACATATTCGAACGAAGCTGGAATACATTGTTGAGAACAACTGGTTCACCAACGCTGTCATTTTGATTATCCTATTTAATGCAGTTGTTGTCGGGATTGAAACATATCCTGGAGTTTATGAGGCAAATCAGTCCACCTTTTTCTTCATTGACAGAGTATTACTATGGATTTTTACAGTAGAGATTGCAATGCGCATGGCTGCCTCAACGTCGTTTAAAGGATTTTTCTCAAACAGCTGGAACTGGTTTGATTTTCTCATTGTCGCTGCGAGCCATATTCTGGTCGGAGCCTATTTTGTAACTGTTCTGCGCATCCTGCGCGTCCTCCGTGTTTTTCGCGCCATCTCAGTGATTCCGTCATTGCGACGGCTAGTCGATGCGCTGTTGATGACGATCCCCTCTCTCGGAAACATTATGCTTTTAATGAGCATCGTTTTCTATATTTTTGCAGTGATCGGCACTATGCTGTTCCAACAAACAGCTCCTGCCTATTTCGGAAATCTGCAGCTGTCGCTGTTAACCCTTTTTCAGGTCGTCACCTTGGAATCATGGGCCTCAGCAGTCATGAGACCCATTATGGATGAACTGTGGTGGTCGTGGATTTACTTTGTTTCATTTGTTCTTGTAGGAACCTTCGTTGTCTTTAATCTCTTTATTGGTGTCATCGTTAATAATGTTGAAAAAGCAGAACATACGGGAGCAGAGAAAGAAGAGGACCCGGTTCAAAAAGAGCTTTCTGAAGTAAAGCAGGAGCTTGCTGCCATTAAAAAGCTGCTTCAGCAAAAGTCTGAAAACGAATGACGTCAGATTATCTGACAATTTTGCCCGCCCCCGTTTTCTATCGTGGTATAGTATAACAAACAAAGCTGATGGACGAGGAAGGACGGGGATTTCTTTGGCAGATGCGTCATCCTATAAGGATAAAAAAGTAATTGGAATTGGGATTGCCAGCGAACTAACCGGATTATCCGAGCGTCAGATCCGTTACTATGAGGAACGGAAGCTGATTTTTCCTGACAGAAGTAAAGGCGGAACGCGCAAATATTCGTTTGCAGATGTGGAACGTCTCGTAGATATTGCGAACAAGATGGAAGACGGCATGCAGACGTTTGAGATCCGCAAAGAAGAAATGAAACAATCTGATATTCGCAGTAAAATGCTGCGAGGTCAGCTGAATGCTGCGTTTAAAATGCGTAAATAACAAACAGAGGCGTGACAAGACCTAAGTCTGTTGTCACGCCTCTGTTTGTTTATTGACTTTTCCTTCTAAAAGCTCTACTATTATGCATGGAGATAGGTGGACAGGAAGCTGATTTCCAAATCACTGTCCCCGTTTAAGTACCTATTAATTTATAGAAAGTGTGCATATCCATGCCAAATATTCAAGAAACAGACGTGCTCAGCGGACGTATTGATACGTTTATCGTCCCTGCAGAGCAGGTGGCAAATGTCCAGCCTGATCATTCGTTGGAGCATGCCTTGCTTGTACTAGTAAAGTCTGGTTATACAGCGATTCCCGTTCTTAATATCGATACACAGTTAGTTGGTATTATTAGTAAGGCTAAAATACTCGACTCTATTCTCGGCATCGAACGGATGGAGCCGGAACGACTGAACAACTATTTAGTGAAGGATGTCATGAACGAAGATTTTGTTACTGTGCATGAAGACGCGCGGTTTGAACGAGTGATTAATCAATCGATTGAATATCCCTTTGTTTGTGTGCAAAACAGCAGCGCCGTGTTTAAGGGTATTATCCCGAGGAGTAAAATACTTGCTCATCTGAACGGTTACCTCCACGAGCTGCGTCGAACATGCTTTAAACAGGATGAAGATTAGTAAAACAGGCCTTTAATACAAAAAGCAGCCCTCCCATTTTTATGAGGGCTGCTTTTCAGCGTGTTGATAACGTCTTTATGCATGCCTGTTCCTGCAAAATGCCTGTATATGCGGCGAATCACCCTCCAAAAAGGAGCGGGCCCGACTCTACCTCCTGCTCCGCGAATCGTCGCAGCGTTTTTCAGATGCACACTAAGCAGTCTGAAGTTTCTATATCGCACGAGCGGAGACGGACTGGATAATGAAAACTTCTCAAGAACAGGCTGTTTTTGAGCGAAGCCTTCCCCTTCTTCCATCCAGACAATAAGGCTGAAGAAGCGAAATAGGCGTGTGTGGAAATGCAGAAAAAGAAACAAGCATGACTTTTTAATCGGGTCCAACGAAAACCTGGCAGAGGAGCGCGTTTGTAAAAAAATATTCAAAAATACGGGACGTTCTTATTCCACCGGCCCCAACAGACTGTTCAGCTTTCGTTTGCGGTCGCTGAACATTCCAAAGAGCATCAGCTTGACGGCTGCTGAAGGCACTGAAGCGTCAAACTGTACCATGTCAATCATCTTTGTGCGGCCGTCCGGCTCCGTTTTAAATGCATGAACGTGGCGCCACACCTTGAAAGGAAATGGTACCTCTATCCCTTCATCAATAAAATAGTTCGGTTCAGATACTTCACTGATTCTGCTCTTCCAGGAGAGCTTGGCAGCGTAAAAATTCATTTGCAGCTCAATCTCAGCTCCCTCTTCACTTCGCTCGGATCCCTTTACCGTTATTTCAGGAAAGGTGGTGATAGCCGCCAAATTTTCAGTCGCCTGAAAAAAATCCCATACCTCCTGAAGTGGCTTGTCTATAATCGTTCCGTAGTAGAATGTTCCGCTGGACATATACACCGCTCCCTTATCAACAAACTAAGCCGGCTAGGGCTTTTTTTCTTTACCCGTTTATGATCTTGCTCATACCTGATTACGCATAGATATTAACGAGAAGACCCTGTATTTCTCCAGTTTGTTTTAACAGGTGGAGGCCTTTTTGTTGACCGCGCAGAACGCTGTCCGTCAGATCAATCAGCTTCGAATCTACTTCTTTTACGATTTTGTAAACCTTTGTTCGTCCCCGCCGGTTAAATCCTCTCTGCTCTTCAAGCTGCAGGCCGAGCTTCACCGCCTCATCCATGAACTCTTTTACCATTTTTTTATAAAGTCTCAGTTCATCGACGGTACGGGAATCTGCAAGTCGTTTTCCCTGCTTTTCAATCGCCTCCAGCTTTTGGCCGAATTGGTCATAGGCTCCCTGCCTTCTGCCGTCCTTCATTATTTCCTGAAACGTTATTTTCGCTTCCGTGCTTTTATTGCTGCTGTCCGAAGCCCGCGCGGCACCGGCAGCACGTATTCGCTGTATATCCATTACACGTGATCCCCCTGCAAAATACATGTATTGCTATTAGTATAACAGATTGGCCTGCAGGCTTTGTTCTATTTATTGAAGCAGCTGAAGAACGCCCTGAGGCAGCTGATTTGCCTGCGCAAGCATTGCTGTTGCAGACTGGTTCAATATGTTATTGCGGGTGAATTCCGTCATTTCAAGTGCCATATCTGCATCTCTGATTCGCGATTCTGAGCTTGTCAGATTCTCGTGCGTCACCTGCAGATTGTTAATCGTATGCTCCAGACGATTTTGAACGGCACCCAGCTTGGCACGGGCATCGGACAGCATGGCAACAGCCCGGTCCAGCTTAAAGATCGCTTCACCTGCGTCTTCACTGGATGCTACGGAGATATCCGTTATACCTAGCGTCACCGTGTCCATCTTTGGAATATCGATCAACACTTCCTGCCCGGTATTTGGTCCAATTTGGAACGCAAGCGCGTTGTTGGAAAGTGAAAATTCCTGTGCAGGTTGTTCTGCAGCAAGAACGGAAGCGCCTACCGGGTAATGAATCCCCTCATACCGGAACTCTCCGTTGACTGTTGTCACGGTCTTTTCCGCCCGCACCAGTGTTTCAGTTTCAGTCTCATCCTCATTCAATTTGTTAAGCTTCAGAGACGCCGTTGCTTCGAGCTTCACTCGTGCAGTGCCATTGCTGGTAATATCCGCAGTTTTGATTGAAACTCCTCCGACTGTTACATCCTCTCCTTTTTCAATGACCTTTGTTTCCAGCACTCGTCCCTGGGGCCCGATGACTTCTACTTTTGCCGATGCAGATTGTTCATCATATTCCCGGACATTAATCGTGTAACTACCAAACTGTCCGCTGCCATTCGGGTCAAGTAAAACAGATGATTCATTAAGACCGGCAGCCGGCTGCGTCATCTCTGCCGTTTGTACGACATTTTCCATTTGCAGCCTGTAGCTTCCGCTCGCATATTCAGCCGACTGTACATCCGGTGTTCCACCCAAGATCTGCTCCCCTGAGAGCGTAGTTACTAGTGCACTGCTCCCGTCAAGCAGCTTCCGCGTATTAAATTCCGTTTTTTCTGAAACACTGTCAATTTCTTTTTTCAGCTGATCGATTTCTTTTTGCAGTTGCTCTCTGTCTTCATCGGTATTCGTATCATTTGCTGCTTGAACAGATAGTTCCCGCATGCGCTGGAGCATCGCATGCACCTCCTGAAGAGCACCCTCTGATGTCTGCATAAGTGATATACCGTCAAGTGCATTTCGTTCTGCCATTTTTAAGCCTTTAATTTGTGATCGCATTTTTTCTGAAATCGCAAGTCCTGCAGCGTCATCCGCTGCCCGGTTTATGCGAAGCCCGGACGAAAGCTTTTCCAAGTTGCTTGATGTCGCCTGCTGATTTTGATATAAGTTGCGATACGCATTAAGCGCCTGAATATTATTATTGATTTTCATATTGATTCCTCCTAGTTTTCAATCCCAATATGCTGTTCGTAAGCAGACAGCTGCCGCTTAACTCCTGCTTGAGGCTTTACACCAGTTTGTGTCCGAACTGCCGAGAGCCAGTCAGAATAGAGCGGCTCCATCATCATTCGCAGCCTTTTGATTCGCTCTCTGTCTTTGGTGAGATTACACTGCATCAGCTCATCTGCCGTATACTGATAAACGGCTTCAAACTGGTCTGCCAGGATCCCCGCCTCGTAGCGGAGGCCTGTTCCCAGACGGACACAAATATCAATTGACTGCTGTAAGGCTTTGTTCGCTTGCATATATTCTTTCTCACTTATACTGCTCTCTGCTTTTTCCATTTGCAGGCACAACGCCTCAAGCAAAAGAGCAGTAAGCTGCTGTGGCGTTTTTTCATACAGTTCTTTCTCCGTAAGCATATTCTCTCCCCCTCATCCTTCAACTTTGATGCATGCGCTCCAGCTCTTCGATCATGAGTAATATTTCTGCAATAACCGCATAGAGCTGAGGTGGAATATCATCTCCTAAATCAAGGTCAATTAAATTTTCAATTAAATAGGGATCTTCCTCCATATGAATATGATGCTCCTGCGCTATCTCCTTTATTCGCTCTGCAACGTGGCCCCGTCCGCTGGCTAGCACTTTAGGGGTGCCGTCAAGCTCGTTATAGTGAATAACTGCTGCTGTACTGCCGTTGATCGCTCGCTTTTTCACTTGATTAAACCGGCGCTGTATCATATTTTGACATCCACTCCGTCCTTGAAGTTCTCTTCTGCTGCCGGATCTGCTGCCGGTGCTTGTTTCTCCTCTATTTCCATTGGCGCTGATTGGATGGACTGCACCTGATAGCCAATTTCTCTGATTGACGCTGCATATTTTTCCTTCAGCGGTTCGAGACGCTCAGAAAAAGTGGATTCATCATTATAAAAAGAAACTGTCAGCTGCCTGTTTTGCACAGATACGCGTATCCCTAGCGGGCCTGAGACCGGAGCTTCCAAATGAAAATAAAGCTGAATGTTCTCCCAGTCAAGTCCGCCCTGATGACGCTCATCGACGAATATTTTCAGTTCCTGCATCGTATCATCCAGCATCAGCGGCACGTGAAATAAAAGACCGCTTTGACTGTCCAAACGATTTCCCTGCTGATGCCCGTTTATGACTGCGAGAGCCCGCTGCGCTCCAGCCTCCTGTTCACCGCCTGCCTGCAGCATCCTTCCTAATAGCCCTTTTAAATTGCGATTTTCTTCCGGATTCCTCATATCAGGTCTGACCAATTCTACCTCCCGGTTAAAACCGAACTGCCTGAGCGCCTCCAGCACGTTCCTGCCAGAATGCTCGTTTGCTGCAAGCGTTCTGCCCGTATTTTCTGTGAGCTGTCGAATCTGCTGAGTGATCGGGCGTTCTGAATCCGCTTCTTTATGTACGTGCTGATATCTGAAGGCAGACGGTTTATATTCCATCTGTTCGATCGTTTGCCGGACCCCGGCAGTGACAGCTGCAGCTTGTCGCAGCTGTCCTTGATTCATTAGCTGTTTCGCATGCGTCAGCTCTGAGCTTGCTTGCAGCAGCGTCCTTTCTTGTTTCATCGATGCGAATAACAGCCATCCGCTTCTGTTAATGGATTTATCAAGCTGCTGAATAACTTGTTCAAGCATCGGCTTCACTTGCGGAGCTGCCTGTTGCTGAAAGCGCTGTATCAACAGATCCATTCTCGCAAGACTTCTTACCGCTTCACGTTGAAATCCCTGAAATTCATCCCTAGCTGAGGCCATTGCCGGAGTTACTTCTCGTACCATTACCGTAATGCCAGAAGCCGACTGGACACGATCAGGAGGCTGGCTGGACGAGAGCTGTTGAAAGAGCTGGGCCGCGCGCACTTCTTTCCCTTCATCCAGCAAAAAAAGTACGTGCCGCAGCTGCTCCAGCGTTGAAGCATTTGCGGTTTGCTGTTGCTGCTGAAGCATCTGTTCTGCCGCAGTGCGAAGCGGAAGAGCAGGCGAATTTGCAGGAGCTTTGTCTAAAGCTGGAAAAACCAGCTCTCTCAGCTTATCAGCTGCAGTGCTCCTTCCGCCTTGAGATTGAGCAGAAAGAACGGTCCTCAACAGTTGATTCACTGCTTCAGCATGAACTGTTCCAGACGCCGACTGCTGCAATGCAGTAACTGCATTTCTGACACCGGATCCACTTTCGTACGCCTGGAGCAGTGCCGGGAGCGTTTGCCGGATTCCATGAACAGCAGGCGTGTCAGCACTGGCTCCTGCTGTCATGACCTGCTGCAATGCCTGCAGAGGTGTCGTATGAGCGGCGCGCTGGAAGCGATCCAGTACGTCGGCAGACAGTGCCGCACGCGTATCCATGGCCTGTTGAACCGCCTGAACTGAACCTCCCCGGCTTTCTGTCATAAACTGCACCACTGTGCGGACATTTTCACTCGTTAATCTTCCGTGAGCCTGCAGTATTCTAACAGCCTCCACTGTTTTAGCAACAGGCTGGCCGCCTGCCTCTCTGATTAACGCCTGAATATCGGGCCGTGAGCGATCCGACGCTTCAGCGGCTACAGCTGCGCGCAGCGTCACTTTCCCGTCTTGTATACGAGAAACATCTGCTTGCACGGTATCACCACTGGGCACTCGCCCTTCAAATACGGCGTTGACCTCTCTGCCTCGGATTTGCACGACCGCTTCTCGCTCGCTGGTCCGTTCCACAATCACAGCTCTTACTGTTTCCCCTTCACGAGGTGCTGGCCGCTGCTCGTGTGAATATTGCTGGAAAGGCTGAATCTCCATATGACCATCCTCCTGCAGTCGGTACTGTGACCGTCTTTTATCTAGTTTCTATATCGGTTAAACATAAGAGCTCTTGAACCAATTCCTTGTTTTACTTGCTCTTCCGTATATCGCTTGACCCTAAAGAACTAGTACGGCAACGAGTTCAGCTACAAAAGCCGTCCGGTTACATCGGACGGCTCAGGCTGTTGTAAAAGTCTTTCAATTTACATATGTATTCGTGTGGTTGTATTTGCCCTCTGCTTACCCCAGCCTGCCGTGGCCTGGCCTTCAGCTATATTCAAACTGCTTGTTTCGCCTCCGCCCGAAACATCGGGGAAAGCGCTTCGATTCTTAAAGACCAACGTCATGACGGGCAGACGCGACTGCTTCTTTTCGTTTGTCATGAATTCGATGACGTACTGGCATCTCTATTTAACATCGAAACGTTTCCTCGGGAAGATTCTATCCGTATGGAAGCCGATCGTGCAGGCCTAACCAGGCACGTGAAACGCACTGCCGGCCGCCGGATTCTCGACTCGTTTTAATCCCTCCATGATTGGAGGCCCTTCAGAGCCGGTCACTTGCAGGGAGGTGACGAAGATTGATACCAATTAGCACGAGCCCGCCGTGTAAGCGTTACTCAAACGACGCTTCGCTTGTAAGCTGCAGGGTGAAAGAGAGTCTAAAGCTTCACTCTCGTTCTGGTTTTGAGCGGCAGTCCGTTCGTGAGAAGTCAGCATGGGGAGTGAAAACATCTCGTGAAAAGCACTGCCCATATGAATCCATCCCCTTCTAACGTGCTATCTATTAAGTAAATTAGAAGAAGCCTTAAGCAGCAGCCTAAGGCAAATCTCTGTTTACAAGTGAAGATGGACGGCATGCGAACGAATTAATTTGCAGGTAAACACAGCAAGCAGTTTAGACAGTCGATGTGGCACACCTGATTCTATTTGTAATAGCCTCGCCGAACAGCCGTTGGACCGAACCGCTCTTGCAGCTGTCTAACGTGTTCGTCTCGATCCCATTCTTCTTTGTCCTTCTGATAAGAAAACAAATCAAGCTGTTTTACTGCACTGCCTTTTTCAATCAGGTCAATTCCTGTTAAACCTAACAGCCTGACCCTGTCTCCGTTCCAAGATGTCTCCAGCAGCTCTTTGGCGCAGGATTCAATCGTCTGATGGTCGGAAAGTGGATATGGAAGTCTGATGGAACGCTGTATGGTTTCCCACGTACTGTATCTGATTGTAAGCTGCAGACCGGAAGCATAAACGTATTTCTTATGAAGTCGCTGTGCAACTAAATTGGACAGCAGATGAATTACTGGCGCCATATCCTGCAGGCTTACCGCATCTTCCGGAAGCGTGCGCGAATGACCGATACTTTTAAACTCTTCAGCTGATTCCGGATCAACGGGTCTGCTATCAATTCCCCACGCTTTTTCAAACATTCTGCCTCCACTCGAGCCGAACGTGCTTTTCAGCTTATCCTCTCCATAAGCTGCGATATCACCAATTGTTTCAATACTCAGCTGCCTCAGTTTTTCTGCTGTTCTCGCTCCAATTCCATGCATCTCCTCACAGGGCAGCGGCCATAAAAGGCGCTGCACATCCCGCTTTCGCAATACCGTAATACCTAGCGGTTTTTTCCAGTCACTTGCTGTTTTCGCAAGGAATTTGTTAGGTCCAATACCAATGCTGCAAGGAAGCCCCAAAGTATCCAGCACCTCCTGCTGAATTGATTGAGCCACGGCAACAGGATGCTTTCCATATAAGTATTTCGTCATATCCAGGTAGCCTTCATCAATCGATACCGGCTCCACTAAACCTGTTTTACTGCGCAGCACCTCAAAAAATTTTGCAGACATTTCCCGGTACCTTGGAAAGCGCGGCTCTCTGACAAGCAAATCGGGGCATGCCTTCTTAGCTTCCCACAGAGGCACCGGTGGCTTCACGCCCATTTTTTTAGCTTCGTAACTAGCCGTTACAACGATGCCTTTCCTTTTTTTGGCGTTTCCTGCAATAGCAAGCGGCTTGCCTTTTAGCGAAGGGTCATCAGCTGCTTCAACAGAGGCATAAAAGCTGTTCAAATCAATATGAAAAATGATTCGGTGACTCACGCTGACGCCCTCCTTTTCTCTCCATAGTCTCTTTTCATTTTATCAGATTTTGCTCCTGCACCGCTAAACGTTAAGCTACTCTTGCAAAGCTTTTTAGAGCAAAAAAGGCGGTAAAGCATAAACTGTTTTCAGCTATGATATGTATAAACTAACACTCAACTTCCTCCAAAGACGATAAGCCGCAAATAAGCAGGTACGATTCATGAAATTTACAAATTATTCACAACATTTTGTAAACATACGTTCGACCGTGACTATTATCTATGCTATACTACGTATATAGAAAGGTGGTCGATATTGATGAGGGAGCAATTTTATCAATCTCCTGTTCATCAATCGGTTCTTCACCTGGTTACGGAGGCCTTAAAGGAGTTTACGGCCGCCAGGGCGCCTTCACCTACGATTAGACAGCTGGCCCAGCTGATCGGCTGCTCAGAAGAGACGATCTTGGAGTCAATAGAGTTCGGCAGACAGGAATCGATTGGTCTTTTACAGTGAATGGAGTGCCCTTGGATTTTGAAATAGTTAAAACGGTGCCGGATTACCGGCACCGTTTTCAGGCTGTTGATAAAGTCAATTTGTTTACATGTTTATTCGATTGATTGACTTTCCCCTCTGTTTACCGAGCCTGCCGTGGGCTTGCCTTCAGCTATTTCTCAGGATAAACCTCTGAGAAAGGATCTTCAGGCTGCGCTAATTCCACGGGCACGCCGGACACAAAGGGGAAATGAATTTGTTTGATGGAGAAAAACGTCTCAATCGCTGGACGCTGCGGCTTTTTTTGGTGGATACGTTGACGTTCATCCCGATTCGACATCGAAGCGCTGCCTAACGAAAGGTTCCCTCTAGATGGAACAAGCTCGTGTGAATCTTCACCAGGGTTTTAACCGGACAGCCAGCTGCTAAATCGGAGGAAACCCGACTCCGGGAGGATCAGAACGAGGCGAAGATCCAGCGCTTCTGACGAAAGGAAGAAGCGGTTAGCTGAGCCCGTTCCCTCCGGAAAGCGAGGGTCCGCAGATGCAGGCAGATGCAAAGTCATTCACCTGAAATGACTTTATCAACACTCTGAAAACGGTACCGGATTACCGGCACCGTTTTTTGTTATGCGTGTGCTGACTGCTTCATCAATGCGTAAGTGAGCTCTGCAAGATTATACAATTCCTGCTCGGGTATACTTTCAGCTGTTGTGTGAATGTTTTCATATCCTACGCCCAAATTGACAGTCGGGACGCCGTGCCCGGCAATTATATTCGCGTCGCTTCCTCCGCCGCTTTGCTTTAACAAAGGCTCTCTGCCGATTTGTTTAACAGCTTCAACTGCAAATTCAACAACCTCATCCGTTTCAGCCTGTTTAAAGCCCGGATAGACAAATTGAATATCCACATCCACAGTTGTCTGAAAGCGTTCAGCCGCCTTCTCGCATGCCTCTCGCATGGCAGCTGTCTGTGCTTCGAGCTTGGAACGGACGAGTGAACGTGCCTCAGCCTTCAAGTCGACTCGATCGCAAACGATATTTGTCTGGCTTCCGCCTTCAATTCTCCCAATATTTGCAGTTGTTTCCTCATCAATACGCCCAAGCGGCATCCGGCTTACCGCATCAGCAGCAACTTGAATAGCAGATATGCCACGTTCTGGCGCTACACCTGCATGCGCTTTTTGACCATGACATGTAATAAACAATTTTGCCTGATTTGGCGCAGCCGTCACAATGCTTCCTACGGCACCGTCACTGTCGAGTGCATAGCCGAAATCTGCGTTAACCAGCTCCATATCTAATTCCCTGGCGCCTGCTAAACCTGATTCCTCTCCTACCGTAATAATAAACTGTATCGTTCCATGGGCAGCGCCCTCTTCCTTCAGCGTGCGTACGGCTTCAAACATGGCTGCTATACCGGCCTTGTCGTCAGCTCCCAGAACGGTGGTTCCGTCCGAGCGTATAACCCCGTCCTCGACAACAGGCTGAACAGATAATCCTGGTACGACAGTGTCCATGTGAGATGTAAAATAAATTGCTTTCCCATTTGTGTTTCCTTCCAATGTCGCGATCAGATTCCCTGCTCCGTGTCCCGTTCGAGGCTGAGACGAATCCTCTACAACATCCATTCCAATGTCTTGAAGTTTTTGGATGAGTAAATCTGCTATTTCTCTTTCATATTTCGTTTCTGAATCAGTTTGAACCAGCTCTAAAAATTCATCCAGCAATCGTTGTTTATTCACTATCATGTCCTCCTCCAGCTTATGTACGTTTCTGATTGTATCATAAGGTATTAAAGAGGAATATTCCCATGCCTTTTTTCAGGACGCTGTTCCGATTTCACTTCCAGCATACGCAGACTTTGCATCAGCTTCATTCTTGTTTCTCTTGGGTCGATCACATCATCCACCATTCCGTTTGCCGCTGCAATATACGGATTGGCAAATTTCTCGCGATACAGTTCAATCTTTTCAGCTCTTACAGCCTCGGGGTCATCACTGTCCTGGATTTCACGAGCAAAAATCACGTTAGCAGCTCCGTGAGGTCCCATCACAGCAATTTCAGCGTTCGGCCACGCATACACAATATCAGCCCCGATCGATTTGCTGTTCAATGCTACGTACGCACCGCCGTATGCTTTTCGGGTAATGACGGTGATTTTGGGCACGGTCGCTTCTGAATAAGCGTACAGTATTTTGGCACCGTGCCGGATAATGCCGCCATGCTCCTGCTGCACTCCGGGCAAAAAGCCTGTAACATCCTCAAATGTGATTAATGGAATCCTGAAACTGTCGCAAAAGCGGATAAAGCGGGCAATTTTATCGGAAGAATTTATATCCAGACCACCTGCCATTACTTTTGGCTGATTTGCAATCAAGCCTGCGGGGCGGCCGCCGATTCTTGCAAATCCAATAACCGCATTTTTCGCGAAATCTTTTTGAACTTCCATAAAGCTGCCTTCATCTACCGTCTGCTTGATCATATGACGGACATCATACGGTCTTGACGGATCTGCCGGGACAGAATCGAGCAGATCATAAAGGAATTCATCCTTGTTCTCATAAGATTCGCGAGGTGCCTCTTCGCCCTGGTGCTGCGGAAGATAGGAAAGCAGGCGGCGGACTTCCTGCAGGACCTCTTCTTCTGACGTACCAGTAAAATGACAGTTACCGCTAACGGAGCTGTGAATACTGGCACCGCCAAGCTCTTCAGAAGATATTTTTTCACCGGTTACTGTTTCAATTACTTTTGGACCAGTGATAAACATTTGGCTCGTTTTTTCCACCATAAACACAAAATCTGTGATAGCCGGAGAATACACCGCACCCCCGGCACACGGGCCAAGTATGACGGATATTTGAGGGATAACTCCGGAATAAATAGCATTGCGGTAAAATACATTCCCATATCCATCCAGTGACAGCACGCCTTCCTGAATTCTTGCTCCACCTGAATCATTCAATCCAATAAATGGACATTTATTTTTCACCGCAAGATCCATTACGTTCGCAATTTTCCTTGCATGCATCTCTCCCAATGCGCCCCCGTACACGGTGAAATCCTGAGCAAAAAGGAAAATCCGGCGTCCGTTCACGTCTCCGTATCCGGTAACGACGCCTTCCCCAGGAGCTGACCCTTTCTCCATGCCAGGCTCGTCAAACCGGTGCTCCATGAATGGCTGGAGCTCTACAAACGTATCATCATCCAGGAGGAGGTCGATTCGCTCCCGCGCAGTGAGCTTTCCTTTATCGCGCTGCTTCTGCTGACGTTCATCGCCTCCCCCCATTTCCACTCGTCTGCGTTTATCGTAAAGCTCATTCAGCTTGTCATACATATCCATCCTGATCGTCCCCCTCTAACAGTTCCACCAGCGTTCCGTGCGCTGCTTTCGGATGTAAAAAAGCTATCGGCTGACCTGATGCGCCAGTTTTTGGCACATCATCAATAAGCGCTACTCCTGAATTCCGCATTTGCTGCAGCCGGTCTTGGATGTTATCCACCTCTACGGCAATATGATGCAGACCTCCGCCGCGCTTATCGAGAAAGTGAGCGATCGGGCTGCTCTCGCCGAGAGGCTCCAGCAGCTCGAGCTTCACGTTACCTGCTGGAATAAAGGCCACTCGAACTCCCTGTTCAGGTACATCAACGACCTTGTCAACCTTTAGCTGAAAGTGGGTCGAATAAAAGGAAGCAGCCTCTTCAATGGAGTGAACGGCGATGCCGATATGGTCGATTCGTTTTGCCGGAGCAAACGCTTCTGAGCCGCTTCCACGGACCGTTTCTTCAATATAGGCAGCGATTGTTCCAGTAGGGGTGCCCGGTGTAAATATTTTTTCGATACCATTCCGCTCCAGCTCTGCCGCATCATCTGCTGGAATGACGCCGCCGCCGATCACGATAATGTCAGCTGCTTCCTGCTTCTGAAGCTCTTTCACGACAGCTGGAAACAATACATTATGCGCTCCTGATAAGCTGCTCAGGCCGATGACATCTACGTCTTCCTGCACAGCTGCCCGTACTATCTGCTGCGGCGACTGTCGCAGCCCTGTATAAATCACTTCCATGCCGGCGTCCCGAAGCGCCTGAGATATAACAAGCGCTCCTCTGTCATGTCCATCCAGACCCGGCTTTGCAATCAATACTCTGATCCGGTCCATTGCTTCCATCTCCTTACGACGTATATTCTCCAAATACTTCCCGCAGAGCGTGACAAATTTCTCCAACAGTGGCGTAGGCCCTTACGCATTCCAAAATAGGATACATCAGGTTTCCGTTTCCGGAGGCTGTTCGCTTCAGCTCTGCAAGGCCAGCTTCCACCTTCGCAGTATCCCGTCTCTCCTTCAACCTCTCCAAACGGCTGAGTTGATTTTCCACAAACGCTTCGTCTACTTTCATCAGATCAGGCGCTTGTTCGTCCTCCGTTTGGAATTCATTCACTCCTACAACAATGTCATCATGTCGTTCCAGTCGTTTTTGCGCCTCATAGGCGGATCGGTGTATCTCCCGCTGCATGTACTGCTTCTCAACGGCACTGACGGCACCGCCAAGCGTATCGATATGATCGATGTAGAGGAACGCCTCTTCTTCCAGCCGGTCTGTCAGTGCTTCCACATAGTACGAGCCTCCAAGCGGATCGATCGTATTCGCAGCACCTGTTTCGTGAGCAATGATCTGCTGGGTTCTAAGCGCAATCCGGGCACTCTCCTCTGTCGGCAGCGAAAGCGCCTCATCCTTGGAATTTGTGTGCAGACTCTGCGTCCCGCCGAGTACAGCGGCCATTGCCTGAAGCGCGACTCGCACGACATTGTTTTCGGGCTGCTGAGCGGTGAGCGTGGAGCCTGCCACTTGTGTGTGGAAGCGCAGCTGCTCACTTCGCGGCGAGTTGGCGTTGAACCGTTCCCGCATCAGCTTCGCCCACATACGTCTTGCCGCCCTGAATTTTGCTGCTTCTTCGAAGAAATCATTATGTCCATTAAAAAAGAACGCCAGGCGCGGCGCAAAATCATCCACCTTCAAGCCCGCGTCGACCGCCGCCTCGACATAAGCAATAGCATTTGCCATCGTAAAAGCAAGCTCCTGCACA
Organism: Alkalicoccus luteus; assembly: GCF_052061695.1. Lineage (NCBI taxonomy): Bacteria > Bacillati > Bacillota > Bacilli > Caryophanales > Bacillaceae > Alkalicoccus > Alkalicoccus luteus. The sequence continues at coordinate 29,179 of NZ_JBPZEY010000013.1, forward strand.
GCTGTGGAGCCAGCTTCCCGAATGTGATATCCGCTGATGCTGATCGTATTAAACGACGGGGCTTCTTCGCCGCAAAACGCAAATATATCGGTAATCAGGCGCATGGAAGGCTTTGGTGGGTAAATGTACGTACCCCTTGCAATATATTCTTTTAAGATGTCGTTTTGAATCGTTCCCCTTACATTTTCGTGAGGTACGCCCTGCTTTTCCGCCACAGCTATGTACATGGCAAGCAGCACAGCTGCAGAAGCATTGATCGTCATGGAGGTACTGACTTTGCCGAGGTCGATTTGATCGAACAGCATTTCCATGTCTTCTAAAGAATCGATGGCTACTCCTACTTTGCCGACTTCGCCGAGCGACATAGGATCATCGCTGTCGTATCCAATTTGAGTTGGAAGATCAAATGCGACTGACAGTCCCGTTTGACCTTGGTCTAGTAAATAACGGAAACGTTCATTGGTTTCCTGGGCAGAGCCAAATCCAGCATACTGCCTCATCGTCCAGAGCTGACCTCGGTACATCGTATGACGGATTCCTCTTGTATAGGGGTATTCTCCAGGAAATCCAGCTTTTTCTATGTAAGCGTTATCAATTTCGTCCGGAAAATATACTCGGTCTACCTCGAGTTGAGAGCCGGTTTGAAATAATTCCTTGCGTTCCGGCCGCTTATTCAGCTGCTTCTGCAGTTTCTCCTGCCATTTTTGATAGGCTTTTTCATACGTTTCCATCTGCACGCCCCTTTCCTGTTAATTCCTGTTTATTATAGCATACCCCCTGCTAATGTTCCCACCCTCTTGAAAACAGCTCGCTCAGCAGGTACAATATGAAAAGCATATGGTGCAGAGGAGGTTGAATCATGCCCCGTAAATTCCGAAAAGCGATCGTTTATATGATGATCATCGTAATGTTTTTAGGTACTGCCCTCATGGGAGTAAGCTACTTTTAACTTGCTGGATAAACGAAGAAAGCCGGATCAGAAGCGCTGATCCGGCTTTCTTACCTTTTTTATTATCCAGTATTAGTCTTTAAACAAGCAAAGCTTACATATTTATCAGCTTCCAGTTTCCAGTACCCCATACCTCTTTTTAGTCTTGAACTGCTGCTTGATGGCAAGATAATCATCCAGCTCCTTTACTACATGGGCAAGTGCTGATCTCGCTTCAAATTCTTCACGCGTCTCCGGGAGCTTCATGTTTCGGTACGACTCCTTTAATTCATCAAGCTTATCTATATACTTATATGCCGTATTTGCAGGGTGCACTCCGTCTGCGAGATCATCCATAAAGTCGGCCAGCATATCAGCCTGCTGCACATGATAATCGATAGACGTAAGCATCGGCATCAGCCGTTCAATGATATCGAGCTGTTTTTCTCTCATTTTAAAATAGTGATAAAAAGTGTCTTCATAGCGCATGATATGATTCTCAAGGTTTCGCATCGCTTCATTTTTCGCTTCCTGAATCAATGAAGACACTTTGGTGATTTCGTTTCCATCCCAGTTGGTATCCCCATTACGTATGTAATCGGCAAACCGATGAAAGATAGCTGCGTAATAATGTTCAAGCTCGGTTTGATACTTCTCAAGCTTCCGTTCATTGCTTGGAATGTAGCTGTTCATTAATAATGCAGTGCCTACACCTATCACGATCAAAGCCGTCTCATTAAGCAGAAGGCCCACTGTCACAGTTCCTGCTGTATAGACGTGAAAAATGATAACCGTACTGGTGACGATTCCGGAAGTGATACGCATTTTGACACAAAGTGGTATAAAAAGCAGCATCAACAGCCCGATCGAGAGCGGATGGTAGCCAAGTAATTCGAAGAGCATGCTCCCTGCAGCAAGACCGAGTATACATGCAGCAAAACGCTCCCATGCGGTCATCAATGACTTTTTCCTTGTTCGCTGAATACAAAGGATGGCAATAATACCGGCCGATGCAAAAAAATCGAGCTGAAGTGCTTGCGCAATGGCAACGGCAGCAGCAGCACCTACAGCAGTTTTTAGCGTTCTGTAGCCAATCGGTATGGTCAAGTACGGTTTCTCCCTTCTCGCGGCTGTTCCTGTGCGACTGCAACTCACCGGAAAACGCGGCTGATTGTTTAAAAGCTGACATACGCTGCCTGAAATGACGGAAACCATGTGATATAAAAAAACCTCCAGGGAGTCCTGAAGGATTGCTAATCATATAGTGGCGCGCCCGCCAGGATTCGAACCCGGAACGCAAGAGCCGAAATCTTGTATGATATCCATTTCACCACGGGCGCAGCAAGTGCTGATTAATCAGCACATAAAATATTATACCAATATAACGTGTCGTCGGCAAGCTTATTCTTCTTTAAATTTTTCGTAGTCATCAAACATTTTTTCAAACGTCGCATTCATCTGTTCTTCGTTGTAGCCTTTTCGAGCAAGGCGTGCAGCAAAATTTTGTGCCCACAGCGTAAGACGCTTTGACATTTTTGCGTATTTCTTCGTTTCTTTTTGCGAAGTTGCCTCTTTAGAGCGGCCGTCAGCGTTAGACATGACGTTCTCGGAAATAAAGAGAGCCTTCCAGATGTCTTCTTCCTCAAAGCTGTCGGCGTGATCATTAAAATAGCTGATCACTCGCTTGTAAAAATCATCAAATTGTTTGAAGCCTATCTCTTCTTCCTGGTTAAGATACATATGTATTTCTTTATAGAGATCCTGCATTGCGGTTTCACTCCTATACGTTTCAACGGTTAAGTGCTGACGATTTCAAATTATAGCATATCACCCAACGTTTGACCAGTCTATCCGATAAATATCCACGAAACGTTAAACCGTTGTGTTGAAGCGGTTTGAGCGTGTGCACTTTCAAGAAAAAGCCGGAAGAGCTGCAGCTCTTCCGGACCTTCTACACGTTACTTTTTGAAGTGCTCGTCAAAGTAGCTTTCCAGCTTATTAACAACTTCAATCGGTTCATGTCCTTCAATTTCATGACGTTCAACCATAGCTTTAATTTCTCCATCTTTCAGCAGTGCAAAAGAGGGTGAGGATGGCGCAAATCCTGTAAAGTAAGAACGCGCTTTTTCAGTTGCTTCCTTATCCTGCCCAGCAAAGACAGTTACAAAACGGTCCGGCTGCACTTCATAATTCTTCATGTAAGCAGCGGATGGACGTGCGATACCTCCAGCACAGCCGCAAACAGAATTGACGACCACAAATGTGGTCCCTTCGGCCTCAAGTACTTTCTCTACGTCTTCGGCTGATGTAAGCTGGTCATAGCCGGCCTGATCCATATCCTGACGAGCGGCCTGCACCACATCGTTCATAAACATTTGGAATTCCATGTTGTTTCACCCTTTCTGATGAAGATTTCAATTCCCATTTTACACGTATCATCCACAAATGCCAAAGGCTTTGTCACTCCCGCTGGCTTTTTAGGAGGAACAATAATGAATTATGGCGCTAAACGTGCAGAGGCACTAGCTCTCGCTGTGGATTATCTCGTTGTTCGACTAATGTTTTTTATTCCGTTTTTCGATACCCTTTCATTAGCAGCAGAAGCTGCTGCAGCTGCATTTCTGTTTGCTCTTATATACGGAGTCCTTCCTGCCGCCGGCATACGCTCGCCTGGCCAGCGGCTTCTGCGTGTCACGTTCAGTGGTCCTTCCCTGTCATTATTGATGCGAGGAATAACGATTTCATGTGTTTGGCTCCCTGCAAGGCTTTTGGCAGCATATCCGCTGCCATTATTCGGTTTCCATATCCTGACACTGTATTTAGTTTACATAATTATTGTTATCGTCTACTTATTCGCTTCTTATTTATCTTTAAAGCCATCTTTATTCAGCTGGTCTGTTTTAGTAACACGCTCGATCCGTTCCACTTCCTAGAAGCCTCCTACAGCTGCAAATCAACATAAGCAGATCGCAGAGCGGACCTCTCCCTGTTATGATTCGCGGCTATTTATGCTGATTTTAGTTTGCTTTCGTAACCGATCCTGCTATAAAAGCCGGAAATTGAACGATTAAAGCAAAAAAACCGCACGAGGCGGTTTTTTTCTTTCGTTAATAAATTGATGTTGACTCATCCATCGTTTCAAGCGTCTGCTTCACTTCCTGCATAAACTTCCCGCAAATATACCCGTCAAGTACACGATGATCCAGACTCATGCAAAGGTTTACCATATGGCGGATAGCAATGGCGTCATTGTTCAATACGACAGGACGCTTTACAATTGATTCTACCGAAAGAATAGCGGCCTGCGGTGTATTGATGATTGGCTGGGATTGAACAGATCCAAAAGATCCGGTATTGTTCAGCGTAAACGTACCGCCCTGCATATCCTGTGAGGTCAGTTTTCCACTTCTTACTTTCCCGGCTATATCATTCAGCTCCCGGGCCAGACCTTTGATGTTTTTTTCATCTGCATTGCGGATAACCGGAACATACAGCTCATCTTCCGTTGCAACTGCCATCGACAAATGAACATCCTTGTAACGGTAAATTTTATCTCCTGCCCATGCCGCATTTACTTGTGGATACTTTTTCAGAGCATCCGTAACGGCTTTCATAAAGAACGGCATAAACGTCAGCTTAAAGCCTTCCTGAGCTTGAAATTCAGCCTTTTTCTTTTCACGCAGGTTGACCATATCGGTCACATCGACTTCGACCATCATCCAGGCGTGCGGAGCTGTATGCTTGGACTGTACCATATTCGAGGCAATGGCTTTGCGAACTCCAGTTACAGGCACTTCATCCCGACGTGCGTCAGAGGAAGGGGGAGCACTATCCTGTACAGGTTCAGTTTTCGCAGGCGCTGCTTCGGGCTGACTAGAACGAGCGGCTTCTTTCGCTTCCGGCTGGCCGCCTTCGTCGATGACCTTTTGAATATCCTTGCGGGTAATTCTTCCGCCTCTTCCCGAACCTTGAATTGAATTTAAATCCAGTTGATGCTCCTGTGCCAGTCTCATCACTGCAGGAGAGTATCTGCCCTGCTGGGAGGTGTCTGCTTCAGAGGACGTCTCCGCTTCCTGTTTCTGCTGCTTTTCTCCTGGTCCGGGAGCTTCCGGCTTCGGCTCGCCGCTTCCCTCTGTTTCCATCGTACAAATGACTTGTCCAACTTCGACAGTCTGATCCTCCTCTGCGATGAGCTCGGTGATCGTGCCTGCAAAAGAAGAAGGAACTTCGGCATTCACTTTATCTGTCATCACTTCAGCAAGCGGATCGTATTTGTTTACTTTGTCGCCGGGCTTAACCAGCCATTTCGTAATCGTTCCTTCTGTCACGCTCTCCCCCAGCTGGGGCATCGTAATTTCTGTTGCCATCCGGATCCCTCCTCGTTAAAATTCAGCAAGCTCCCGCAATGCTTCTTCAATTTTATCGGTATTCACCATAAACTTTTTTTCAAGCGGCGGATTATACGGCATTGCCGGCACATCCGGTCCTGCAAGACGCTGAACAGGTGCATCAAGATCAAACAGGCAGTGTTCAGCAATAATCGCTGCCACTTCGCTCATAATGCTGCCTTCCTTATTATCTTCCGTGACGAGCAGTACCTTTCCTGTTTTGGAAGCTGCTTCTGCAATGGCGTCTTTATCTAACGGATACACAGTACGCAGGTCCAAAATATGTGTTTCAATGCCGTCTTCTGCAGCCTGTTCAGCAGCCTGCTTGGCAAAGTGCGTGCATAATCCGTAAGTGATGATCGTCAGATCGCTTCCTTCGCGTACTACAGCGGCTTTACCAATTGGTACTGTATAATCTTCATCCGGCACTTCTTCTTTCAGGAGACGGTAGGCCCGCTTATGTTCAAAAAACAGAACAGGATCATTGGAACGGATCGCTGCTTTTAACAAGCCTTTAGCATCGTATGGATTAGAAGGGATGACAATTTTTAAGCCAGGGGTGCCTGCAAATAATGATTCAACCGACTGGGAGTGATAGAGAGCTCCATGGACCCCGCCTCCAAATGGCGCACGAATTGTGATAGGGCATGTCCAGTCGTTGTTGGACCGGTACCGTATTTTTGCGGCTTCGGAAACGATCTGATTAACAGCCGGCATGATGAAGTCAGCGAACTGCATTTCGGCCACAGGCCGCATGCCAGCCATGGCTGCACCGATTCCTACACCGGCAATCGCTGATTCAGCGAGAGGTGTATCAATCACACGCTCTTCTCCAAAAGCATCGTAGAGACCGTCCGTTGCGCGAAATACTCCCCCGCGTTTCCCTACGTCTTCTCCAAGTACAAAGACATTTTCGTCGCGCTCCATTTCTTCACGCATAGCGGCTGTAACAGCTTCAATGTATGTTTTAACCGGCATTTAGTTCCCCTCCTCATAAACAAAGTCCGTCAGCGTATCCGTATCCGGGTAAGCTGCCTGCTCTGCATAATCCGTCGCTTCATCGATTTCCCTGCGAAGTCTGGCTCGAATTTCATCCTCTTTTTCCTCGCTTAAAATGCCGGCTTCGCGCAGGTAGTTACCGAACGTGTGAATCGAGTCGATTTTCTTCGCTGCTTCTACTTCATCGCGGGAGCGGTACGTGCTGTCATCGTCATCGCTTGAATGAGGAGTCAGACGGTACGATACCGTCTCAATTAAGGATGGACCAATGCCGTCAGCTGCTCGGTTTCTTGCATCCTTCACTGCTTTGTAAACAGCGAGTGGATCGTTGCCATCGACGGATTCCCCGTGAATGCCGTAGCCCGCCGCACGGTCTGCCACGCTTTCGATGTTTAACTGCTTATCGAGCGGCACGGAAATAGCGTATTTATTATTTTCACACATGAAGATGACTGGAAGATCATGCACACTTGCGAAGTTAATTCCTTCATGAAAATCGCCCTGATTGGACGAGCCTTCCCCGAACGTCGTAAAAGCGACTGATTCTTCCTGCTTCATTTTAGACTTAAGTGCAAAGCCGACTGCGTGCGGCACTTGGGTTGTTACTGGTGACGAACCGGTCACGATGTTTTTAGCACGGTAGCCGAAATGTCCCGGCATCTGACGTCCACCAGAATTAGGGTCTTCCGCTTTTGCAAATGCAGACAGCATCAGGTCCTGAGGTGTCATGCCGAAATGAAGCACGACCCCCATATCCCGGTAGTAAGGAAGAGCAAAGTCAATAGATGGCTCTAATGCCATCGCTGCGCCGACCTGAGCTGCCTCCTGTCCCTGACACGAGATGACAAATGGAATTTTTCCTGCGCGGTTTAAAAGCCACATCCGTTCATCGATCATGCGGGCTTGAAGCATGGTTTCATACATGTTCAGTACATCTGCATCCGTCAGTCCTAGTGCTTCATGTCTGTTATCTGCCACTTGTATGACCTCCTCTTGTTTGTTTGCCTTACCCATGAATCTGCATTCCTTCGACTGCAAGTGCTGCTTCGCCTACGGCTTCTGACAAACTAGGATGCGGATGAATGACAGCGCCTACTTCCCATGAAGCTGCATCCAGCAGCTTCGCCAGAGCCGCTTCGGAGATCATGTCGGTGACGTGCGGTCCAATCATGTGAACACCAAGCAGGTCGTCTGTTTTTTTATCCGAAACAAATTTCACAAATCCCGATGCATCCCCATGCACAAGTGCTTTCCCAATGGAAGAGAAAGGAAACTTGCCGACTTTTACGTCGAAGCCTGCGCCTTTGGCCTGCTCTTCTGTCATGCCGACTGCAGCTGCTTCCGGATAGGAATATGTACAGCGCGGTGTCATATCCGGGTCAACAGCATGTGCCTCAACTCCAGCGATATGATTGACAGCTGCAATGCCTTCATGCGAAGCAACGTGAGCAAGCTGCATCCCGCCAATACAGTCGCCGATAGCGTAAATGTGAGATTCCTTTGTCTGGTAGTGTTTATTCACTTTAATCGTGCCGTTCTCGACAATAATGTCTGTGTTCTCTACGCCAATATTCTGAATGCTGGCTTCTCTGCCAACTGATACGAGGAGCTTATCAGAGGTAATAGAATGCTCTTCACCGTCGTGATCAAAGCTTGCCTTAACACCATCGCTGCTTTTGGTTACACTTTCAGGGCGAACGGCAGCATTGGTATAAATGGTAACGCCACGCTTCTCAAGCGCTTTTTTCATTTCTTTAGATACGTCCTCATCTTCAGTAGGTAAAATTCGGCCGGCATATTCGATCACGGTAACTTCCATGCCGAAATCAATAAACATGGAGGCCCATTCGACTCCGATGACTCCACCGCCTACGATCGTGATCGATGCTGGCAGAGCACTGAGCTGCAGCGCCCCATTTGACGACATGATATCCTCTTCGTCCAACTCAAGTCCGGGAAGTGTCCGCGGTCTGCTTCCTGTAGCTATGATGACGTTTGCAGGAATCAGCATGTCGTTTTCCCGCTCATCTTCATATTCAACCGAAATCGTACCGGGTGTGGGAGAAAAAATGGATGGGCCAAGAATTCGGCCGAATCCTTTATACACATCGATTTTGCCTTTTTTCATCAGCCCTTGAACCCCTTGATGCAGCTTTGAAACAATATCATCTTTGCGTTTCATAACAGCTGGAAAATCAAGCGAGCTCCCTTCTGTTTTCACGCCAAAATCTTCAGCCTGCTTCACTGTTTTATACACCTCTGCACTTCGTAAAAGCGCTTTGCTTGGGATACATCCGCGATGAAGGCAGGTCCCTCCCAGTTCAGAAGCTTCTACTACCGCTGTCGTGAGTCCAAGCTGTGCAGCGCGGATCGCAGCAACGTATCCGCCTGTACCAGCTCCTAATATGACCAGATCATATTTTTCAGCCATACGATTCTCTCCTTTTTAGGATTCCACTGAAGGAATGTGATAGGATTTAGCCTTTTCCTGTCCCCGCAGAACTCTTAAAGCGCCTGCGGTCAATGCCTCAAGCTCATTTTCACCCGCATAAACAAGTACATCTGCAATCCATTCTACACGTGACTTGATTTTTTGTACAAATTCCTTCCCAAACGCAAGTCCACCAGTAAGAACGACCGCATCTACCTTACCCTCTAACACAGCTGCTGCCGCACCAATCTCTTTAGCGATCTGATACGCCATAGCTTCGTAAACAAGCTCTGCTTTGTCATCGCCTTTTGCAATTCTGTTCTCCACTTCAACAGCATCATTTGTACCAAGATGACCGACCAACCCGCCCTGACCGACAATTTTTTTCATGATCTCAGAGGAAAAATGATCACCGGAAAAGCATAAGGAGACGAGATCCCCTGCCGGAACTGTACCGGCACGTTCAGGAGAAAAGGGACCTTCTCCATGTAGTCCGTTATTGACGTCGATGACACGGCCATAGCGATGAGCGCCTACGGTAATGCCGCCGCCCATGTGCGTGATGATCAGCCGCAAATCTTCGTAATCACGGTTCATATCAGAAGCTGTTTTTCTGGCGACCGCTTTTTGATTCAGTGCATGAAAGATACTTTTCCGTTCAAAATCGGCAAACCCGGATACTCTTGCCAGGTCATGCATTTCATCTACAACAACAGGGTCAACGATATAAGAAGCAATGTTCAGCTGCTTGGCAATTTCCCAGGCGATAATACCGCCCAGATTGGAAGCGTGCTGACCGGAATACCCTTCCTTCAAATCGTGCAGCATGTCTTCATTGACTTCGTACGTGCCGCCTTCAATCGGTCTGAGCAGCCCTCCGCGGCCGACCACTGCCGACAGACGAGACAAATTGATCCCTGCTTCATCCAGCGTTCTTAAGATCATCTCTTTCCGAAAAGCATATTGATCAATAATGGAGTGGTAATCCTCAAGCTCCGCTCTGTCGTGACGGATCGTATGCTCAAGCAGCTCCGATTCATTTTCAAATACCCCAATCTTCGTTGACGTAGATCCCGGGTTGATCGCCAGAATCCGATGGTAGTGTTCCATGATTTCCCTCCAGATTATCTTCCGCGAGATAAAATATTCATGCCATTCTGCAGGAATTGTCTGCGCGATTTCCTCATTGTTTCAATTCGTTCTTCTGCAAGTCTGTTTGCAGCTGCGTACGTTGGAATATTGTCTCGTTCTGATATAGCAAATATTTTTTCAATGCTGTCATAAATCGTTTCTACTTTTTTCATTGCACGGTCTCTGTTATACCCCAACAGTTCGTCCGCTACATTGATGACGCCGCCTGAGTTAATCACGTAATCCGGCGCATAAACAATGCCCTTCTCCTGTAAGACATCGCCGTGACGATTTTCGAGCAGCTGATTGTTGGCTGCCCCGGCAATGACTCCAGCTTTCAGCCGGGAAATTGTGTCGTCGTTAACCGTTGCACCGAGAGCGCAAGGAGAATAAATATCTGCTTCCACATCGTAAATGTCGTTCACATCTACAGCTTTTGCTCCGAATTCATTTACGGCACGCTGAACGGAATCCTGATTGATATCTGTTACAACGAGAGAAGCCCCTTCTTCATGCAGATAGCGGCACATGTTGTAAGCGACATTCCCAATTCCTTGCACAGCAACCGTCTTTCCTTTAAGGGAATCTGATCCAAACGCTTTTTTAGCCGCCGCTTTCATTCCGACGTATACGCCGTACGCCGTTACCGGGGAAGGATTTCCGGAGGATCCGAATGCTGGGGAGACGCCCGTTACATAGTCGGTTTCCGAATAAACGAGATCCATGTCCTCTACAGTCGTTCCAACATCCTCTGCTGTAATGTACCGGCCGTTCAAACCTTGAATAAACCGGCCGAACGCACGGAACATCGCTTCGTTTTTATCTTTTTTTGGATCTCCAATAATAACCGTTTTGCCGCCGCCGAGATTCAATCCTGCTGCTGCATTTTTATAGGTCATTCCTTTTGCCAGTCTCAGTGCATCTTCAAATGCTGCTTCCTCAGTTGCGTAAGTCCACATTCTGGTTCCGCCTAGCGCCGGTCCGAGTGTGGTGTCATGGATCGCAATAATTGCTTTCAGTCCGGATTCCTGGTCCTGACAAACGACAACCTGTTCGTAATCGTATTCTTCCATGTAAGTAAATAGTTTCATTTGTAACGCCCCCTGTTATTTTTGAATCGTGCTTACAGCCATTAAAAGCGAAAACAGACGGCTTTCAGCTGTATCTGATCTGGAAGTTAACACGATTGGTGCTCTTGCGCCAACGATCATTCCTCCAACAGTCGCTCCACCGAAAAGAGTCAGTGACTTATACAAAGTGTTGCCGGTCTCAATATTCGGTGCAACCAATAGATCCGCCCGGCCAGCCACGTCTGTTTCCAGCCCTTTTTGCTTTGCTGCTTTAGCAGACACGGCGACATCAAGTGCGAGCGGTCCATCTACTAAACATCCAGCCAGCTGACCGCGTCTGTTCATCTGAGTCAGAACTGCGGCGTCCACTGCAGCAGGCATCGCCGGATTTACCGTCTCCACTGCGGCGAGCAACGCCGTTTTAGGCAGCTCCATCCCCATTTTTGACAATGCCTCAACAGCATTCTCAATAATTCCCTGCTTTTGAGTTAAATCAGGTGCAATATTCATCGCTGCATCTGTTAAAAAAAGCAGATCATCCTGCTCTGGAAGCTGAAACCCCGCCAGATGAGAAAGCAGTCGTCCGGTTCTAAGTCCTTTTTCCTTATGAAGCACCGCTTTTAAAAGCTTAGAAGTAGGGGTCATCCCTTTCATCAAAACATCTGCCTGTCCTTCGTGAACGAGCACGACCGCTTTTTGTGCTGATTCTGCTTCATCGGCAGCATCTGAAAATGAAAACCTGTCCGATTGTTCCACCGCTGCATCTTTCATAGCATCTGTCATTTCGGTTAGCGGACCAATAAAATGAAAGGAAGCCGTTCCCTTCTCGGCTGCAAGGCTGCAGGCTGTAAAAATCGAAGGTTCAACTGCATGCGCCACTGCTACTGTCACCTGTTCAGATTTATTATGTACCTTATTCGTTAAATCGGTTACGTTCATTCGATCACCGCCTTTTCACCCATTCTAAAATGAGTATACCAGAATGCTATCCGTTCATCCTGCGCAAAAACGCGCAATATTTTTCATACCACGAAAAATATTGCGCGCAATTTATTGCAATCAGGTTGATGATGTAAGTTATTTTAATTTGTAGTAGAGACTTCTTGTACTAATACCCAGCTTTGAAGCTGCTTTTGTTTTATTACCGTCCGTTTCAATCAGCATTTTTTCAATGACGGCCCGTTCAAAGCGGCGCAACTGTTCATCAAGAGGCTCTTCACTGATTTCAGGTGCCAATTTCGACTCTTCTTTACGTTCATCCGTTATAATATCAGCCGCCCGAATCATACTTGCATTTTGAGGGAGATGGATCATTGCCCGGCCTAATACATTTTCCAATTCTCTTACATTTCCTGGCCAGCTGTACCGCTGCAGCTTTTGCAGAGCTTCTGGGGAAAGCTTTGTGACCCGCCTGCCGTAATCCTGATTCAGCTTCATCATAAGATGCTCACTCAGCCTGCCGATATCATCTTTTCGCTCATTTAACGGCGGGATATAGATCGGTACTCGATTTAGACGGAAAAACAGATCCGAGCGGAATTCTCCTTCTTCTATCCGCTTTTCTATATTCATATTCGTCGCGGCAATAACGCGGACGTCCACTTTCAGCACTTGGGAGCCGCCAACGCGAACGATTTCCTGCTCCTGCAAGACGCGCAGCAGCTTTGCCTGCATTTTTGGTGTCAGTTCGCCGATCTCATCTAGAAAGATGCTGCCTTGATCAGCCTCTTCAAATACACCTTTTCTACCCCCGCTTTTTGCTCCGGAAAAAGCCCCTTCTTCGTAGCCGAATAATTCACTTTCCAACAGCGTTTCAGACAGCGAGGCGCAGTTGACCCGAATAAATTTGTTGAACTTACGGCCTGATTCGTTGTGAACGGCATGTGCAAACAGCTCTTTACCTGTGCCGGAATCACCACGAAGCAGGATAGCAGCCGGTGTTCTTGCGGCCACCTTCGCCTGGTCCACCGCCATTTTTATCTCCTGGGTCCGGCCTACGATATCATCGAAGCTGTATTTGGCTTCCAGCGTGCGAATGATTTTGCGAGCCTGCTCCAGTTCTTTTGTAAGCGCCTCCATTTCTGATACATCATGAACAACACCTACACTTCCCTTTACATCTCCATCCACAATAACCGGGGCGACGTTTACAACGACATCTTTTCGAGCCGGTCCAACCTTCATTCTCGCTCCGCGCACAGCAATGCCCGATTGCAGCACCTGCATATGGATGCTTTCTCCTTCTGATATATCCGTAGAAGCTGGTTTACCGACGACTTCCGATTCCGAGAGACCGGTCAGTCTCGTGTAAGCAGGGTTAATCAACAGCCCGTTCCCATTTTCATCCACAACCGAGATCGCATCATCCGATGAGTGAATAATCGCTTCCAGCATTTCCTGGATGCTTTTCAGATTTGTTACTTCCTCGGCCATATTGACGATTTCTGTTATGTCGCGAAACACCCCCAGTGCACCGACAGGGCGCCCCTGGTCCATGATTGGCACCCTAGTTGTTACAATGGTTCTGTCGTTTCCTAGCTTCTGCTTACGGTTATGTTCCGTCTTTCCGGTTTGCAGTACTCTCGGCAGCATGCTAGTCGGCATCACCTCATGTACGTCTTTTCCTATATCCTGCACAGCGGAAAGGCCCGTCATTTCTTCAGCGCGTTTATTTAACAGTGTCAGCTGCGCTTTTTCATTGATGGCAATCATACCGTCGTGAGTCGCGTTTAGTACTTCTTTCAATCTTTCCGTCATCTGCTCCATTTCCTCTTTTTCAGCGTCCGCCTCCATCTGACGAAAATAGATGGGTGCACACTGCAGCGGAAGGGTGTCGTCCCTTACGTTTGTCTCAGCAAAAACAAATTCATACTGGCTTGATTTCCAATCCTCTTCCGGAACAGTCGTCAGCAGACTGCCGGTCCAGGCTGCATGATCTGTTACCCCTCCATAAACCTCTGCCCCTTCTGGTACGAGCTTTTCCAATTCTTCCAGCTGTGCTTTTGTGCCGATAAGTAAAATACGCTTCATCCGATCACCTGCTTCTTCTTCTCCGTTTTAAACGGATATTCTCGACAGAACTTGGTTTTTTCGATAGACTGGTACTGAACATGCACGCTTATGAAAGAAGGGACTTGCTTCATGACTATTCAACGATTTGCTGCGCTTATCGTCCTGCTCATTCCGATTTTTACAGCAGGGTATGGAATTAAGCAGATGCGTGATACGCTTTTTCAAATTCTGAACAGCCCGTATCCGACGCTTTACATTCAATTTTTCGCTGGCGCTGCTGCGCTTGCCGTGGGCGTATGGTTTATCGGCGGGTTTATTTTGCACAGGGACCGTAAAAACAATAAAGTCGCTCCGCGCTTTCAAAAAAAACAGCCTGCAGAAAGGTAATAACCTTCCGCAGGCTGTTTTTCGTTCAACGGTCAACGGCGATGCTCGACTCTCAGCTTATCTGCAACCATTGCAATAAACTCCGAATTGGTTGGCTTCGATTTTGCAGTATTGACCGTGTAACCGAACATTTTGGAGATCGATTCAATATTTCCTCTGTTCCATGCCACTTCGATCGCGTGACGAATCGCTCTCTCCACCCTGCTGGACGTTGTATTAAATTTATCCGCGATATCAGGATACAATACTTTCGTAACTGATCCCAGCAGATCAATATCGTCATACACCATCGTGATTGCCTCTCGTAAATACATATAGCCTTTGATATGAGCAGGAACACCAATTTCGTGAATGATACTCGTGATGCTGGCATCAAGATTCATCGGCCGGTTGTCTGTCGATACGTTTGGCTCGTAAACCGCTCCAGCGGATCCTGTCGCAATCTCTCTCACTTTCTCTACGAGAATATCCATGTCAAAAGGTTTTAAGACATAGTAGGAAGCCCCAAGCTGCACCGCTTTTTTCGTTACGTCTTCCTGTCCGAAGGCGGTGAGCATAATAATATACGGTTTTTTCTTCAGCTGCATCCGGTTGATTTTTTCCAGGACCGCAAGTCCATCCAAATGCGGCATGATAATATCTAATATAAGCACGTCCGGAATAGATTCTCCAAGATATTCCAAACATTCCTGGCCATTATACGACTTATGCAGAACCTGCATATCTTCTTCCTGATTTACATAATCAGCAAGGATGCCGACAAGCTCCTGATTATCATCTGCAACACTGACTTTTATCGTCTTCACACCGTGCTCCCCCTCTGACGCTACCTGCTATAATTAATGCCGAAATCAGTATACCATACGTACTGAGCACAATAAAAGTCGCATTCTTTCAGAGGGCCTAAAGCTACTTTTTCTGGGAAGCTTGTTCCAAAAGCTCTCTGGCATGCTCCCGGGTTACTTCTGTTACTTCTACACCTGAAATCATTCTGCCGATTTCTTCCGTCTGCTCTTCTTGTGTCAATGGGTGGACGCTTGTAATTGTTCTGCCGTCCTGTCCATATTTAGAAATATAAAGGTGTGTATCAGCCATCGCTGCCACCTGCGGCAAGTGCGTGATGCAGAGCACCTGGGAACCTTCTGCAATACGGTGTATTTTTTCAGCAATCGCCTGCGCCACACGCCCGCTGACTCCTGTATCTACTTCATCAAATATCAGAGATGTTACCCCTTCATGCTTAGCTAGAATCGATTTGAGCGCCAGAATCATCCGGGATATCTCCCCACCTGATGCGATTTTAGCCAGAGGCTTCAGCGGCTCCCCTTTGTTCGTAGCTACCTGAAATTCGACATCGTCTATCCCGTATTCTGTGAATGGATGCTGTTTTACAAGCGCAGAGGCGGCCATGGAGCCGGGATCCCTTGGCGTCACAGAAGTTTGAAAAACCGTATCATTCATGTACAAATCCACAAGCTGCTGATGAATGGCATCCTCGAGTCCTGCAGCTGCTTTTTTACGAATCGAGGACATGTTGCTTGCTTCTACAAGGAGATCTTCTGCGGCCGCTTCTAATTCCTTCTCCCATTCATGCAGACGCTCATCCTTGTTCGTAAGGTTGTCCAGTTCCTCCTCGATTGATGCTGCGTACTCCAGAATTTCTTCGACAGACGTTCCGTATTTTCGTTTCAGCTGACTGATTTCACTCAGGCGTGCTTCAATTTCATTCAGTCGTTCCGGATCAAATTCGATGGCGTCGTAATATTCCCTCATCGTAAATGAAGCTTCTTCAAGTAAATAATAATTATTCGTCACGGTTTCCTTTAATTCGGCCAATGAGGGATCCATTTCTGCAGCCTCTTCCAGCTGGTTCATCGCCGTCATTACCCACTCCAGTCCTTTCCCTTCTCCATAAAGGGCTTCGTAGGATCCGTGAACCGTTTTATACAGCCCCTCACTGTTTGCAAGGCGCTGCTTTTCTTCTGCCAGCTCCTCATCCTCCCTCGGCTTCAGCTCTGCATTGGTAATCTCTTCATGCTGATAGCGGATCAGGTCCAGACGCTGCGCCATCTCCTGTTCATTTTCTGAGAGAGCTTTCAGCTGCGTCCGCTTCTTTTGAAAACGCGTGTACATTTCCCGGTACTCTTTTAAAGAGGCTGCCAGGTTCTCTTCAGCAAATCTATCCAGAAACATGCGGTGTTTATCCGTTTGCATAAGCTGCTGATGTTCATGCTGTCCGTGAATATCAACTAACTGCTGTCCAATCTGACGAAGAACAGCCAGCGTTGTCAGCTTTCCATTAATCCGGCAGATGCTTTTACCTGCACCCGTAATCTCGCGCCGAAGGATGATCGATCCTTCTTCAATTGGAACACCTGCATCCTCCAGGTAATGGTCCAGCTCTTTTGCCTCTCCATCTACCGTGAAGATGCCTTCGATCTCTGCACGTTTACTGCCGTGGCGAACGAAATCAACAGAGCCACGCCCCCCTATCAACAGCCCGATTGCATCAATGATGATCGACTTACCCGCTCCAGTTTCCCCGGTAAGTACCGTTAGTCCTTCTTCATAGGAAACCGTCAGTTCTTCGATAATAGCAAAATTGCGAATGGTAAGCTCCAGCAGCATGTTTTCACAGTCCTTTCTTCAACAAATGTCAGACGGAAAAAAGGACTGAAATTCTGCTCCGCAGCTCCAGTCCTCTTTGTTCGCCGGGAAATGCTGGGGCAGCAAGCTACAGCATTTCCAAAAATTTATCTGAAAGCTTTTCCGGGTCTTTGTCGGAACGGCAGATGATGAGAATTGTATCATCTCCACAAATTGTTCCCATTATTTCCTGCCAGTCCAGATTGTCAATCAGCGCTCCCACAGCATTTGCATTCCCCGGTAGCGTTTTGATAACAATCATATGCGAGGTATGATCGATAGAAACGAAACTGTCTACAAGAGCACGCTTCAGCTTCTGAAGCGGATTAAATCGCTGATCGGAAGGAAGACTGTATTTATACCTTCCGTCCATCATCGGAACTTTAACGAGGTGCAGTTCCTTTATGTCCCTGCTCACTGTTGCCTGGGTCACATTGAAGCCCGCTCGGCGAAGTTCGTTAACTAGCTCATCCTGTGTTTCTACATCGTTGTTTCCTATGATATCCCGAATTTTTATATGTCGCTGACCTTTGTTCATTGCTTCCCCCTTTATCTGCTCTCCGCCCCGGCTGGATCTGACTCATGAGCTAATGTTACAACCTCTTTGAAATCGGGCTCATCCGGGCAGGATGCAGTAGTTTTAATCAGATGAAGCAGAAATTCAATGTTGCCGCTTCCTCCCCTTATGGGGGACGATGAAGCTCCGGTCACACAAAATCCTGCCTCACGCGCCAGGGCAGCAGTCTGAACGAGCACCTGGTGATGAATCGCAGGGTCTTTAACGAGTCCATTCCGGCCCACCTGCTCCCTGCCTGCCTCAAACTGGGGTTTCACAAGAACCGCCGCCTCTGCCTCCTGAGAAAGCACGTCATGCATAACCGGAAGAATATGCTTCAGTGAAATAAAGGACACGTCAACCGATGCAAAATCAGGCGTTTTCACCTGAAAATCATCACGGGTGCAGTAGCGGAAATTCGTTTTTTCCATAACCACTACCTTCGGATTCTGACGCAGCTTCCATACGAGCTGGTTTGAGCCGACGTCCACGGCGTAAACGAGCTTAATGCCGTGCTGTAATGCACAGTCTGTAAACCCTCCCGTTGACGAGCCGATGTCGAGCATCACTCTGTCGTCAAGCGTAATGTTAAACTCCCGCAGCGCCTTCTCCAGCTTCAGGCCTCCCCTGCTTACATAGGGCATCGGCTTCCCTTTCATCGATAACACAGAGTCAGCTGCGATTTTCATACCTGCTTTGTCAATACGATGCCCGTCGGCCAGGACCTGTCCGGCCATAATCGCCCGCTTCGCCTTTTCCCTGGACTCAAACAGCCCCTGCTCCACGAGAAGAATATCCGCTCTTTCTTTTTTCATCAGGCACGCTGCTGCTTTCTCGGCAGAATGGATTTGATACGGGCAGCCGTATTATCTGCTGTTAAACCGATTTCTTTTAACAGATCGGACACGCTCCCGTGTTCAATATACCAATCCGGGATACCCATCCGCTCTACGGGAACATTATACAGATTTTCATTGTTGTAATATTCCAATACAGCACTGCCGAAGCCGCCCTGAAGTGCATGCTCTTCCAGCGTAAGCAGCGGTTTTCCTTCCTCATGCAGCCTCTTCAGCATCTCTTCATCCAGCGGCTTAATAGATCTTGCGTTGATCACTTCAACAGAAATCCCTTCTTTTGCAAGCAGCTCTGCCGCTTCTTCCGCTACAGGCACCATCGTACCGACTGCAAGCACGGCTGCATCTCCTCCGGATCGAAGCGATTCCCAAGTGCCAATGGAGAGTTCTTTCAGCTCCTCATCCATCGGAGCTCCGGTACCCGCTCCACGCGGATAGCGCACTGCAATCGGTCCATTGTTATACTGATAGGCTGTATAGAGCAAGTGCTGGAATTCATTTTCATCTTTCGGACACAGAAGGGTCATATTGGGCAGATGTCTCATATAGGATATATCAAACACACCCTGATGCGTTTCTCCATCAGCTCCAACAAGCCCTGCGCGGTCGATGGCGAACATCACGTTGAGATTTTGTCTGCAGACGTCATGCACAAGCTGGTCATAGCCCCGCTGCAGGAAGGTTGAATAGATGGCGAGAACCGGTTTCATCCCTTGTGCGGCTAATCCTGCAGACATCGTCGTAGCATGCTGCTCTGCAATTCCGACATCAAACATACGCTCCGGAAACTCTTTTGCGAATTTATCAAGTCCGCTTCCGTTCGGCATTGCCGGGGTAACTGCAACCAGCTTCTCATCCGAGCGGGCGATCGTTTTCATTGTTTCTGCGAAAACCCCGCTGTAGCTCGGAGGTCCCGGCTTTTTCACTACTTCGCCTGATTCAATCTTATATGGCCCGAGTCCATGCCAAGTTCCTTTTGCATCGTTCTCTGCAGGGGCATACCCTTTGCCTTTTTTCGTCACGACATGAATCAATATCGGTCCTTTTGTCTTTTTCGCATAGGACATATTTGCACGCAAATCGTGGAAATCATGTCCATCAACTGGTCCAAGATACGTAAAGCCCAGCTCTTCAAAAAACATACCGGAAACCAGCAGATATTTCAGACTGTCCTTCACTCGCTCGGCAGCAGCAGCAAGTCTGCCGCCAAATGCCGGCACTTTCTTAATAAGCATTTCCAAATCATCTTTGGCTTTTTGATACTTTCCTGCCGTGCGCATACGCCCGAGCATGTTGTGCATAGCACCGACGTTAGGCGCGATAGACATTTCGTTATCATTCAGAATGACCGTCATATCCCGCTGCTCATGGCCAATGTGGTTAAGCGCTTCCAATGCCATACCCCCGGTTAAAGCGCCATCTCCAATAATCGGAACGATGTGCTCATCCGTGCCCTTTAAATCGCGTGCAAGCGTCATCCCCATCGCACCCGACAATGATGTAGAGCTGTGCCCTGTTTCCCAGCAGTCATGAATGGATTCTGAACGTTTTGGAAATCCGCATAGTCCTTTATGCTGTCGCAATGTGTCAAACTGATCGGCACGTCCTGTCAAAATTTTGTGTACATATGCCTGGTGCCCGACGTCGAACAGAAATTTATCTTTCGGGCTGTCGTAGAGCTGATGAAGCATCAGCGTCAGCTCAACCACTCCTAAATTCGGTCCCAGGTGTCCGCCTGTAACAGACAGTTTGTCGATCAAAAACGACCGGATATCCTCCGCCGTTTGCTCGAGTTCGGCATCTGTCATATTTTTCAGGAAGGACGGGTCTTTCATATTCAATACGTCCAAGAGAAACCCTCGCTTTCTAACATTAAGCTTTCTTCCGTCTTTTCTTTTTATCCTTAAAAATGGTTATCTTCAATTTTACCTCTAACAAATGAAATAATCTACCCACACGGTAGATGATCTCAGTAGAATAGCGGATCGCAATTGTTTTGCCTACTGATTTACCACCTACAGTAAGCGCTGCAACGACACTCGTAAAAACGACAGAAATAACAAATTGCAGCGTCGATCCTTCGCTATGTCCAAGCTGCACGGCTAGCTGAAGGACCACATAGGCAGAAGCAGTACCGCTGATGACACCGGCAATATCCCCGATCACATCATTCGTAAAATTGGAGAACTTATCTGCGTTTCGTGTGATCGTAACCGCTTGCCTTGCCCCGGGCAGTTTTTCTGCTGCCATCGCGTGAAACGGCTTTTCTGCGGCCGCAGTTGCGGCAACACCTATCGTATCTGATATTACCCCTATCAGGACAATTAGAAACACAATCAGCATGCCGACGCCCCACGCGACACCGCTCAGGATTGCTGTGGAGACGACAGAAAAAATAGCCGCTAACACAAGAGTGATAACGGCAATCATCCAGCTCCATTTCAACGAATCGATCATTGACTGTTTCATTAAGGCAACCCGGCTTTCTTTAAAAGTCCTTTAGCATGCCGGCTTGACCCCGGCTGATATGTAAATATGTAGGAAGAGTGGTCACAAACAGGGTAAAAACTGCGCCATAGGTCCAGTAGGTTTTCCCAACCGGCTGCCGAAGCGTCGCCGCTCCGGTGGTTTCCCTTTAAAGCCGGCTTGATGCTGTCACCAAACATCAGACTGGATTACCACTTAGTACGCACTATAATCCCCTGTTCATGTACACGGAACAGTCTAGAAGTTTTCCTTGGCAGCTCCGGCCACCTTCTATCCTCTTTTGCAGAGATGATTTCATACGGCTGGCGGCCGTAATCCCCTCATACTCCACTCAAGGCAGGCTACGCTGCCCACGGGTTTCCCTTTCCCGCGCGGCAGGTTCATACCCATGAGCATAGCGCTGATGGGAACAGCACCACACTCATGGGCCTCCGCGGCTGCAGGGTCAACGCCCACATGCCATTGTGGATCGCCCTACAGCCTTTACTCCCAGTCAGGACCCAAGGCTGGGCGCCTCAAGCCGAGACTAGGAACTTCATCGATGTGCCCTTTAGTGGATTTTTAGGCCCGCTTTCGAAGGTGAAGAACTGACTAGAATACTGCACCACTCTCCTTTCTCATTATACCATGAGTAAAGAGGTACGGACAATTACTTCGTGCGCTCGCTGATGTATGCGGCGAGCTCCTTTAACACGGCCGTATTGCCGGAAACCTGCTCCAGTTCCGCAAACGCTCTGTTAGTGTGATAGCGGAGTTTTTCCCGCGCTCCCTCCACTCCCAGAAGGCGCACATAGGTGTTTTTATCATTCGTTTCATCGCTGCCGACCGGCTTGCCGATCTCTGATTCATCTCCTTCAACGTCCAGGAGATCATCTTTGATCTGAAAGGAAAGACCGATATGCTTACCAAAAGCCTCTAAAGCCCGCTGTTCCGCTTCCGGAGCACCCGCAATTACCGCACCGGCTTGAAGCGCCACCGATAATAAAGCACCCGTTTTTCGGGCATGGATATATTCCAGCTCTTGGACGTCTACTTCACGTCCCTCTGCTTCCATGTCGTCCAGCTGACCCCCTACCATTCCTGGTGCACCTGACGCCTCAGTTACAGCTGCAATGATCTGCACCTTTTTATCCGCAGAAAGCAGCTCGTCCTTTGCAATCAGCTGAAAACTTTGCGTGAGCATCGCATCTCCTGCCAATATGGCGCAGGCATCTCCATAAACACGGTGATTGGTTGCACGCCCCCGGCGTACGTCATCATCATCCATTGCTGGCAGATCATCATGAATCAGTGAGTACGTATGGATAAATTCGATAGCGCAGGCTGTCTGATCGGCTTTTTCCGGTGCTATTCCATATGTGTCCAAAACTGCATAGACGAGCAGAGGTCTGACCCGTTTCCCGCCTGCTTCCAATGAATAAAGCATCGATTCCTTCAGCTTTTGCGGCATTTCTGCAGAGCCTACGACGGTCGGAAACAGCTGCTCAACCCGATCTTTATAAACAGACATAAATGTTTTCAGTTGCACGCTACAACTCCTCCTCCGGAAGTTCTGACAGGGTACCGTCCTGCTCGAGCACTTCAGTCATCTGCTTTTCCACCTTGTGCAGTTTGTCATGGCAAGCTTTGGACAGCTTCATTCCCTCTTGAAACATGTCGATTGCTTCTTCAAGCGGCACGTCACCCTGCTCCAGGTTTTGCACGATGCTTTCCAGTTTTTTCATAGACTCTTCAAAGGTCATTTGTCCTCGCGCTCCTCTCTGATTACATTGACGACAGACGCATCAATGCGGCCATCTTTCATTTTCAGTGATACCTTGTCACCTTTCGCAACACTGTCAACCGATCTCAACAGATCACCATTCTTATCATAGGTAAGACTGTAGCCTTTTTTCATCAGCTGAAGCGGACTTAGGAGCTCCAGTTTGGACAGCTGCAGGTTCAGCCGATGACGCTCGTTATCATGCTGCCGTCTTATCGCGGTCTTTAAAGCCTGTTCGAGCTGCATGAGCTTGTTCTTTTCTTTCTCCGCCATCTGATTAGGATGTACATGAGA
Source organism: Alkalicoccus luteus (assembly GCF_052061695.1). Taxonomy (NCBI): domain Bacteria; kingdom Bacillati; phylum Bacillota; class Bacilli; order Caryophanales; family Bacillaceae; genus Alkalicoccus; species Alkalicoccus luteus. The sequence goes on from NZ_JBPZEY010000013.1 coordinate 52,124, forward strand.
AAGCCGCTGCTCCATTTTTTCCAGACGAATTCGCTGGGACTGGGCATTCTCCTGAAGCGCACGACGAAGTTTATCCGTCCATATATCGAGCTCCTGCTCCTTTTGTTCTAAAAGACGCTGCGGATATTGAAATGCATACGAGCGCTCAAGTGCTTTCAGCTGCTCCTGCTTTCGATCAAATTTTAATTTCACTGCACGAAGCAGGCGGGTGTGGCGTTCCATCACAAATGCACGCATATCCTGTATATCCGGTACTGCAAGCTCGGCAGCCGCAGTCGGAGTAGGTGCTCGTAAATCAGCAGTGAAGTCACTGATGGTTACATCTGTTTCATGCCCGACCGCAGAGATCACCGGTGTTGTCAAAGAAAAGATCGTGCGCGCAACCTCTTCCTCGTTAAACGCCCAAAGTTCTTCCAGAGAACCCCCGCCTCTGCCGGCAATGATCACATCAAAGGAGGCTGTTTCTTCAGCTTGTCTCAGCGCTTTTATGATCGACTCTGGAGCGTTTGGGCCCTGAACCAATACAGGAAGAAGTGTCACCGCTGCGAGCGGATACCTCCGTCGTATCGTCGTCACAATGTCGCGAACTGCAGCCCCGGTTGGAGACGTGACGACCGCAATCCGTTCCGGAATTTTAGGGATTTTTTTCTTATGATCCGGCGAAAACAACCCTTCCGCCTCTAGTTTTTTCTTCAGCTGTTCAAAGGCCATATAAAGATGACCTATGCCATCCGGCTGCATCTCTTTAGCATAAAACTGATACTGACCAAAAGGCTCATAGACGGAGATATCTCCGCGGACCAGCACCTTCATTCCATTTTCTGGAGCAAAGGCAAGGCTGCGGTTGTTTCCGGCAAACATGACGCTTTGCAGTCGGGATTTATCGTCCTTTAGCGTGAAGTACATATGACCGCGGCTGTGCTTCTTAAAGTTGGATATCTCTCCCTGCACCCATACATTTTGAAGTCCGGCATGCCTGTCGAGCGTTTGCTTAATAAGCGTTGTGATTGCCGATACGGTAACGTGATTCATGTTGCGGACAGCTTCTTTTCAGCTGACATCACCGTGTTGTACATCAGCATGGTAATCGTCATCGGCCCAACACCGCCGGGTACAGGCGTAATAAATGAAGCCTTTTCTTTCACGCCAGCAAAATCAACATCTCCTGCCAGCTTCCCGTCGGATGTGCGGTTGACGCCTACGTCCACGACTACTGCGCCAGGCTTTACGTCATCTGCTGATATGAATTTTTCTTTACCGACAGCAGCAATGAGAATATCGGCCTGCAGCGTATGGCTTCTCATATCTTGTGTTCGGGAATGGCAGAACGTAACAGTCGCATTCTCTTTCAATAAAAGCATTCCGGCTGGCTTGCCGACTATATTACTGCGGCCAACCACGACAGCATGACGGCCTTCAATTGGTATGTTGCGTGACTTCAGCATATGTATAATTCCAAACGGCGTGCACGGTAAAAAACCGTCCTCGCCTGTCAGCATTTTTCCGGTATTGTAAGGATGAAAGCCATCTACGTCTTTTGCCGGGTCGATCGCCATAATGACTTTCTGCTCGTCGATGTGGTCCGGCAGCGGAAGCTGAACGAGAATCCCGTGAATTTCCTCGCGATTGTTTAAGCGCTCAATCTTTTCGAGCAGCTCCTCTTCTGTGATGGTCGCTTCAGGCCGGTCCACTTCAGAATGAATACCTGTTTCCAGACACGCTTTTTCTTTTCCACGAACGTAAGAGGCGGAAGCAGGGTCATTTCCTACCAGAATGACTCCAAGACCGGGTGTTATTCCTTGTTCCACCAGTTTCTCAGTCCGCTCCTTAAGACTTTGACGCGTCGCCTGTGCAAGCTCTTTACCGGAAATCACTTCTGCTCCCATATTCCCATCCCCTTTTTATTCGTTGTTTTCGTTTAATTCCGCAGCGATTCGGGACGCTACTCCATTTACAAATTTACCAGCTTCTTCGTCAGCGTTAAAGCCTTTGGCGAGGTCAATGGCTTCGTTAATACTGACATTGACCGGTACGTCCTCGAGGTTCATCATTTCAAAGACACACTGTCTGAGAATGGCTCTGTCAATTCTCGACAACCGATCAAGCGACCAGTGGTCAAGTGCCCCCTCCAGTCGTCCGTCAATCTCTTCCTGATGATCCAGTGTTCCATTTACGAGTTTTATTAGGAAGTCACTGCTCTGCTCGTCCTGTTCCAATGTGGCCTCTATGGCTTCAGCCGGGTCGACTCCGGTCATTTCCACCTGGTAAAGGGCCTGAACCGACTTGATTCTAGCCACTCTTCTGTTCATAAAATATTCTGCTCCTTTTTGTACTGCTCTGTCTGATTACCTTTTACATAATAGCATATCACTAAGCCTTCATGCACTATGTGAAAGGGGGCGTAAACGCTTTAATCAAGAAAAAACGTTCTGCAGGCAACTAGCATGCCTGCAGAACGCTGCATTATTCTGGAGCGGCCTCAGCTTCCAGCTTTGTTTCAAACTGGACACCGGTTACGTGAATGTGCACGTTCTGTGCCTCCAGCGCTGTCATCGTTTTCAATGTTTGTACGATGTTTTCTTGTACCCGGCCGCCAACTTCCGGGATTGAATGCCCGTATTTTGTAACGATGTAGACATCGATTGTGACATTCTCCCCGTTCATGTCGACCTTTATCCCTTTGCTTAAGGATTTACGTCCCAGTTTCTCAGCAACTCCAGCCGCGAAATTCCCGTGCAGGTGGTCTACACCTTCCACTTCTGCAGCTGCGAGGCCCGCAATTATTTCCACGACCTCAGGTGAGATTTCAACCGTACCCAGTTCATTTTTATAATCGGCTATTTTTACTGTGTGGTTCTCAGCCATCTTACTCCTCCTCTTCAGCACGTATCGGGTAAAGCTCGAGGAACTTCGTATTGAAATCCCCGCTTCGGAATACGTCATGCTGAAAAAGCCTGATATGGAAAGGAATTGTCGTATGGACTCCTTCCACATAAAATTCTTTCAGCGCGCGCTCCATTTTGCTCACGGCTTCCGCTCGATCGGCCCCGTGTACAATCAGCTTTGCCACCATTGAATCATAAAACGGGCTAATTGTGTACCCATTATAACACGCGCTGTCGACTCTGACTCCTGGTCCGCCCGGCGGGAGATAAAAAGACAAGGTTCCCGGAGAGGGCATAAAGTTACGGAATGGATCTTCTGCATTGATCCGGCATTCGATGCTCCAGCCATTAAACGTCACATCTTCCTGGCGGACGCTGAGCGGCTCGCCGGAGGCCGCACGAATCTGCTCTTTAATCAAATCGACGCCTGTAACCATTTCGGTTACAGGATGCTCCACCTGAATCCGTGTATTCATTTCCATAAAATAAAATGATTCGGTATTATGATCGAAAATAAATTCAATCGTACCAGCTCCAACATAATCTACAGCTTCGGCAGCTTTAACAGCCGCGTCACCCATCTTCCGGCGTACTTCCGGACTCACCGCAGGCGATGGCGTTTCTTCCACCAGCTTTTGCAGGCGACGCTGGATTGAGCAGTCGCGCTCCCCTAGATGAATCGTATTGCCGTGCTTGTCAGCCAGCACCTGTATTTCCACGTGCCGGAAATCTTCGATAAATTTTTCTAAATAGACGCCGCCGTTGCCGAAGTTCGCCTTCGCTTCTTTTTGGGTAACAGAAATTCCTTTTTTTAATTCTGCTTCATCTCTAGCTACTCGAATCCCTTTTCCGCCGCCTCCGGCAGTTGCTTTAATGATAACAGGGTAGCCAATTTCAGCCGCTACTTCGGCTCCGTGATCTGGACCATCGACAAGGCCATCAGAGCCTGGTACGACAGGTACTCCAGCTTCCTGCATCTTTTTCCTTGCGACGTCCTTTGTTCCCATTTGACTGATAGCCTGTGGACTGGGACCAATAAACGTTACGTTACAGGCATCACATATTTCAGCAAAATCGGGGTTTTCAGCCAGGAAACCGTAGCCTGGATGAATTCCGTCAACATCCGTCAGCTTAGCAGCACTAATAATGTTGGTGAAATTTAAATAGCTGTCTGTGCTGGAGACAGGACCGATACAGACAGACTCATCAGCCATTCGAACGTGCAGCGCATCTTTATCTGCAGTTGAATAAACGGCTACAGTGCCAATGCCCATTTCCTGTGCTGCCCGGATAATTCGGACGGCAATTTCTCCGCGGTTTGCGACTAGTATTTTTTTCATATTCAATCCCTCTATTCTGCTTCGACGAGAAATAGTTCCTGGCCGTATTCAACCAGCTCGCCGTTCTCAACCAGTACTTTTACAATACGTCCGTTCACTTCTGCTTCGATTTCATTCATCAGCTTCATCGCTTCAACAATGCAGACGACGGAGTCCTTCTTAACCGTGTCTCCTTCTGCTACGTACGGATCCGAATCCGGAGAGGGAGAGGAATAAAACGTTCCAACCATTGGTGAGGTTATTTTATATGTACCTTCCTGATCGCTGCCAGTTTGAGGAGCTTCGGCCTTTGGCTCCGGAGCAGACTGTTTTTCAGGCGCAGGCGCTGGAGCCGGCTGAGGCGCTGGAGCTTCCTTTTGCTGCGGTGCAGGTGAAGATGCTTGTACGGTTTGACCGCCGTGTTTTTTAAGTGACACTTTTGCTCCATTTTGCTCGTACTTAAATTCATCAATGCTTGAATCGTCAATCAGTTTAATGAGCTCTCTGATTTCCTGAATTTTTAACATCATGATCCGCCCTTTCATCATTTAGCTTCCGTTACATGTAACGATAAACCATTAGGAGTTGCTCATAAATATGCTACCGTATTTCAGATAATTTGAAAACATCTTTTTGGTCAGACCACTTCGTAAGCGCTTACAATGTCAATCTGAGTAAAGCGAAGGAATTCCTTCGCCTTACTCCATTCTTTCCAAGGTGACGCTTTACAGCAGAGATACGATCATCCTCGATCAAGCTTCGTTATTGCTGTCACTGCTTTCTGCAGCTTCTTCCTGCTCTAAGTCCTGCTTTTCCACTGTTTTGTAGTCCCGGAAAATCGGAAAGTCTGAAAGGTTATCCGGAATTTTTCCGTCTTCAAGCAAAATGATTTTAACAATGTTTTTATTGCGCGCCATATGATACTTCTCACCGTACTCGTTTTCCTGAGTGTATGCCTTCAGGCTTTTGTAGTCTTCTTCCTGAATAGAAACCGGCATGCCCCCCTCTGCTTCTTCTTCAGACTGAGAGAATCCTACTTCAAACTCCACAATCTGAATTTTATCGTTTTTTTGGCTGCGCGTCTGTTCCAATACTGCTTTTGCGCCTTCCGTTAATTCTGACCATTCCATGACTGCTCACTCCAATTAATTTAAATTCTCTGCTATCCGCGGGAAATGTATTTGCCGTCTTTTGTATCAATAATCAGGATGTCGCCCTGGTTTACGAAAAACGGCACTTGCACAGTCAATCCTGTTTCGAGTGTTGCAGGCTTCGTTCCGCCTGACTGCGTATCGCCTTTAATGCCTGGCTCCGTTTCCGTCACTTCGAGCTTCACGTTCTGTGGAAGTTCCACTCCAAGAATTTCTGTTCCGAATGAGAGGACACTTACCTCCATATTCTCTTTTAAAAACTTCAGCTGCCGTTCGATCTGGGAGGTAGACAGTTCAATTTGTTCATAAGTCGTTGTATTCATAAATGCGTGTTCATCACCTGACGAATACAAATACTGCATTTTCGCATTATCGATGTGCGCTTTTTCTACTTTTTCTCCTCCCCGGAATGTTTTCTCCTGGATGTTCCCTGAACGAAGGCTTCTGAGCTTGGAACGGACAAAAGCGGCCCCTTTTCCCGGCTTGACATGCTGAAACTCCAACACCTGCCAAATATCATTGTCTACTTCAATCGTTAGTCCTGTTTTAAAATCGTTTACTGAAATCATGTTATATCCTCCTTTTTAATGTAACAGTACGTTTATGCTTATAAAACGATCAGTTCTTTCGAAGATTTGGAAAGAATCCGGCAACCTTCCTCGGTGATAACGACGTCATCTTCGATTCTCGTTCCGCCGGTTCCCTCAACATAGATGCCTGGTTCGACCGTTACAACCATCCCAGGCTCCAGCTTTTTGTCGGAGCGATGTGAAAGCCCTGGACCTTCATGCACCTCCATGCCCATTCCGTGTCCGGTAGAATGGCCGAAATACTCGCCGTACCCTTTGTCCTTAATATATTCTCTCGTCAGTGCATCTGCTTCACGTCCGGTGAGTCCTGGCTTTAAGCCATTGACGCCCCGGATTTGCGCCTGGAGTACCGTGTCGTAGATCTCTTTCAATTCGTCTGATATATTCCCGACTGCCACCGTTCTCGTAATATCAGAGCAGTATCCATTATAGTAAGCACCGAAATCCAACGTCACAAGTTCTCCAGGCTCAATGACTTTATCTGAAGCGACGCCGTGAGGGAAGGCAGAACGTTCTCCAGAAGCGACTATAATATCAAAAGAGGAAGAAACAGCCCCCTGCTTTCGCATGAAGAACTCCAGCTCATTCGATACGTCAATTTCCTTTACTCCAGGCTTAATGTATGTCTGAATGTGCGCAAACGCCTCATCGGCGATTTGCACCGCTTTTTCGATCACGCTGATTTCCTCCGCAGTCTTCACGAGTCTCATGTCTTCCACGATGCCGGATACTGGAACCAGTTCACAGTCCAGTTGATCTCGCAGTGCTTCATACTGTGTATAAGAAACGTGATCCTTCTCAAACCCAAGCTTTTGAATGCCCTGTGCCTTTACCTGTTCGGCCAGCTCTTCAAGCAATGGTTTTTTATGTTCAACGATCTCAAAACCCTCTGCCTGGCTGCGTGCCTGAACCGTATAGCGAAAATCCGTGATCAGCTGTGCTTTGTCAGCTGCGATTAGAGCTGCGCCAGCTGTTCCTGTAAAACCGGTCAAATACCTTCTGTTATATGTACTTTGCGTTACAAAAGCATCTACGCCATGCGCATCGAACCTGCTTCTTAGTTGATCTGTTCTCGTCATGCTAATTCCTCCCTGTAAAGAAAGTCGAGTGCCATGCAGTACCCTTCAAAACCGAAACCGCTTATCTGCCCTCTGCATACCGGCGCTGTAACGGACACGGCACGGAATGCTTCCCGGGCGTGAACGTTGGATAGATGTACCTCTACAACCGGAATGCCTATAGAGGCAATTGCATCACGAAGCGCGTAGCTGTAGTGTGTAAACGCAGCCGGATTTAAAATGACCGCATCTGCCGTTTCTTCAGCGGCATGCAGGCAGTCAATGATAGCCCCTTCACTGCTGTATTGAAAAAAAGTAACGGCTCCGCCAAGCTGGTCCGCATGTGCTGCCACTTTTTTTTCAAGGTCATGAAGCGTCTTTGCTCCATAAATATGCGGCTCCCTTTTTCCAAGCCGATTCAAATTAGGTCCATTAATGACATGAACGTTCAGCATGCGGGCATCCCGCCTTCCTGCGAAATTCTTTCACAACGAATATTTTATCATAGTAGCCTGGGAATGAATAGTTCATCAAGGTTGGCAATACAAGGTGTAAAATCCGTTGAAACAGGGAAAAGAACGGTAGATCATTCTAGCAGTATTCGATTTGCTCATGTAAAATGTAAGTATACGTATTCCTTCACCGGACTGATGATCCGTTTAACATTTATGGAGGTGGACCTAATGAAAAGCAGGCGCATTCATCCGCTTGTGGTTATCGTATTAGCTTTTGCTGCTCTCGGCATCGGGGTCTCCCTGTTCAGCGATCCCGCCGGATTCATAACCAGTATTTTCGTAACGATTGGAATTGTCACACTGCTTATTCTGCTGTTTAAAAAGTTTTTGCAGCCGAAGCTGATGCAGCGCCAGAGCGGGTTTCAAGTGCCTGTTAAGAACGGACGGCCGGTTGTTAAGCAGCAGCAGAAAACCAAGCCGAAATCACGTCGGAGCCACGTTCCACTGAAAACGGTGAAACAGGAAAAGCGACATCCGAAGCCGCTGCTGAAAAGGCAGTCAGAGGTGAAGCTGACCGTTATTGAAGGTAAAAAGAACCCTAAGAAAAAGAGCCGGGCCTTGTTTTAATGCTTGGCTCTTTTCTTTTACACCCGATTAAGTCTGAAGTTTTTCAGGAAGCGGGGGATCAAGCTTGAGTTCCTATTTTGTCACTGTCTATTCACAGATACTCTTTGCAGTTTGGCTGATCACTGCCGGAGCGATTTTTTGGACGTTGGATAAACGATCGGGTTTTCAGCTTCTTTATCTGACGGTGCTTTCTCTGTCGCTCGGATACGTTATTCTGATGTATTTTCCATATTTGCTTTTAAGCAATGATCGCGTTCCCTTTACCCATCCTCATATTCAGGCAACGGTTACACTGTTTGCTTTTCTGCTGCCGCTGTGCAGGAGAAGAACAGAAGCAGCCCTTTGTATTGCTGCAGCTGCAGCCGTCAGCCTGATTTACCTGCTTGCAGGAGGCGTACCTGTGTTCACCGTTACCGGCGGTATACTGATTGGCGGTTTTATCAGTTATACCTTTTACCGCAGCCTTGAATGGATTGGGTCTATGCCGGATGCTTATCTATTTTCGTTCTCTATTATCCTTCCCTTCTTTTTAGCTCTTCTCTTAGCTCCTGATGATTTGTTTTTGCTGCTCCCTGGTCTGCTGCTTGGAACTGGCATAGGAGCGGTGCTGGAGCAGTATAAAGTACGGATGTTTGTTGAACAGACCCAAGCTCCAGCCAAATGGCTTGCTTCCGCTATTGGGGCAGCCGGCATTTTATTTGTTCATTTCGGCGTCCGTCCTGCTTTTGAGGGCTTCCTGATCGGTGATGTAGCGGCCGGTTTATTTCTAGGCCTGTGGATAACGATTATTCTGCCTTTTATTATGGTCGTCTCAGGTTCGTACGCTCAGTATGGACGGGGCGAAAAAATTATTTAGGGATTAATCGAGAAGGAGCACCCTATCAGCGGAAGGCTGACGGGGTGCTCCTTGTGGTTTATACGTCCTGAAGTAACGATTTACTGCTCTTCTCCGCCTTCTTCAGGGTCCTGTTTTCGCTGGGTCGCTTTCAATTCTTTGACGCGATTGTGATCTTCTTCAAAATACGTTACGAGATCCCCGATCCGGTCAATCGCTTCCCAACTGAGGTGGTGTTCAATTCCTTCCACATCACTGTAAATTCGTTTCTCATCGACACCAATAATGCGCATAAATTCCTCAAGCAGTTCATGCCGGTAGACGAGCCGTTTGCCTATCTTTTTCCCTTTGGCTGTCAGGACGAGGCCTCTGTATTTTTCGTAAACTAAATAATCCTCAGCATCAAGCTTCTGAACCATTTTTGTTACAGATGATGGATGGACGTCCAATGCATCTGCAATGTCTGATACTCTGGCATAGCCTTTTTCATCGATCAGTTGATAAATTCGTTCTAAGTAATCTTCCATACTGGGTGTAGGCATGTATGATCCTCCAGACAGCTTGCATTCATTGTGCATGTCACATTTTAGCATATGCGCTGGTCTATTTCTATGCTTTCTTGCTGCTCGGTCCATTCACAGCTTAACACTGGCGCCTTTACAGGATCGATTCTTATTGCGGCTGCGTGTGTTTCGCCCACCTCATAATATTATATTCTGTTCAAGCCCGAAAAGGACTGCGGACTCGTTCATCGAGTCCTGCAGTCCTTTTGTTACCGCAATGTGAAATTTACAACCCGCACTTTAACTGAGCGCTGCAGTTCGTGCACGTATTGCAGCCTCCGATGTCTTCTACCGTTCCCTGTCGGCAAACCGGGCACGTATCTCCAACCTCACTTCCGTAATTTACAGAAGTGGAGCGGACATCGGTAATAGTTTCAACAAGCACAACCGGCTGCTTTGTTTCATTCTGCTGCTCTCCTCCAGTGAGGTCCACTGCATAGTTGTCGTTCTCTTCTGCTTTCAGCGTAAGCACTTGTGAATCACGGCTGCCGTCAACGTAAACTGTACCGCCTTTAGCTCCGCCTTTATAGAGACGCTCATAAACAGATTTAACTTGATCTACGGTATAGCCTTTTGGTGCATTAACCGTTTTACTCAATGAGCTGTCCACCCATTTTTGAATCACACATTGAACGTCTGCATGTTCTTCAGGTGAAAGCTCCATTGACGAAACAAACCAGTCGGGCAGCTCATTCGGATCTTGTTCCGGATGTTCTTCAAGATATTTTTGCAAAATTTCTGCCTTCACTTCGATAAACTTTCCAAGTCTTCCGCTTCGGAAATAAGAGAAGGAAAAATACGGCTCCAATCCAGTAGATACTCCGACCATCGTTCCAGTAGAGCCAGTAGGTGCTACTGTTAAGAGATGAGAGTTGCGAATGCCGTGCTTCTGAATCCCCTCCAGCACGTCTAGCGGCATTTTCTTCATATAACCGGTTTCCGTGAACTTCGATCGAAGGTACTGTGTTTCATCTGCGCTGTTACTCTCAAGATAAGGAAAGCTTCCCTTTTCCTCAGCAAGTTCGATTGAGGTACGATAAGCCGTAACAGCAATCGTTTCAAAAATCTTATCAACAAGGACATTTCCTTCGTCAGAGCCATAGCGGGTCTCCGTCTTAATTAACAGATCGTGCAGCCCCATAACCCCAAGACCGACGCGTCGCTCGCCGAGCGCCTGCTTCGTGTTTTGTTCCAGGAAATAAGGAGTTGCGTCAATGACGTTGTCCTGCATGCGGACGCCGGTAGCTACTGTCTCAGCCAGTTTTTCGTAATCTACTTTCTTCGCCTCTGTGTCTGCCATTTCAGCAAGGTTTACCGCAGCCAAATTGCAAACGGAGTAAGGAGCGAGCGGCTGCTCTCCGCAAGGGTTGGTAGCAACTACTTTTTGCCCGTAGGCACTTGCATTTGTCATTTCGTTAGCATTGTCTATAAAGAAAATACCAGGTTCTGCAGAATACGTCGCACAGATATTAATGAGGTTCCAAAGCTCTTTCGCTTTAATGGTGCGGTAAGTGCGGACACCAAACCCAAGCTTTTCCCATTCACGAACATCTCCGTACTCCTGCCATTCGCGGTTATACGCCTGCATTTCCTCTGCTGAATAGTTCTCTACGTCCGGGAAACGAAGCTGGTAATCTGCATCCTGCTCAACAGCTTCCATAAACTCTTTCGTTATACAGACGGAAATGTTCGCACCAGTTAAAAATTCGGCATTGTTGACCTGATACGTTCCGCCATCCCGAAGCTTTTGTTCCGCATCACGGATTACTTTTGGATCAAAGCCTCCCTGGCCTTCAATATGCTTATAATTAATGATGCTCTGGTACATTGCCTCTTCCAGCTCTGTGAACGGCGTGAATTTCAGTTTGTCTTTAATAAGAGATGCAATTTGATCATCCTCTGTCTGCTCGAGCAGATAGCGGAGAATCCGCGGATTCTGCATTTTTGAAATAATAAACTCCAAAATATCCGGGTGCCAGTCTGCGAGCATTATCATCTGTGCTCCTCGCCTGGACCCTCCCTGCTCAACGAGATGCGTCAGCTTAGCGATATCATCGAGCCAGGATACTGAACCGGAAGACTTCCCGTTCACTCCTCTTGCAAGCGCGTTTCTTGGACGAAGCGTAGATCCATTCGTTCCCACACCTCCGCCGCGGCTCATGATTTCCATGACTTGTTTGCGGTGATCGGAAATTCCCTCTCGTGAGTCAGCTACGAAAGGCATGACATAGCAGTTAAAATACGTAACGTCTGTTTCGGAGCCTGCTCCGTAAAGAACCCGTCCTGCAGGAACAAAATTCATGTTCACGAGCTGCTGGTAGAACTTTTCAAACCATTCACTGCGCTTCTCTTCTGTTTTCTCAACGGAGGCAAGACCGCGAGCATTACGCTTAGCAATCTGTTCATAATAAAGCTCAAGCGGTTTATCGATCGTCGCTAGTGAGCGCTCAACGATGCCGGTCTTTTTCTCTTCAGGAGAATCAAGCACACCGAGGAATTCTTCTTCAACCGCAATTTTAGCGGTTCCCGCTTCCCAGTTAATGCTCGTCACAAAACCGTATCCCCGTGCTGGAAACTTTGGATCGTTCTTAACGGTCAGTACGACAAAATCTCCTGCTTTTAACGTTACTTTTTCTGTATCCTTGAACGTATAACGATCCAGCATCACCAATCTGGAAACTCCGCTTTGCTGACGGTGCATATCCGGAGCTACCGGAAATACCTGTGGAAACTGCTCAATGTCCTTATTCAGCTGATCGAGATCAATTCGTTTTTCTGACATATACGTAGTCACTGGCCTCGCTCCTTCTCGTACTTTTGATAATGCTGAGCATCATTGTCCGGGCAAAAAGAAAGGAAGCCCGGCAAGGCTCCTTATGAAATTACGTAAGCATGACGCTATATATAGTGTTTTCAGTGAAATAAGCAACTATATATAGGATATATTGCTATTCTATACCCTGGTCGTCAGCTTGTAAACGCAAAAGTTATGAAATTAATATGCCGTTTTTCGAGGAGCCGGCGGGCGCAAGGCTCTGCTCGAAAAAATAGGTATATACTAGTATTTGTAATTCCACTCATCCGACGCGTATTTACTTATAGCCAGATGGCTGACCTGCTCTTTCAGCTCTTGATTGAGCTCCCACTCTTTAAGCTGAATGCCAAGATCCTCTTCAAACCCGCGCACAAAAGCAGCCCTCATATCTTCTGGAGATGGAATGCGTTCCATGAGCTCCTCCATTGGCGTCGCTTTACTGCGGAAGCCTGCCTGCATTCTCCGGCGAATTCGTTCACTCTTAAATAAAAACATATCAAATAATTTTTCCTCATCAAACCGCCGAATAATTGATCCGTGCTGCAAAATAATTCCTTTTTGTCTCGTTTGGGCACTCCCGGCAATCTTTCGACCGTTTACAACCATCTCATACCAGGATGGTGCGTCAAAACAGACGGCGGATCGCGGTGATTTTAAATCTGCTTTTTCTTCTTCCGTCCACGGAATGGAAAATCCCGCTTCCAATCCCATGTTTTTAAATCCGAGCAGGAGACCTCCTGAAAGGACTCTGTATGCTTCGGTGATGCCGGCGGGAATACCGGGATGATCTTCCTTTACGATGATGCTGTACGTCAGCTCATCTTCGTGCAGGACAGCTCTGCCGCCTGTCGGCCTCCTGACAAGTCCTGCTTTATGCCGTTTAACAGCCTCTAGATCAATATCCCGTTCCACTCGCTGAAAATAACCGAGTGAAAGCGAGGCCGGATTCCATTCATAAAAGCGGATAACCGGAGGAATTCGCCCTTCCCGGTGCCAATCCATCAGCTTTTCATCGAGCGCCATGTTGTAGGCGGGGCCGGCCGGACCTGAATTTATGTAATACCATTGTTCCATACGAGCAACCTCCCAACCATTCTATCATACAGAAAAACAGACTGAAGAACAAAGCAGAAAGAGAAACATTGCACAAAGACCTGATAACGTTTATTATTTAGTATGGTAAACGTCATGTAAAGGGGTGTCGGAATGGAACTGTGGATACTGATTGCAGTAACCGTCTTGCTAATTGTGTTTCTCATTTTCCGTATGAAAAAACCGTCGTACCTGTCGGTTTTGACACAGGAAGAGTTCACTAAAAATTACCGAAAAGCACAGTTGATTGATGTCCGTGAAGAGCGGGAATTTAAAACCGGACATATTCTGGGTGCACGAAATATTCCGCTTTCTCAAATGAGGATGCGAAACTCAGAGATTCGGCCGGATAAGCCTGTTTATTTATACTGTCAAAACGGATCCCGATCTGTACAAGCTGCCAAGATTCTCCGCAAAAAAAGAGATGCCGAAGATCTGAACATGCTTAAAGGCGGCTTTAAAAAGTGGACAGGCAAAGTAAAAAAATAAGATTTCCCTGCAAAAAGCCTTCCGGAGGTGGTTCCCCGGAAGGCTTTTTCTTCTTTTAAATTAAACGGTTGCTTCTTCTTTCGCTTGCCAGCGCAAGATTGGCTTACGGGCTGCCTGTGTTTCATCTAAACGGCTTACGACCGTCGTATGAGGAGCCTCCTGAACAATCTCAGGATTCGTTTCTGCTTCTTTAGCAATTTGAATCATCGCATCGCAAAATTCGTCCAGTGTTTCTTTCGATTCTGTTTCAGTCGGTTCAATCATGAGGCATTCCTCGACGTTAATTGGGAAGTAAATCGTCGGCGGATGATAGCCGAAATCAAGCAACCGCTTTGCGATATCCAGCGTTCGGACGCCAAGTTTCTTTTGTCTTTTCCCTGACAATACAAACTCGTGCTTGCAATGCTGCTCATATGGCGTGTCAAAGTACGGCTGCAGCCTGCGCAGCATATAATTTGCATTCAGCACTGCCTGACGGGAAACCTGCCGCAATCCTTCCGGGCCCATCGTTCGAATATACGTATAGGCACGTACATTAATTCCAAAGTTACCGTAGTATGGCTTCACTCGGCCAATCGTATCCGGAAACTCCCAGGCAAACCTGAAGCTGTCGCCCTCTTTTGCAACGATCGGAGCTGGTAGATACGGAACAAGATCCTGCTTAACCCCAACCGGACCAGAACCAGGTCCTCCTCCACCGTGTGGAGTTGTAAACGTTTTGTGCAGATTTAAGTGTACGACGTCAAATCCCATATCACCGGGACGAGTCATGCCTAAAATTGCATTGGAGTTAGCTCCGTCATAGTATAATTTCCCGCCCGCTTCATGAATAATGGAAGCCATTTCAACAATATCGCGTTCAAACAGCCCCAACGTATTTGGATTCGTCAGCATCAGCGCCGCTGTGTCCTCGCCTGCCAGCTCACGCAGGTGCTCGAGATCTACCAGTCCTTCTTCATTGGAGCGAACCGTAACAGCGTCAAATCCAGCTACGACAGCAGAGGCAGGGTTCGTGCCGTGTGCCGAGTCTGGAACAATGACCTTCGTACGGCCGTAATCGCCGTTCGCCTCATGATAAGCGCGAATCAGCATAAGCCCGGTCCACTCACCGTGCGCCCCCGCTGCAGGCTGAAGCGTCACTTGATCCATACCTGTTACAACTTCAAGAGTCCGCTGCAGTTCGTACATTAATTCAAGCGCACCCTGAATCTGTGACTCCGGCTGATACGGATGCAAGTGAGCAAAGCCCGGATATCGCGCTACATCTTCATTGATTTTCGGGTTGTATTTCATCGTACACGACCCGAGCGGATAAAAGCCGGAATCTACTCCATGGTTACGGCGTGATAAAGCCGTATAATGTCTGACGAGTTGAAGCTCGGAGACCTGCGGCAGTTCAGCTGGTTCTTTTCTGCGATACTTAGATGGCAGCAGCTCCTGCTCTTCAACCGGATCAATATCCAGTTCCGGGAGGCTGTGACCTATTCGACCTTCTCTGCTCAGCTCGAAAATGAGCGCCTGTTCTTCCGTTCTCATTTTAATCCCTCCAGTCCTTCTGCGAGTGCTTCAATTTCTTCCTTCGTACGAAGCTCTGTAACTGCAATCAGCATGTGATGATCGCGTCCTTCGTAAAATCTGCCTAGATCCAGTCCGCCGATGATGCCTTTCTTAAACAGTGCCTCATTTACTCGTTCGCACGGTGCAGGCAGGTTAATCACAAACTCGTTAAAGAACGGGCCATCATGAACCAATTCAAAACCAGCCTGCTGAAGGCGCTTTTTCGCGTAGTGGGCCTTTTGCATGTTCTGAGAAGCCATTTCCTGAAGACCATATTTTCCGATCGCGCTCATGGCCACAGATGCAGCGAGCGCATTCAGTGCCTGATTGGAACAAATATTGCTGGTAGCTTTGTCGCGACGGATATGCTGCTCCCGAGCCTGAAGCGTTAAAACAAACCCTCGTCTTCCGTCTTCATCCACTGTTTCACCAACAAGTCTGCCCGGTACTTTACGCATCAGCTTTTTCGTCACAGCAAAGTAGCCGCAGTGCGGTCCTCCCAGCTGGGTTGGTATGCCGAACGGCTGAGCGTCCCCTACTACAACATCTGCTCCAAATTCTCCGGGCGGCTGCAGCATGCCCAGGCTCAGCGGATTGGATGAAACAATAAAATGTGCTTTTTTGCTATGAGCAATTTTTTCGATCTCTTCCAAATCTTCAATTTGGCCGAAGAAGTTCGGATACTGCACGATGACACAGGCTGTATCCTCAGAATAGCTGTTTTCCAGCGCAGTCAGGTTTGTTTGCCCATCTTCTGCCTCGACAACGACGACTTCCAGGTTTTGGCCCTTTGCATTCGTTCGCAGTACTTCCACAGCTTCCGGGTGAACGGCCTCCGAAACGAGAATATGCTTCTTCTTAGTCACACCGCAGCTCATCATCGCTGCCTCAGCCAGAGCCGTAGGACCGTCGTACATCGAAGAGTTAGCGAGATCCATGCCGGTGAGCTCAGCAATCATCGTTTGAAATTCAAATATCCCCTGCAGCTCGCCTTGAGAAATCTCAGGCTGATACGGCGTATAGGCTGTGAAAAATTCTGAACGGAGCAGCATATGGTTTACGACCGATGGAATGTAGTGCTCATACACACCAGCCCCCAGAAAGGAAGGTACATCTTTCACGTTCGTATTCTTTTCAGCGAGCCGCTGCATTTCTTTGATTAACGCTGTTTCCTTCAGTGCTTCTGGAACATTCAGTGCCTCTTGAAACCGAACTTCCTCAGGAACGTCTGCAAATAGCTCTTCTAACGAATCAATTCCAATCGTTTCCATCATAGCTTGCTGATCTTGCTCTGTTGACGGCAGATACCGATGACTGCTCATGTTAGTTTCCTCCTTTAGATCGTTTATAAAACGGGGTTTCAACGACAACAGCTTTCAGTTTTTTCTTTCTGACCTGCACCACTACTTCTGTACCAATTGCGGTCCAGTCAGCCGACAGCAAAGCCAGACCGACATTTTTACCCAGGGTGGGGGACTGTGTACCGCTTGTGACAAAACCGATTTCCGTTTCCTCGCCAAACACCTTATAGCCATTCCGCGGAATGCCTTTATCGATCATCTCGATCCCGACAAGCTTTCTCGGGGGCCCATCTGCTTTTTGTTGTTGAAGCGTCGCTTTTCCTAGAAAATCCGACGGTTTATCTGTTTTAACAGCAAACCCGATTCCAGCTTCAATCGGAGTAATGTCCGCAGAAAGCTCCTGACCATAGAGCGCAAGCTTTGCTTCAAAACGCAGCGTGTCTCTTGCGCCAAGACCGATCGGAGCTGCTCCTTGATCAATGAGCGTATCCCAAAGTTCAGCTGCCCGATCTTGATGAAGATAGATTTCAAACCCGTCTTCTCCAGTGTAGCCAGTTCTTGATACAACTGCGTTTACACCGTCAATTTTCACTTCTCGAAAGCGAAAAAAGGAAATATCGGCAAGATTCGTGTCACTGAGCTCCTGCAGCAGTTCTTCTGCTTTAGGACCCTGAAGTGCAAGCTGGGCCGTTTCCTCTGACTCATTTGTTATCGTGACACGATCATCTGCGTGCTTTCGCAGCCACTCTTCATCTTTTTCAATGTTCGCAGCATTTACGACGAGCAGCACATCTTCGGAGTTGAACCGGTAAATTAACAGATCATCGACCGTTCCTCCATCTTCATAGCACATTGCTGTGTACTGACACTGTCCATCAGCCGCCTTTTCCACATTGTTTGTGAGCATTTTCTGCAGAAAATCCAGAGTTCCTTCACCAGTGACACGAATTTCTCCCATATGCGAAACATCAAATAAACCGGCTTTTGTCCTGACAGCTTCATGCTCTTCTTTAATCGAACTAAACTGAACCGGGAGATCCCAACCTCCAAAATCAATCGTTTTGCCTCCGTATGCTGCATAACGGTCGTAAAGCGGTGTACGTTTCCCCATGTTTTCCACCCCTGATTCTGAATTATGTTATGTATTGACTGGTCGCAAAGAACGAAAAAGGACAGAGTGCATACGGATGCCTCAGCACCTGTACGCCTCTGTCCTGTTGACCTGAGAGTTTACCTTTCCACTGGAGCATGCGGCTCCGGGGAAAGTTTCCCCATCGGTGACCCATTCCTGCACGGGTCTTTCCAGAGATGCGTCCAACAAGAGTCTGCTTTGCCTGAGAGATTCACGATAATTCGCTTGCTCCTTCGGCGACGGTGATTCCGTTCTCTCCCCTTGCTGTCATTCGCATTATATCTTTCTCACATGTCGTTCCTGCGTCTTTATCGTACCACTATTCTCTTTTTTCAGGCAAGTCATTCCTTTAGAAACAGGCGCATTTACAGCCATTACATGGGATCGCGTTTATGAAGCATCCCGGCAAGCTTTTCACACAGCTCTTCAGGTGTCAGTTTCTCGGAATCAATGCAGTACCCACACTCTTCATATAGCGGCACCCGCTTATCGTATCGTTCCTGAAGTTTCGGTTTTTCGAGCAGGGCGAGCGGTCTTGAGGCATCCCCTTCGATTCGTTTAAACAGTTCTTCAAAAGGGGCGCTCAAATAAAAACAGCTGTTTTTAGACAGAAGGTTTCGAGCTTCGGGAGTTTCCACTATCCCCCCTCCTGTCGAGACTACTGCAGCTGACCCCGATACCGTCTTCAACGCATCCAGTTCCCGCTTCCGAAAACCAGCTTCTCCCTCTTCAGCAAATATAGCTGGAATTGACTTTTTGTGATGCTTCTGAATCCAGTCATCCAGATCAATAAACGGCAAGCTCAATTTTTCGGCAAGCAGCTTGCCGCACGTGGTTTTACCAGCGCCCATAAATCCGGTTAAATAAACCGTTTCCCTTTTAGTCATGACTCCATACGCGCTCCTTCCAAGCTGAAATCTGTCGGCTTTCCTCATTATAGACAAACTCTGCCTCTCTTGTATAGGAGCCGGATGTGACAGTTATGAAAAAGCGATTTTCTTCAAGCGGATCACGCTGCACATGAATTTGATCTTTCCTGTAGCTCCAGGTTAATTCTTCTGAAAATCCTGAATGGATAAGCGATTCTAACGCTGACTGCTGGAGCATTGCTGTGTTTTTTCTTTTCATTTCCTGTTCATGAAGGGCATGCATATTCTGTATGTCAGCAGTGATGACGAGGACAGCCGTGCTCATCATCAGCAGTAATAGCATCGCATAAAGTAAAGCGAACCCTTTCTCGCTGTTCAATTGCTGCTCCCGTCAACCAGGCAGACACCTTGTGTGAGCGAATTCCGATCGGGCAGGCACGATTCATCACGTTTCAAATCGCCAGGCTTGTTAGTATGTTTTATCTGATAAGAACGATGTAATAAACCCCCGGGATACAGCAGAGCTGCGCGATGTGTTCTTCCGGAACCGGTCGCTGCAACAGTTACCGATTCATCACTGACGGTAAAGGTAAAGCTGGATACCTGCTGCAGCATCATCTGATGGCCCGTGTAATTAACACGCCTTCTTATCCCTGATCCATAAGGCTCGTATGTTACAACCGCTCCATCAGCCGTCATCACCAGCCGGTCGCCGCCAGGCGAAACGGATAACGAGTCCGCTTGCTTGATTTCCTGTTCAAGCTGGGAGCTAAACACTGCAAATTCATACGGATGAAAGCCAGGCTCTTCTGTCAGAGTCATCACCAATACCGCATAGCCTGCTGTAAAAAGCAGAATGATTATCATGAGAGCCAGGAACCCCGCGAGGACCTGAATCATAATTCCACCTCTGGCTTTGCGGTCCGCTGAAAAAATATCTGCAGTTCCGAATCTCGCGTTTATGCGTTTTATTATATAAACAGACTTCCGTAAAAGGCTCAGCATTGTAACTGGCAACCTTCCATTGCACCCCCTCCACATCTAGCACTGTTTTAGCTTCAGCATCCGCAAGTGACAACTGGGCAAGGTACGCTGCTGCCGTTTTTTCAAGATGACGGCTATTCCGTTCCATCCCGTAGGCTCCTATTACAGCAGAACAAACAAGAGCCGCAGCTGCGAGAATCAATAAAGCAAGAGAGACTTCCAGCATGATGTAGCCCCGCTCAGACAGCTTCCACATAAAATCTGCCACCTCCGATCATAAACACAATCCGGTAGACTTCGTCCTCTATTTCCATTCGCAGCTGTCCGAATTTCCGAATGTTTCCGTTAGGTAAAAATACAACTTCGTGGAGCCCCAGCGTCAACCGTTGAAACGTAACGTTGGGATGATGTTTCCTCGTAAGTTGACCCGACGACGTTCTGATTTCATATGAGCCGTCAGGAGAAAATCTGACGTTTACCTCTTTACCGGTGTATACTGCGTGATGCTGAGCTTTGAGCAAATCTGTTCGTAATTCGTAAATGATTCGCTCTTTATTCAGCTGAAAAACCGTTTGTTCCACCGCTAATATTCCAATGGAGATAATGATTGAGATCACTGCGAGCCCAACCATCGTTTCCATCAAGGTAAACCCATGCTGCTTAATTGGACGAAACACTGGCCCGGTAACCGTTTATGGTGATAGGTGAACCGTCCGGACACGTATCTGAATCGAGATAGTCACCTTTCAGATCTGCAATGGAGCTTGGCAGTGTTCCATGATCGGCTTTATACGCTAAAATCTGAGCTTCCGTAAGCTCCAGTACTGCTTCACAGCTTTTACTGTTGGCAACCCCCTGGTTTTTAGTCAAGTTTGGAATGAATACTAGCAGCAGAATGGAGATGATGACGAGAACAACCATCACCTCAATCAGCGTAAATCCTTTTTCCGATAATCGCTTTTTCATGTCTTTTTCCTCCTTTTTAAAATGATTCCATAATGGAAAATACTGGCATCATCATTGATAAGAACAAAATCATTACGACCGTCCCTACGAGAATAAACACAGCGGGCTGTATAATACGAATCATGTTTCCTGTCTGCAACTGAATTTGCTGCATCATATAATTAGCAAATGCCTCCAGCTCTTCTCCAAGCTTTCCTCTGGATTCACCAAACGTCCAGACGTTTCCCAGTTGGGGCACATAGTAAGATCGTTCAGCAATCAGCTCCGTCATCGGCCTCCCACTCGTTAACCCCTCTCTCAGCGATGCTGCCTCCCCTTGAAAAAACCGTATTTCTGCGTCTTCCTCAAGCGTCAGAAGAGACTCCTGCAGCGACATCCCTCCGCGCAGGAGCGGCCCTGTCTGGGCACAAAGAAAGTACGTTAGCAGCTGCTTCACATATGTACGCAATCCCGGCAGTTTTAACAGCAATTGAATTTTCCGGCTCACAGGCAGCCGCTGAAACCATATCCCGGTCAGCAGCAAGGCTACGCTGAATACTAAAATGAATGGAATACGCACCCATTCAATTAAAAACAGCAGCACTTTCGTGTAGACAGGCAGTTCACTCCCCATTGCCGCAAAAAATTGTTCGAATTGAGGCAGAATCCCCTCCATTAAAACAATGCCGAGGACAACGACAGCAGCTATGAGTACTATTGGATAATATAGAACATTTCTTACTTCCTTCTGCATTTCCGCCCGCTTCACAAGCAGCCGCCCGCTGTTTTCCATTCCGTTTTGAAAGGACCCGTGAAGCTCCATCATTTTCAGATAACTAACAATTTCACCTGTGAAACCGGCCTCTGAAAGCTGTTCGCTGAAGAGCTCTCCCTGATGCAGCTGTTCTTCAGCATCTTCCAGCCATGCCTTTGCCCGACCGCTTAAGAACGACCCATACAGACCGATCGCATCAGTCAGCATATACCCTTCTCGTAACAGCTCAGAAATGCCGAGCAGCATTCTGCCGCGTTCCATATCGTTTCTAAACCCGCTCCGCTTTTTCAACGAACCGAACCTTTTCGTTTCTGCTTCCAGGCGCTGAATGGAATGTAGCCGAGTGCCGTACCTTTAATAAGGAGTCTCTGCATATCGATGCGTGGGACTGAAGCAGGAACCCCTGTCTCAAGCTGATGAAACGCATCTTGCAGCTCCTGTTCCATAAGAATTTCGAATATCGCTTTCCTTCTGACTTCACGCCTGCTTCTGCAATAAATAGAGCACGAACTGTTGCAATATGGGCAGGCAAGATCTGCAAGCCGCTGCGACACAGTACCATGCAGCACTTCCTGCAAATCAGCCCGGTCAACACCCAGGTCCAGCATCCGCCTGACTGCAGCTGAAGCGGAACTGCAGTGAAGACTGGAGAGAACGAGGTGACCGCTCATCGCAGCTTTCACTGCTACAGCCGCTGTTTCTTCATCTCTGATCTCACCAATGACGATCAGATCGGGATCATGTCGAAGTAAACTGCGCAGACCGGCAGCATACGTAACGCCCGCTTTTTCGTTTATTTCCATTTGCAGCAGTCCTGATTCTTTGCGCTCTACAGGATCTTCAAGTGTCATAATATTTTCTGTTGCATATGTCATTCTGTCTTTCAGTAGGGAGTATAGTGTAGTAGTCTTTCCGGAACCGGTTGGACCGCATATAAGAATGAGTCCGTGCGGGCAATGGATTAATTTCTGAAGGGAGGCTGCCTGCCTGGGGAATAGCGTCAGGTTCAGCAGGCCGGCTGAAGATTCGACCGGATAAATACGAAGTACAAGTGTTTCGAGCAGTGCTGATGGAAATGTGGACAGTCTGACAAAAATCGTTTGTCCTTGAAGCGTCACTTCCATTCTCTTATTCTGCGGACGGCGCCGTTCACCAATATCCATACCAGCAATAAACTTCATATGGGAGACAAGCTTTCTTCCCGAAGAGAACGGAATCTGTCTGATGTCCAGCAGAACTCCATCGACGCGGTACCTGATTCTAAGGCCATTTTCTGCCGGAATAAGGTGAATATCAGAGGCTTTCAATTTAACAGCATCAGCCAGCAGTTGTTTTAACGCTGCAGGTGCTTCCATAAACCACCATCCTTTTCTATTAGGCTATAGAACATATATTCGACACCCATTCGAAAATTCCTGCTTTTATTTTCCTGTTGATCGGAAAGTAAAAAAGCCGCCTCAAGATCTTTCTTAAGGCGGCTTCTATCTACTGCTTGTTTTTTTCTTCTGTCTTAAGAGCTTCCACGTCGCTGCGCAGACGCTGCTTCGTTTCTTCAATTTCCTGAACAACCTGTTCAGCGAGCTTTTTTCCTTCTGTCTTTTCTGTTTCCATAATGCTCTTTACATCTTCAGCCAGCTCTTCGCCCATATCAGACGCTTTGTCCTTTACTCCAGAAGCTTTCTCTGCTACTCGCTCAAATTGTTCTTTGGCAGCACTAGTCCATTCATCAGACTTTTGCTTGGCAGTTTGAGAATATTCCGCTCCTTTTTCTTTTGCTGTGTTTGTCCATTCGGACGTACGATCAGCTACGCTGGAAGCTTTTTCGTTAATATCGGTACGAAGCTCACGCCCTGATTTTGGCGCATACAGCATCGCTGCCGCTGCACCTACGACTGCACCTGCAAGTGCCCCTATAATAAAGTCTTTCGTGTCCATTTTACTCATTCCTAACATCCTCCTTTTAAAAGTACGTATGTAAGTTTGTTCTACATAATTTGTCTAATTCCTTCTATTTCGGAAAAATAAACATGATTTTCCGTTTGGATGCAACGTAATGTTCACAAACGTTTTCATGACATCAGTTTACAAACCGTATATGAAAGATTTATAATAAGGTGAACTTACTTTCGTTCATACTTATTTGAAGCTACTACATAGAAGGAGGGGAAAAGCATGGAGCGCATGTTTCGGGTTCTCGGTTTCTGGACCGGAATTTTTGCTGTTTTGTTTCTGGTCGGGGACATGCTGGAAGCTGCTATTTTATTCTTTGCTCAAACGGCAGTCTTTATCGCGCTGAGCTATCTTAACCTGTCTGAACGGGCCTATATTTATATTTTCGGAGCATACTTAACGGTCTTTTTCGTCGGCTTTACTTATTACACGACATTCATCATGGTACCAAGCGTCGGACACTGATGCAAAACCACCCGGTTCATGCGGGGCCACTGAAAATCTAGCGATTTTTCGTTTCGTATCGCAGAATCTCATATGAAAACCGCCCGTTTCTCCCCAACCTTGGAGAAACGGGCGGTTTTTTGTTGATCGTGTGGTTTGCAGCGGCTACGTTGTACCGATTAGTTTCAGGATTCGCTTCAAGTTCACAGTGAAGATGGCC